>JAPUDV010000027.1 GCA_027492875.1 Candidatus Competibacteraceae bacterium | reverse complement strand
CCTCGGACAGCTCCCGCAGCACGGTTTCCAGTCGGGCTTTTTGCTCTTCGATCTCGCGGGTATCGATGGCGGCGGCGGCGGCGACCTCGCGCCGGGCCTTGTGCAGCGCCTCGCCCATCGGGCTCTCGTGCTGTTCGCGTAAGGCATGGATCAGGCGGTCGGATAGAACGTCAAAGGCGTGGCCGAGATTTCCGAACTCATCGTGCGGCAACCGTTTCACGCGGGCATCGAGATCGCCGGCAAGCCACCGTTGCGCCACGGCGGTCAAGCGCTCCAGGGGGCGCAGCACCACGGTGGCGATCAGTGCCCACAGCACGACCAGCCCCAATACGGCGACGCTTGCGGTCAATATCAGCGGCCGCGTCTTGCTCGGACCCGCCGACGCCTGCTCCCGAGACCGCCAAATTTCGATGGCGCCAATGGTGCGGCCGGAGTAGGCGCGCAGAGGGCCGACCAGCGTCGCGATCGCTTGATTCCCGGCCTGGACGAAGCGGATGACCGGCGCGTCGGCGCGCGTTGCGGCGGCGCGAACATCCGCGACGGGTGAGGGCGCGGCGGCGGTGCTGGCGTAGTGGAGCGGCCGTAGTGAGGGGGGGGGACGTTCGCCGTCCCGTGGCCCTAGCCCGACCGGCGCGACCGTTTCACGGAAAAGCCACCATCCGTAGTCGGCGCCGGTGCGCTGTTTCAGGGTTTCAAGAAAGCCTGGGCCACAATCGAGCCCGATCTCGACAGCGCCAACCGCCCGCCCCTGATGGAGGATCGACGCCACGCCGCGCACGCCCAGGTGGTCCGAATCCAGCAGATCCACCCCGCCGATGCTCCGATCGGCCTCCGGCGCCTCCAGCGGCGCCTGGCGATCGGGGGCGAGCGCATCGCCAGGCGGGGCGGGGTCGGGCGCTCCAAATAAAACGGAGCCGTCGGACTGATGGATGTAGAGGCGGGTGGTACCGAACTGCTTTTGGAACGCCCGAAGCGACGGTTCTAAAATTTCCAGCAGCTTTTGCCGGTCCCGCGCGATGAGCGCTCGAGCCACCTCGGGTCTGGCGGCGACATCGCCGGCGAGGGTGGCCGCGACTCGTTCGAGAGTCGCCGTGGCGTTTTGGTAGTCCCGCAGATCCGCCTTGAGGGCTTCCGCTTCCCAGTGCTCGGTCAGGACCATGGCGTGTTGGAGACCGATCCCGGCGTCGAGCGCGACGACCGCTAGCACGCAGGCGAAAGCGGCCGACAGCAGTTTGACACGCACACTCATTGCCGGGATCGCGCGAGCGTTATCGATTGGAGCCCAACGGGTTGGTTTTTCCTGATGCGACATGACCGCTTCGCTTCTCGCGGCGCGTTTGATCGGGTGAACGATTTTCCGGCAGCGGGTCGGGAGATTAAAAAATTCCACCGCGCCCACCAAAACTCGCGGCTACAGTTACAATCGGCGCAGTTGCGCGGCGTTCAACAGAAACACTCCCTGGCCACCGTGCTCGAATTCCAACCAGGTGAACGGCACGTCCGGAAGCATCTCGCACAGGGCGTATTGGGCGTTGCCGACCTCGACGATCAGCAGGCCATCGCGGCTCAGATAATCGGCGGCCTGGCGCAGGATCTCCACCACCACGTTCAGCCCCTCCGCGCCGGCCACCAGGCCCAGCCGCGGCTCGTGCCGATATTCGGCCGGCAAGCCGTCCAGTTCTTCCAGACCGACATAGGGCGGGTTGCTGACGATCAGATCGTAGTGGCGGCCCTTCAGCGCCGAAAACAGGTCGGACTGGATCACCTCGACTTGATCCTCCAGCCCGTGTTCGTCCACATTGCGCCGCGCCACCTCCAGCGCCTCGGCCGAGATGTCGGCCAAATCCACCCGCGCGTCCGGAAAGGCATAGGCGCAAGCGATACCGATGCAGCCGCTGCCCGTGCCCAGATCCAGGATGCCGCCGATCGCGCGGCTGTCCGGCAGCCACGGCGCGAAATGCCGCTCGATCAGTTCGGCCAGCGGCGATCGCGGCACCAGCACCCGCTCATCCACGTAGAACGGCAGACCCATGAACCAGGCGCGCTGGGTCAGATAGGCGGCCGGCTTGCGCTCGGCGATGCGCCGTTTCAGCAGGTCGAGCGCCGCCTGTTTTTCGGCTGGCGTCAGGCGTGACTGAAAATACTCGGCGTGCAAATCCGGCGGTAGATGCAGGGCGTGCAGCACCAGCGCCGCCGCCTCGTCGATGGCGTTGTCGGTACCGTGACCGAAGTGCAGGCCGGCCTCGTTCATGCGGCTGGCGCCCCAGCGGATCAGGTCGCGAATCGTGTGCAGATGGGATGGAACGTCGTCGTGGTCGCTCATCGGGGATCGGGTTCGGGGTTGAGGGCGTCCTCTCCCGGCGGGAGAAGGCGACAAAAATATTCAGCCGCACATCATGTTGTAGCCACCGTCCAGGCAGGGAACCACCGCGCCTTCCTGTCCGTCGGGAGCTGAGCCAGGATGTCGATGGCTTGCGGAACAGGATCTTCCGGATCGATCGAAGCCGTCATCGGAAGTTTCCTCAATTCAGGCCGGGTGGGATTGGTAGAATTCTACCGTCACAATCGACCATCGAGGTGAAAAATCATGACCCGTCGCGGAAAACTGCTCGGATTGACGCTGGTGGGCGGTCTGGCGCTGGCGCTGGGCTGGGTGCTGGGCGAACGGCTGTTCCGCCGTCCTAGCCCGCCGCCGGACATCGCTGGGATTTATCTGCCGGACGCCCAACCACTCCCCGCGTTTCGGTTGATCCATCACAGCGGCCGGCCGTTCACCGGCAACGATCTGCTCGGTCATTGGACGTTTCTTTATTTCGGATACAGCTATTGCCCGGATGTCTGTCCACTCGCGCTGACCGATCTGAATCGCTTGCAGCAGCGACTGGCGGCGACCGGCGGCGGCGACGATGATGTGGCCTATCTGTTCGTGTCGGTGGACCCCCAGCGGGATACGCCGGAGCGGCTGCGGGAATACGTCAGCTATTTCAACCCGAAGTTTCAGGGGGCGACCGGTTCGGCCGAGGCGTTGAGTCCGTTGATCAAGGCGCTGCACGCCTTCTACCAGCGGGTGGAAAACCCGGATGACCCCGAGCGTTACACCATGGACCATACCTCAACCATCAGCCTGATCGATCCGCAGGGCCGGCTGCGCGCCATTTTCACGCCGCCGCAGGATCCCGAGCGGATGGCGACGGATTTCCTCGCGATCCGTGCCGCTGCGCCCTGAACTTCCGCGCCGATTCCGCTGGGTCCACCCTTTTCCCCGAAATCATCGCCATGTCCGATCCCAACACCGTCGCGCCCGCCACCCTGGGCGACCATCTTCGCAACTTGCCGCAATACCTGTTGCCGCAACGCTGGTTGACCCGCCTGACCTACCGGGTGACGCGGGTCCGCGCGCCCTGGTTCAAGAACGCGCTGATTCGCGGTTTCGCTCGCCGGTTCGGCGTCAATCTGGACGAGGCGCTGGACCCGGACCCGCGCGCCTATGCCGATTTCAATGCCTTTTTCACCCGGCCGCTCAAGCCGGGCGTCCGGCCGCTGGCGCCAGGTGATCGGACGGTGTGCTGTCCGGTGGACGGGGCGATCAGCCAGATGGGCGTCGCCCGATCCGACCGCCTGCTTCAGGTCAAGGGGCGCGATTTTTCACTGACGGCGCTGCTGGGCGGCGACGCGGAGCGGGCGCGACCGTTCCAGAATGGCGCTTTCAGCACCCTGTATCTGTCGCCGCGCGATTACCACCGCATCCACATGCCGCTGGCCGGCCGGTTGCTGGAGATGGTGCATGTGCCGGGGGCGTTATTCAGCGTGTCGCCGCTGACCGCGCGGATGGTGCCCGATCTGTTCGCCCGCAACGAACGAGTGGCGGCGCTGTTCGACACCTCGGCCGGGCCGATGGCTTTGGTGTTGGTGGGGGCGATTAACGTGGCCTCGATCGAAACGGTCTGGGCCGGAACGATCACCCCGCCGCTGGGCGCGGCGATCCGCCGCTGGAGCTATCCGCCGAGCGGCGCGGGCGCGGTGCACCTCGAAAAAGGCGCGGAGATGGGGCGTTTCAACATGGGTTCGACCGTGATTCTGCTGTTCGGCGCGGGCGCGGTGCGCTGGGAAGCCGCCCTCCCGCCCGGCGCACCGGTGCGGATGGGGCAGCGGCTGGGCACGGAGATCGCGCCGGGCAGATGAAGCCGCTTCAGGCCCGGTCGAGCGGAAACGCCAGCACCTCGCCCAGCGATTTTTTCCCCGCCGCCAGCATCGCCAACCGGTCGAAACCGAGCGCCACGCCGGCGCAATCCGGCAGACCCGCCGCCAGCGCCGCCAGCAGATGTTCATCCACCGGCATTTCCGGCAATCCCAGCGCCCGCCGCGCCGCGTTTTCGGCCTCGAAACGGCGGCGCTGCTCGCCGGCGTCGCCCAGTTCGCGAAAGCCGTTGGCCAGCTCGATACCGTTCAGATACAGCTCGAAGCGCTCGCCGACCGGCGGATCGCCCGGCCGCAGCCGCGCCAGCGCCGCCTGCGAAGCCGGATAGTCGTGGAGAAAAGTGAGCCGTCCCGCGCCCAGTCGCGGTTCGATGCGATGGGTCAGCAGCAAGTCCAGCCAGGGATCGGTGTCATTCGTCGGCATCCCCGGCGGAATGGGGACCGCGAACCGTTCCGCGCCCGCCGCCAGTTCCGCCACCGTGGCCCGGTGCGGGTCCAGGCCAAGATACCGCTGGAAGGCCGCGCGATAGCTCAGGCGCTCCGGTTCCGCCAGCGGTACGCTTCCGGCCAGCAATTCGGTCGTCAGATCGGTCACTTCATCCATCAGCCGGTGGTGATCGAAGCCGACCCGATACCACTCCAGCAGGGTGAACTCGGGATTGTGCAGGCGGCCTGCCTCGCCGTCGCGGAACACCCGGGCGATTTGGTAGATGCTACCGCTGCCCGCCGCCAGCAGCCGTTTCATCGGGAATTCCGGCGAGGTGTGCAGGTACAGCGTCCAGCCGTGGCGCGGCCCCGGTCCGGTGTAGCTCACGGCGAAACTGGCCAGGTTCGGATCGGTGATCGCCGCCGCCGACAGCGCCGGGGTTTCCACCTCCAGCACCCCGCGCTCCGCGAAAAAGGCCCGGATTCGCGCCAGCAGGTCGGCTCGCAGGCGCAGGGCGATAAAATCGGCGCCGGGTCGCCAGCAGGTCGATTCCACGATCGCCGGTTACTCTTTCACTCTGGAAACGTATTCGCCGGTGCGGGTGTCTATCTTGATGACCTCACCGCTCTGGACAAACAGCGGCACCCGGACCACCGCGCCGGTTTCCAGGGTAGCGGGCTTGCCGCCGCCGCCGGAAGTGTCGCCGCGCACGCCGGGGTCGGTTTCCACGATGGTCATGATGACGAAATTGGGTGGCGCCACGCTCAAGGGCACGCCGTTCCACAATGTCACCTGGCAGATCGCTTCCTCCTTCAGCCACTTGGCGGCGTCGCCCACGGCGGCGGCGGCGGCGGTCAACTGTTCGTAACTTTGCGGGTCCATGAAGTGCCAGTACTCGCCGTCGTTGTACAGATATTGCAGATCCACATCGACCACGTCGGCGCCTTCGACGCTGTCGCCCGACTTGAAGGTGCGTTCGATCACCCGCGCGGTCTTCAGATTGCGAATTCTGACCCGGTTGAACGCCTGGCCCTTGCCGGGTTTGACGAATTCGTTTTCGACGATGGCGCAGGGATCGCCGTCCAGCATGATCTTCAGTCCGCTCTTGAATTCATTGGTACTATACGTCGCCATGCAAAACCTGCCTTCAGCTAGAGTGATTGAACTACAAAAACAAAATATGATACCGGGAAAGTCGGTCCCGCGTCAGGCGTCGCGCTGGCAGCGCGAGCTGGCCCGCGCAATCAGCGATCCGGCCGAACTGCTGCGGGAACTGGACCTCGACCCCGCCCTGCTGCCGGCGGCGCGGGCGGCGGCGGCCTGTTTCCCGCTGCGGGCGCCGCGCGGTTTCGTGGCGCGGATGCGCAAGGGCGACCCCGACGATCCGCTGCTGCGGCAGGTGTTGCCGCTGGGCGCGGAACTGGCCGAGACGCCGGGTTTCGACACCGATCCAGTCGGCGACCGGGCGGCGCGGGCGGCGCCGGGCGTGCTGCACAAATACCACGGCCGGGCGCTGCTGCTGGTCACCGGCGCCTGCGCGGTGCATTGCCGTTACTGCTTTCGCCGCGAATTCCCCTACGCCGAATCCGGGACCGGCCCGGCCCGGTGGCGGCTGGCGCTGGCCTATCTGCGAGACGCGTCCAGCCTGCGCGAGGCGATCCTCAGCGGCGGCGATCCGCTGTCGCTGTCGGATCGGCGGCTGGGCGCGTTGCTGGCGGAGCTGGACCGCATCCCCCATCTGGAGCGTTTGCGCATCCACAGCCGGCAGCCCATCGTGTTGCCCGAACGGGTCGATGACGGTCTGCTGGCGGTGCTGGCCCAAACCCGCTTGCAACGGGTGCTGGTCGTTCACGTCAATCACCCGCGCGAGATCGACGGGACCGTGCACGCGGCGCTGCGCCGGTTGGCGGCGGCTGGCGTGACCCTGTTGAATCAAACGGTGCTGCTGCGCGGAATCAACGATTCGGCGGCGACGCTGGCCGGGTTGAGCGAGGCGCTGTTCGCCGCCGGCGTGCTGCCCTACTACCTGCACCTGCTCGACCGCGTGCGCGGCGCGGCCCATTTCGAGGTGAAGGAAAGCGAGGCATCGGCTATCATGGAAACATTACGCCAGCGACTGCCGGGCTATCTGGTGCCCCGATTGGTGCGCGAACTGCCGGATCGGCCGGCCAAGACCCCAGTATGACAGCGTGGCTGGCGCCATCCTGTCCCCCGTTTGCATCCTGGCCACTAGCAGAGGTTGGAACGCGTGTCTGAACCTTCCGTCATCAACCTGCTCGTCGCGGATCAGGTTCGGGACGATATCGACCATATCGTCAAGACCTTGCGCGGCGAAGGCTACCAAATCGAATTGACCCGGGCCGACCAGGTCGAAGAGATCCGCAGCGCGGTCGATTACCAGCCGCTGGACCTGATTCTGTTGCGGTTGGCCGACGATCTGCCCAGCATCGCCGAGCTGCGCCTGATGGTGGCCGAGGCCAAGCAGGATATTCCGATCATCGTGGTGATGGATGAGGAGTGCCGCCAGCGGCACAAGCCCGCCCGCCTGCTGGAGGAAGGCGCCGACAACGTCTTTAGCCTGGAGGATGCCGACCATCTGGTGGCGGTGGTGCGCGCGGAGCTGCGCCATTTGCAGGATCGCAAGCGCCAGCAATCCTTCGAGACCCGCTTCAAGGAGAGCGAAACCCGCAGCCAGGCGCTGCTGGAAAACATCCAGGAAGCCATCGCCTACATTCACGAAGGTGTCCACAGCTACGCCAATCCGGCTTACCTGCGCCTGTTTGGCTACGGCAGCAAGGAAGATCTGGCCCAGATTCAACTGGTCCACATGGTGCCGCCGACCTATCGGGACGCGCTCAAGAGCGTTTTGCGGCGCAGCATCCGCTCGGGCAAGGCGATCGAACCGGTGGATCTGGTCGGGGTGCGCAGCAACGGCCAAACCTTCCCCATGCTGCTGGAGTGCGCCCCGACCCGGATCAACGACGAACCCTGTACCCAGATCATCGCGCGGGACGCGACTCCAGAGAAGAGCGCCTACAACCAGCAGTTGGAAAACCTGCTCAAGTACGATGACACCACGGGTCTATACAGCCGACGGTTTTTCCTCGAAACCCTGGAGATCGACCACGACGGCACCGTGTTGTACATCCTGTTCACCGATTACGCCGCCATCCGCTACGCCATGGGGTTCGAGGCCATCGAACTGTTCATGCTGGAAAGCACCAGCCTGTTCAAGGAAATGCTCGCGCTCGAGGACATCGCCGCCCATTTCGCCAGCGGCGTGTTCACGGTTTACGTGCCGGCGCGGTCGTCCACGGATCCCCTGGCGCTGGCCGAGAAACTCCGCTCGGCGGTCGCCGAACACAGTTTTCAAATCAGCGGCAAGCTGTTTACGACCACCTGCTGCGTCGGTGTCTGCCAGGCGCAGGACAGCCACGAGAGCGCCGTGCAGATCCTGGCGCACGCCGACCGCGCCTGCGAGGGAGCCCGCCAGAAAGGTGGCAATCAGGTTGAGGTCTACAAACCGTCCAAGGAAGAGCGGCCGGGCGCCGCCGCCATCAGCGAGCAGGACGAAGCCAGCATCCGCCTGATTCGGAACGCCCTGACCAAGGGACGCCTGAGCCTGCTCTACCAGCCGATCGTCAGCTTCGAAAACGCGCACGAGGCGCGCTATAAGGTTTACCTGCAAATCCTGGACGACGCCGAAAAACCCCAGCCCCTGGATAAGCTGGGCGCCGTGGCGGTGCGTTACGGCCTGATGAGCGCCCTGGACAAATGGACGCTGATCCGCGCGCTATCGGCGCTTATCGAGCTGAACAAGGTGGGGTCCAAGCCGCCGATCCTGTTCATCCGCCTGTCCCGCAATTCACTGGCCGACCACGAATTCTTCGATTGGCTCAGCAAGCGCTTGAAGGACAGCCGGCTGTCGGGCCACCACTTGGTGCTGGAGATCAAGGAAACCAACGCCGACGATTGTTTCGACGAAACCCGACAGCTGCGCGCCCGTCTGCGGGAGTTGGGCTGCGGTCTGGCGTTGTCTCATTTCGGCGGCAAGGCGCATTCCGACCGCCTGTTGCGGGAGCTGGTGCCCGATTACATCAAGCTGGACGGCAGCTTGATCGAACGGTTGGCCAAGGCCAAGGACGAAAACAGCCGTCGGGCGATGGCGGGGCTGGCCGAACAGGCTCAGGGACTGAAAATCCGGGTGGTGGCGGCCGGTGTGTCCACCGCGCCGCAGATGGCCAGCATCTGGCAGTTCGGCGTCACGCTGGTGCAGGGCAACATGGTCGCGGAAACCAGCCCGCAGCTGGATTTCGATTTCCGCCAATACTCCGGTTGAGAGGCGCCACGCCGGGGTCCGGCCGGACCCCGGCGTGGCGTGCGCCGCTCAGCCTTGCTGGCGCAGCGCCGCGATGCGTTCTTCCAGCGGTGGATGGGTCATGAACAGCTTGCGCAGGCCCTCGCCCAAACCGCCGTTGATGCCGAACGCCGCCATCTGCGAGGGCAGTTGCGACGGTTCCGACAACTGCCGCAACCGTTCCAGCGCGGCGATCATCTTGCCTCGGCCGGCCAGTTGGGCGCCGCCGGCGTCGGCGTGGAACTCGCGCCGACGGCTGAACCACATCACCACCAGCGAAGCCAGCAGGCCGAACACGATCTCCATCACCATGCTGGTGATCCAGTAGCCGATGCCGGGGCCGCGATATTCTCCATCGCGGGAAGACAGGGCCTGGTCCACCAAGTAGCCGACCACCCGCGACAGCGCGATCACGAAGGTGTTGAGCACGCCTTGAATCAAGGCCAGCGTCACCATGTCGCCGTTGGCGACGTGGCTGACCTCGTGGCCCAGCACCGCTTCCGCTTCCTCGGCGGTCATTTGTTCCAGCAAGCCGGTGCTGACCGCGACCAGCGCCGCGTTGCGGTTGGCGCCGGTGGCGAAGGCGTTGGGTTCCGGCGAATCGTAGATGGCCACGTCCGGCATGCCGATGCCGGCCCGCTGCGCCTGGCCGCGCACGGTTTCGACCAGCCATTGCTCGGTTTGGGTGCGCGGTTGTTCGATGACCTGGGCGCCGACCGACATTTTGGCGATCCATTTCGACGTCAGCAGCGAGATCAGGGAGCCGCCCATGCCGAAGAGGGTGGCGAAGATCAGCAGGCTGGTGAGATTCAGGCCGGACTGATAAAAAAATCGATCCACACCCAGCAGCCGGGTGATCGCGCCCAACAGCAGCACGACGCCCAGGTTGGTGGCGACGAACAGCAGGATACGCTTCATGGGTTGTTGTCTCCTGAAAAGGGGGCCGGGGCCGGGAATCTATAGGTTCCGTGGAGGGAATTTCAAGTGCGCCGCCGCCGGTTTGGCCGGCGCGGCTCCGCCCGATTCAAGTACGGGGCCGGCGGGTGAGGAACATGGCGTCGCCGTAGCTGAAAAAGCGGTAGCCCCGTTCGACCGCGTGGCGGTAGGCGCGCAAGATTTCGGCGTGTCCGGCGAAAGCCGCCACCAGCATCAGCAGGGTGGACTCCGGCAGATGAAAATTGCTGACCAGCGCGTCCACGCAGCGAAAGCGATAGCCCGGATAGATGAAGATCCGGGTGTCGCCGCGCCAAGGCTGGGGTAGATCGTGATCGCCGGCGGCGGTTTCCAATGCCCGCACCACCGTGGTGCCGATCGCGACCACCCGCCCGCCACGCGCGCGCGCGGCTTGAATCCGCTCGCAGGTCGCCGCGCCGACTTCGAGCCATTCGGCATGCATCGCGTGTTCGGCGATCCGTTCGACCCGCACCGGTTGAAAGGTGCCGGCGCCGACGTGCAGGGTGACAAAAGCCTGTTCCACGCCCTGTTCGGCCAAGCGGTCGAGCAGGGCCTGCTCGAAGTGCAGGCCGGCGGTGGGCGCGGCCACCGCGCCGGGCTGGCGGGCGTAAAGCGTCTGATAGCGCTCGCGGTCTTCCGGGGTCGGTTCGTGGGTGATATAAGGCGGTAGAGGCACGCGGCCGTACTGTTCCAGCAACTCCGGCAGCGGTTGGTCGCTCTCGACGCGGATTTCGAACAGATCGTCGCGGCGGTCGAGCACGGTGGCGGCGAAGCCGGCGTCGAACAGCAGCCGGCCGCCGGGTTTGGGCGGCTTGCTGGCGCGCAGGTGAGCCAGCGCCCGCCGCGAGTCCAGCACCCGCTCGACCAGCAGTTCGAAGCGGCCGCCGCTGGCCTTGTGCCCGAACAGCCGCGCCGGGATCACCCGGGTATCGTTGAACACCAGCAGGTCGCCGGGGCGCAGCAGATCCGGCAGTTCGCGAAACATCCGGTCGGCGAGCGCGCCGGTCGCGCCGTCCAACGCCAGCAGCCGGCTGTCGCCGCGCCGGGCCGGCGGATGCTGGGCGATCAGTGGCGGCGGCAGGTCGAAATGAAAATCCCGCCGCAACGCCTCGGCTTGCGTCGGCTCCGACCGGGCTTGCGCTTCCCGGTCGGGTCGGTCATCGTGGAACCCTTGCCGGTTGGAAAACTCTGAATCATTCATTCCGTTGTCATCACCGTGGATATCGACATGCGTAAAACTCTGCTGATCGTCGCCGCCCTGTATGCCGCTAGCGCGCTGGCCGCCGACCCCGCGCCCCCCAACGCTTCCGAGTCCGCCAAACGACCGGACCTCAGCCGTCTCCAAACCGCGCTCAGCGGGGCGACCCCCGACAGTATCAGTCCGACCGCCATTCCGGGGCTGTACGAGGTGCTGATCGGCGGCCAGGTGTTGTATCTGAGCGAAGACGGCCGGTTCGCGCTGCAAGGCGACCTGCTCGATTTGAGCGCCCGCGACAATTTGACCGAGAATCGCCGCGGCGAATTGCGCGGCAAGGCGATCGAAGCGGTCGGTGAGAATAACATGGTCGTATTCGCCCCGGAGGAACCGGCCAAGTACACGGTGACCGTGTTCACCGACATCGACTGCGGCTACTGCCGCAAGATGCACAGCCAGATCGCCGCCTACAACAAGGAAGGCATCAAGGTGCGCTATCTGATGTTCCCGCGCGAGGGCGTCGGTTCCGACTCGTTCGACAAGGCGGTGACGGTCTGGTGCTCCGACGATCGGCGGGAAGCGATCACCAAGGCCAAGCGCGGCGAAAACATCGAGCGCAAGACCTGCGACAACCCGGTTCAGGCGCAGTACGAGCTGGGTCAAAAATTGGGGGTGCGGGGCACGCCCAGCCTGATCCTGGAGGACGGCGAGATGATCCCCGGCTACGTGCCGCCCACCCAACTGGCAGAGCTGTTGGCGCGGCACAAAGGCGCCAAGCCGATCCAACCCTAAAGCGGCTTTCGTGCGGCGTCCGCCACGGAGGACGCTCGTGGGTTCGACTGGGAATCAAACGATCCACCATGTTCCTCGGCCAGAAAATCCGTTCGTTCGGTCGCTGGAGTACCGTCGCGAGGTGGGCGGCACGGGTCTTCCCGACCGTGCTGTTTGCCGCTTTATCGTGCGTGGCTTCCCGGCAGGCGCCGGCGATCACCGTCACGGTGGACGTGGATCTCGCCTCCGGGCCGACCAACACGGTGATTCCGTCCCAGGCGCTCGGCGCGACCGTGGACGGGCACGACCGGGGCGCCAGCAACGCCATTTTCCGCCCGGCAACGCTCGCCGCGATGCGTTCGGCGGGGCTGCGGCCGCTCAGCTATCGGCTGCGCACGGAGCTGGGCATCGCCGTCTGGCATTGGAATCCCTGCGGGCGTTGGAGCGACCCGGCCCGCGCCCAGGGATACTGGACCTCGGACGGCCGGGTGCGCGATCCGATCACGCTCTCCTATGGGTATCGTCTGCCGCGCCGGGGCAGCACTATCGATCAGGCCGATAACAACGGCTATTCGCGTCTCGCCGACGGTGATTTGGCCACGTTCTGGAAAAGCAATCCCTATCTCGACCAGCGCTATACCGGCGAGGACGACGCCCGCCACCCGCAGTGGGTGATCGCCGACCTCGGCGAGCGTCAGCCCGTGAACGCCATTCGCATCGTTTGGGGAGTTCCCTACGCCAAGCGCTACCGGGTGCAGTACTGGGACGGCGAGGATCCTGTGGATCCGGATGAATATCCCCCGGGCGGCTGGCGGGACTTCGCGGCCGGCGTCGCGCTGGAAGGTCAGGGCGGCGATGCGACCGTGCGACTGGCGCCCGCGCCGGTCGACGCCCGTTTCGTGCGCATCCTGATGAGCGCCGCCTCCGGCACCGCGCCCACTAACTCCAGCGATATCCGCGATGGCCTGGGTTATGCCATCCACGAGATTTACCTCGGCCGGCTGGAGCGGGGCGTCCTGCGCGACGCGGTGCGCCACGGCGCCGGGCGAGACCGCCAGACCCTGTTCTTTGTATCCTCCACCGATCCCTGGCACCGGGCCTCCGATTTCGATCCGACCATCGAGCAACCCGGCATCGACCGGGTTTTCGCCAGCGGACTCACCAGCGGCCTGCCGATGCTGCTGCCGGTCGGCGTGCTTTACGATACGCCCGCCAACGGTGCCCGCCTGCTCGACTATGCCCGCCGCCGGGGTTACCCGGTGCATCGCGTCGAAATGGGCGAGGAGCCGGATGGCCAGTACGTGGCCCCGGAGGATTACGGCGCGCTGTACCTGCAAGTCGCGGACGCGCTGCGCGCGGTGGATCCGGGGGTGGAGTTGGGTGGCCCGTCCTTCCAGTCCCTGCTGCCGGATCCCATGATGGCCTGGACGGGCTACGAAGGCATCGAGGATCGGCCGTGGCTCACCCGGCTGCTCGCGTACTTGCAAGCGCGAGGCCGCAGTCAGGATCTGGCCTTTCTGTCGTTCGAGTGGTATCCGTTCGACGAGATCCGCGCGCCGCCCGGCCCGCATCTGCTAAAGGGGCCGAGCCTGCTGGCGGAGGCGCTGGAGCAGCTTCGTCGGCAGGGATTGCCGCCGTCCGTCCCACTGTTGATGACGGAGTACGGCTATTCCGCGTTCGCCACCCAGGCCGAGGTGGATCTCCCCGGAGCCTTGTTCAACGCCGATGTGGTCGGACAATTCCTGACCTTGGGAGGCGCGGTCGCTTATCTTTATGGTTACGAACCCAGTCCGCTGGAACGTGAACCGGCCGGCGAGACCTGGGGCAACAACACGCTGTTTCTCAGCGACGACCGCCGCCGGATCGTGGCGCGCACCGCCACTTACCATGGCGCCCGGCTCCTCGCCAGGCAATGGGTCGGGACGGCGGACCAACCCCACTCCGTGTACCTTGGGCGTCCCGACCTCGCCGGGGATGATGCCGCCCGGATAAGCGCCTACCCGATCCTGCGTCCCGATGGGTTGTGGTCCGTGCTGCTGGTTAACAAGGATCCCAAACGGGAATGGGTCGCGCGAATCCGTTTCACCGGGATCGACGGCGGTGGAGTAGAATTCCTGCGTGGTCCGGCCGACCTCTACCGGTTTTCCGCCGCCCAGTACCGGTGGCGGGCTGCTGGCGAAAATAGCCGTCCTTCGCGCAATCGCCCTCCCGCCCACACGCCGTGGACAAGCGCGGGGGCGGTCACGGTCAGATTGCCGGCCTGGTCGCTGGCGGTGGTGCGCGGCCGGGGACCGATTCCGCCCCCCCGCTAGCGCCGGGGTCGCGCGAGCAGCGTCCCGATCACTGCCTTTTATCCCCTCGGCCCGCCGCCGGACGCCCGGTTCGATCCTCCTCGGCTGCAAACGGGGATGTGCCCGAACGCGAAAGCTCAACTCGACAATCTCGGTAAATCGACCAACCGGTTTGGAACCAACTATGTCTTCTCTGAACGACCCGCCGACCATCGAGGAAGACAAGCCTGCGCTGGCCCCCGTTTTTTTTGATCCCAGCCGCAGACGCTGGCCGCGCCTGCGGCTGGGAATGGCGGTGCTCGGTCTCATCCTGTCCCTGTTGTTCGGAGCGCTGATCCTGAGCATTCTGGTGAGCCCGGTGCTGCCGGCGCTCGATCTGCCTAGCGCCAGTATCGTTCCCCACGGCGCCCACATGGCGCCGCCGCCCTTGTCGTTCACGCATCCGCTGACCCGCCGCGAACGCGCCCTGCGGGATACCAAGGACAAGTTGGCGCTGGAACGGGAGCGCGACCTGCAACACCTGCTGGTCCAGCCCCAGAAGGCGAACCTTGTCCCGGAACATCCGCTCACCATCGGTTTCTTCGTCAACTGGGACGACGCCAGCATGAGCTCGCTCAAGGAGAATCTGGGCAACCTGGACATGATCATCCCCGAGTGGCTGCATCTGGACGGCGAGGATGGGACGATCCGGGAGGACGACCCCAACCGCGCGAACCAAACCACCCAGTACATTCGCGCCCGCCGCCCCGACCTGCGCATCATGCCGCTGGTGAACAACTGGAACGGCAAGGAGTGGGAGGGCAACAAGCTGGGTCGCATGTTCGCGAACCCAACCGCCCGCGCCCGCGCCATCGAGCAATTGGTGGCTTATGTGGAGCGCCACGAATTCGCCGGCGTCAGCATCGACTTCGAGACCATCCCCGCCAAGGCCCATCCCGATTTTCGCCGCTTCATCGCCGAACTGTATGCGGTGCTTCAGCCGAAAAACCTGCAACTGTCGGTCAACGTGCCCGCCAGCGACCCGGCTTTCGACTATCGCGCGCTGGCGCGCACCGCCGATTATCTGATCCTGATGGCCTACGACGAGCACTGGTCGACCGGGACGCCCGGTCCCATCGCCAGTTTGCCCTGGTTCGCCAAGGTCTTGCGCCAGCGCCAGCGCGACGTACCCGCCCAGAAGATGATCGTGGCCATCGGCAATTACGGCTACGACTGGCTCAAGGGCAGTCGCCACGCCGAGGAAAGAACCTTCGAGGAAGCGGTGCTCACCGCCCAGGAATCGGAAGGCAACATTCGCCTCGACCCGGCTTCGCTGAATCCGATGTTCGAATACGCCGACGACGATGACCATATCCATCAAGTGTGGTTGCTGGATGCCGTGACGGCGTTCAACCAGTTGGTCGTCGCGCGCTCGATCCAGCCCCGCGGCGTCGCTCTCTGGCGCCTGGGCGGCGAGGATCCGTCGCTGTGGCAGATATTCGGCAAGCACGAGCCGCTGGATGCGCGGCAGGCCGCCCGCTTGGAAGAGGTCCACTTCGCCTACGGGCTGGATTACGAGGGACGGGGCGAAATCCTGCGCATCACCGCTCAACCCCATTCCGGCAAGCGCGCCATCGAATTCGATCCGAAACGCAATCTGATTACGGCCGAGCGCTTTGTGGCGTTTCCGTCGCCCTACGTGATCACCCGGCAGGGTAGCCAGGATCGAAAAATCGCCCTGACCTTTGATGACGGCCCCGATCCCCGCTATACCTCGCCCATCCTCGACACCCTGCGTCAGGCGGGTGTTCGCGCCACGTTTTTCATCATCGGCGTCAACGGCGAACTGCATCCGGAGCTGCTGCGCCGCGAGGTGGAGGAGGGTCACGAAATCGGCAACCACACCTTCACCCATCCCAATATTTCGGTCATTTCACCCACGCAATTCCAACTGGAACTCTCCGCGACCCAGCGGCTGCTGGCCGGCGCGGTGGGGCGCCATACCCTGTTGTTTCGGGCGCCCTACGCAGTGGACGCCGAGCCGGAGACCCCCGATCAGGTGCGACCCATCGAACTGGCCAGCGGTCAGGGGTATCTCACCGTGGGGATGCAGATCGATCCAGACGACTGGCAGCGACCGGGCGTGGACGAAATCGTGCGGCGCACCGTGGAAGCGGCCGAGCGCGGCGAAGGCAACGTGGTCCTGCTGCACGACGCCGGTAGCGACCGCAAGCAAACCGTGGAGGCCGTTCCCAGGATCATCGAGGCCTTGCGGGCTCGTGGTTTCCACTTTGTCACCATCGCCGAGCTGTTGGGTCGTGGCCGGGACGAGGTGATGCCGCTGGTGGCGCCCGAGAGCCGATGGCGAACCGAATTGGACTGGGCCGCGTTTAGCCTGATCAATCTGGGAGTAGTCGCGATCCATGGACTGTTCCTGATCGGTATCGTACTGGGGATCGCGCGCCTGCTGTTCATCGGGGTGCTGGCCGTTTACCAGCGCGGGCGCAAGCGACGCCTTGTCTTCGATCCGGCGTACTCGCCTTCGGTGGCGGTGGTGGTGCCGGCTTATAACGAAGAAAAAGTCATCGTGCAGACCATCGCCTCGCTGCTGGCCTGCGATCATCCCGACCGTTTCGAGATTGTCGTGGTGGACGATGGTTCCAAGGATGCCACTTATCGTTTGGCGTGCGACACCTTCGCCGGACATCCCCAGGTGCGGGTCTACACCAAACCCAACGGCGGCAAGCCGGCCGCGCTCAACTTCGGCCTGGCCCAGACCCAGGCCGAGATCGTGGTGGCCCTGGATGCCGATACCGTTTTTACCCGCGACACCATCATCAAACTGGTCCGGCATTTCGCCAACCCCCAAGTCGGCGCCGTGGCCGGCAACGCCAAGGTGGGCAACCGCACCAACCTGCTAACGTGCTGGCAGGCCCTGGAATACATCACCAGTCAGAACCTGGATCGACGCGCCTTTGACGTGCTCAACTGTATTACGGTGGTGCCGGGCGCGGTGGGTGCGTGGCGCCGTGAACTGATGGAGCGGGCGGGGGGGTTCACCGACGATACTTTGGCGGAGGATGCCGATCTCACCATGGCGATCCGCAAGCTGGGTTACGCCATCGTGTACGAGGACGAGGCCGTGGCCCTGACCGAGGCCCCCGATACCGTGCGCGGCTTCATCCGCCAGCGTTTCCGCTGGATGTTCGGCACCATGCAGGCGGCCTGGAAACACGCCGATGTCCTGTTCCGGCCGCGCTACGGCGCCTTGGGCTTTGTCGCCATGCCCAACGTGCTCATCTTTCAGGTTTTGTTTCCCCTGGTTTCCCCAGTCATGGATCTGCTGCTGGTCGGTTCGCTGGCGACGGACGCGTTCAACCACTGGCAGCACCCCGTCGAGTATTCCTCCGATGGCTTGTGGCGCGTGTTGTTTTATTACGCGTTGTTCGTGGCGGTCGATTATCTGGCGGCCATGTTGGCTTTCGCTTTGGAACACAAGGAAAACAAGTGGTTGCTTGCCGGATTGTTCTGGCAGCGTTTTTTCTACCGCCAACTGATGTACTACGTGGCCATCAAGAGCACCCTGGCTTCCCTGCGGGGCGTGCTGGTGGGCTGGGGCAAGCTGGAACGCAAGGCCACCGTCAAGGTCACCTAGAAAGCGGGCCGCATCGACGTTCGATTGGAGGGTTTTCATCGTGTTCTTCGGCCAGAAAATCCATCCGCTCAATTTCGATGGCCCCGACCGGCTGACGGTCGAGGCCGATGCGGTCGCACTGAGCGGGGCCAATGTCCGGTTCTGGGTCCGTTGCGCCGAAATCGCCGATGGTTGCCTGCGGCTGCGGTTCGAGAACGACCGGGTGGCGGATCGGCGCCAGCACTCGGATGCCGTGTTGCCGGAGCGCGGAGCCGGTCGGTCGGTCGCGCCGCAGCCGGAGGGAGACGCGGCGGTGTTCGCGACGGCGGCGGGCCGGATCGAACTGGGCGCGGCCCGCCTGCGGCTGGAATGGGCTGGGTTTTCGCTGGCGACCGTTGCCGGGGGCATCGGCGGCTGTGGCGAGGCGTTATTGCTCAACTTCGCTTTGACCGCCGTGGACGGCTGTTACGGCTTCGGCGAGCGCACCAAGCGCCTCAACAAACTGGGCGACAGCGTCGAATGCCTGACCGTGGACGTGGTGGCGGTGTTTCGCCACAGCTGCGCCCGCGACGACTACGATCCGACCTACGTCGCCATCCCCCTGGCGATCTTGAAAAGTGGCGAGCGGTTTCTGGGACTGTTTTTCGACAATCCCGGCCACGCGGTCATGGATGCCGGCCAGTCCCGGCCGGGCGAGTTCTGGTATCAGTCGCTGGGCGGCAACACCGATCTTTATCTCCTCGCCGGTCCGACCCTGGCCGAGGTGACACGGCGCTATGCAACGCTGACCGGCCGGGCACCGTTGCCGCCGCTGTGGGCGCTGGGCTATCACCAATGCCGCTGGAGCTATCGCAACGCGGCGGAACTGCGGGAACTGGCCGCGCAATTCGCCGCCGCCGACCTGCCGGTCAGCGCGCTGTGGTACGACATCGACTACATGGAGAGTTTTCGGCTGTTCACCTGGAACCGCGCCGAATTTCCCGATCCCGTCGCTCTAAATCGCGAGTTGAAGGCCGCCGGCATCCGCACCGTCGCCATCGTCGATCCCGGTGTCAAGCGCGAGCCGGGCTATGCGGTGTACGACAGCGGCCGGGCGGGCGCGGTGTTCTGCCAGACGGCCAGCGGGCGCGAGTACGTGGGCAAGGTCTGGCCGGGCGATACGGTGTTTCCCGATTTCACCCTGGAGACCACACGCGATTGGTGGGCCGATTGGCTGGCCGAGTTCCTGCGTGACAGCGCGCTGGACGGGGTATGGCTGGATATGAACGACCCCGCCACCGGCTACAGCCGCACCGAGGAGATGCGTTTCGACCATGGCGCGGTTCCCCACGACCGCTATCACAACCAGTACGCGCATTTCATGGCGCTGGCCAGCCGACGGGCCTGCGAGCAGGTCGATCCCGACGGCCGGCCGTTTCTGCTGACCCGCAGCGCCTGCGCTGGCACCCAGCGCCACAGCGCGGTGTGGACCGGCGACAACGCCAGCAACTGGCGACACCTGCGCATGTCGCTACCCTGCTCGCTGAATTTGGGGCTGTCGGGAGTGGCCTTCAACGGCCCGGACGTGGGCGGCTTCATGAACGATGTCAACGCCGAGCTGCTGGTGCGTTGGCATCAGGCCGGCTGTCTGTTTCCGTTCTACCGCAACCACTCCGCCCACTTTACCCGCCGGCAGGAGCCCTGGCGGTTTGGGCCGGCGCCGCTGGCGGCGATCCGCGGCGCGATTCGCACCCGCTACCGGTTGCTACCGTACTTGTACCAGTGCTTCTTCGCGCACTGGCGCGACGGCGACCCGATCATCCGCCCGCTGCTCTATCATTATCCTGGACCCGAGTTCAGCGATCTGGACGATCAATACCTGGTGGGCGACGCCCTGTTGGTCGCCCCGATCTTGCACGGCGAAGGCCAGGGTCCGGAATCTCTCCGCCACGGAGTCACGGTGCAGGAACGGCCGGTGGTGTTGCCGCCGGGCCGGTGGTTCGATCTGAATCGCGGCGAGTGGTTGGAGGGCGGTCGGGTGCTGCCTTATGTGGCGGCGCTGGACGAGTTGCCGCTGTTCGCCCGCAACGGGGCAGTGCTGCCGTACTACGCCGGCCCGCTACAAAATAGCTTCATGGACCTGAGCACTGTTGAATTGCATCTGTTTTGCTATGATCGGCCCGCACGCTGCGAGTATTGGCTGGATGACCGGGAGACCCGACGCTACGAAACCGGCGCTTACGGCGTGGCCCGCATCACGGCGGAAATCGAGGGCGAGCGCTTGCGGGTCGTCATCATCGAATCAGGCGATTATCCCACCGGCACAGTTGCGTTCGCGCCAGTGGTTTACGGTCGCCCGGAATTGCGGGTACTGGAACTGACCGTCAACAACCGGGCCGTGACTCGACCGCTGCGCCACGGTCAGCGCGAATGGCTGTGCCGGACGCTCGACGTACAGGTTTGAGCATCAAATCACCCGATCCCGAACCGATCACCGGAGGTACGAACCGTGACCCAGAACACCTTCAAAGCCCTGGTCCTGACCCAGGAAGGCAAGAAAACCGTCGCCGCCATCCAACAACTCACTCTCGACGATTTGCCCGAGGGCGATGTGCTGGTCGCGGTGGAATATTCCTCGCTCAACTACAAGGACGGTCTGGCGGTGACCGGCAAGGGCAAGATCGTGCGTCAGTTTCCGATGGTGCCGGGCATCGATCTGGCCGGCACGGTGCTGGAATCCAGTTCCCCCGACTATCGGGCTGGCGACAGAGTGGTGCTGACCGGCTGGAGTGTGGGCGAGCGCTACTGGGGCGGTTACGCTCAGAAAGCCCGGTTGCAATCCCACTGGCTGGTACCGTTGCCGGCCGGCATGGACACTCGAACCGCCATGGCCATCGGCACCGCCGGTTTCACCGCCATGCTGTGCGTCATGGCTCTGGAAGGGGCCGGCATCCTCCCCGGCGGCGACAAGCCCGTTTTGGTGACCGGCGCCAGCGGCGGGGTCGGCAGCGTGGCGGTGGCGCTGCTGGCCAAGTTGGGCTACGTGGTTCATGCGGTCAGCGGCCGTCCGGAAACCGAGGGCTATCTGCGCGAGCTGGGCGCCGCTGGCTTCGTCAGTCGGGAAGAGATGAGTCAACCCTCCAAGCCGCTGGAAGCGCAACGCTGGGCCGGGGCGGTGGACACGGTCGGTGGCGCGATGCTGGCGCGGGTTCTGGCTGAAGTGGACTACGGTGGCGCGGTGGCGGCCTGCGGTCTGGCGGGTGGGGCCGATCTGCCAACGACCGTCATGCCCTTCATTTTACGCGGCGTCAAGCTGCTCGGGGTGGATTCGGTGCTGTGCCCGTCGGCCCGACGCCGGCAGGCCTGGGCGCGCCTGGTGCATGATCTGCCTCACAACGCCTTGGGCCACATGTCCCATGTCGCCGCGCTGGAAGAGGTGCCCCGCTTGGCCGAGGACATCATCGCCGGGCGGGTGCGGGGTCGAACCGTGGTGGACCCCAACGCGGCTTGAGCGATGTTGGCGCGGGTGGAGGCGACGATGGACTGGACCGGCGTCGATGCGGTGCATCTGCGGCAACGCTACCGCGACCATTACCGTGCAAGCCTATACATGGTCCGATAGCGGGCTGGCGCGCGTCGCTCGTCCGATCGACATGGAGCCGTTCATTCGCGGCCATGTCTACCCGCCGGCGTACAAGAAGCTCGCTCGAGCGCGTCGGTCACGACGCCGACCGGTCACCGGAGCGGCGAAGGCGCCGGGCGGCGGTGAAAGCGGCTTTCAGTTTTATACAAAGCAACATTTCAGAAAAAGCCAAGATCAGGGCAAAGGCGGCAAGCCGAGATCCTTGAGAAAGGCATTGTGTTTTTTCGTGGCTGAATCGATTGTCGCTTCCAGCGCCACAAGCTTCCCATTGACCGCGTAAAGATCGATTTCTTCTTCGGCGACAGCGGTGCTGATGTAACGGGAAATGTTCAGGTTGTAGCCGTTCGTTTCGATCTCTTCCATTGACACCCGTCGGGCATAACGCTCGTCCTCCTTGCGGAACTGGTAGGTGTCGATGATCTTGTCGATGTGTTCCGGCAGCAGGCGATTTTGCCGCTTGCCTTTCTCGAAGTGTTCGCTGGCATTGATGAACAGCACGTCATCCGGCTTTTTGCACTTTTTCAGCACCAGGATGCAGACCGGGATGCCGGTGGAGAAGAACAGGTTAGCGGGCAGGCCGACCACCGTATCGATATGGCCGTCTTTCAGCAGCTTGGTGCGGATGCGTTCTTCCGCGCCGCCCCGGAACAACACGCCGTGGGGCAGGATAATGGCCATGACCCCCTCGGGCTTCAGGTAGTGGAAGCCGTGCAGCAGGAAGGCGAAGTCGGCGGCGGATTTGGGGGCCAGGCCGTAATTCTTGAAGCGCATATCCTCGCCCAGCGCCTCGGTCGGCTCCCAGCGGTAGCTGAACGGCGGATTGGCCACCACCGCATCGAAATAGGGCTTTTTCGCGGGGTTGGCTTCGCGCAGCCTGTCCCAGTCGTTGGTGAGGGTGTCGCCGTGAACAATTTCGAATTCGGAATCCTTCACCCCGTGCAGCAGCATGTTCATGCGCGCCAGGTTGTAGGTGGTGATGTTCTTTTCCTGCCCGTAGATTTTGCCGATGCCGTGCGGGCCGAGCCGATGGCGCACGTTGAGCAGCAGCGAGCCGGAGCCGCAGGCGAAGTCGAAAAGGCTATCCAGATGCTTTTTCTTGCCGGTGGCCGGTTCCTGGCTGTCCAGCGTGACGATGGCGGAAAGGATGCTGGAGATCTGCTGCGGGGTGTAGAACTCGCCGGCCTTTTTACCGGAACCGGCGGCAAACTGACCGATCAGGTATTCGTAGGCATCGCCCAGGGTGTCGCTGTCGGTGGAGAAGCGCGCCAGCCCTTCGGCAATCCGGGTGATGATGGTACAGAGCTTGGCATTGCGCTCGGTATAACCTTTACCGAGTTTCTCCGAATTCAGATTGATCTCGGAGAACAGGCCGCCAAAGGTGCTGGCGAAGGATTCGTTTTCGATGTAATCGAAGCCCTTTTTCAGGGTATGCAACAGTTCCCCATTCTGGGTACGCGCCCTTTCCGCAATGCTGTCCCAGAGGTAGGCAGGCTGAATGACGTAATGGGTCTTGCGGCGCATCTGCTTTTCAAATTCAGCGGTGTCGCCTGGGTTCTGCGTGTACCACACCGCCAGCGGCGTGCGGCGGTCGCCGTTTTCCAGTTTGGGGTAATCCGGCCCCAGCTCCTTTTGCGCCGCCGTCTCGTAGTTGTCGGACAGATAACGCAGGAACAGGAAGGACAGCATGTAATCGCGGAAGTCGTCCGCGTTCATCGCCCCGCGCAGTTGGTCGGCAATGCCCCAGAGAATATTCCCCAGTTGTTTTTGGTCTTGTTCGGTCATTGGCTGATTGCCTACATCTCTCCAGTAGTACGTCGAATATATTTCAGTAGTTTGTCGTCAAATGTGAAAATCTCCTGCTGTTCTACAGCGTGATATGCCCAAAGCAAAGTATCCACAAAGTCGAATGTGGTTGTGCTGTAGCATTCAAGCGCCTTGAGAAATACCGCAGGCCTGTCCATGGTGACCAGGTTTTCTTCGAGCAACTGACGGAGCTGTTGCTGAATATCCTCCCGCCCAACCGCATAGACTTTTTGCAGCACATACACCACTTCGCACGCAGCCTCCATCGGTAGTGTCACCGCATATTGTTCAAGAATCTCCGCTGCCTTAGCCGATAGTTCCGGGTGGTCGTCCAAGACATAGCGCAAGATGATATTGGCGTCAACGACGCTCATGTTTTTCGCTCGCTGCCGTTTGCCATACGTCTTGCTCTTGGGCAATCAAACCAGGGTTGGCATAACGCCTCAAGCAACCGCGTAAACTTTTCTTGTCCGTTGGCACTTGCGTTGTGGGTGGTGGCGCAGGTAGTACGATAATTTCTACTTCCCGACCCCAAAACTGCTTGGGCAAATGGAGGTGAACTTCTCCATTTTCTACGGTTTGAATACTACGAATAGCTTCCATCAGCAGATACCTCAATTTTTTTCTGCCCGAAGTTGTCGGCGTAAATCGCGCCGCGCAGTTGGTCGGCAATGCCCCAGAGAATATTCCCCAGTTGTTTTTGGTCTTGTTCGGTCATTGGCTTTTTCCTTCGGGAGCGTTACGGCACGGTTCTTCCGCTGGAATCCGCACCAATCTCCCATCCTCCACAATCACGATATTCGTATTCGTTTGCATCGCGGATTCACGGGCGAATGCGGCGGCTCGTTGCAGGGCGGCCAATGAAGCACGCAGGTCGGGGTCTTTGGCCTTGGCAATATCTTGTGCGCTCATTGTTTCACTCCGCTGCTCGTGCAGCAGCTTCAATGACAGGCTCCGAGATAAAGTAGCCGCGTGAGCGGAGCGCGGTTAGCTCGCCTCGCACATCAATGGAGACCCATGAACGAACAGCCTCCACCAAGAGACCGGCAGTGCCTTTCACGGGGATCTGATAAACCTGTTGAGCGATCCGCCGCCCTCTTCGCTCATCGATAACCGCAAGGCAGGGGGAGAGCTGCTGGACAAGCGTGATGACAGCAGAT
>JAPUDV010000026.1 GCA_027492875.1 Candidatus Competibacteraceae bacterium | reverse complement strand
CGGTCGATGTCGACGAGAATGGCATCGCCATCGCCGATCAACCCGGAACAACCGAGAATGAACCACAGAAAATCGCTGCCTGACTCAGATCAGCCATACACCCGATTTGACCAGGGCTCCTTTTCCCTTGTGGTTTTTTCTTCAAGGAGGCTGGGCCACGATCAAGCGGAAGAGACTGTCCAGGATCGCTTGATCACCCATAGCATCAACGCTACGGCGCCGACTCGTGTCAGAAACGCAAGGGTGGTGTCGTGGTTCAGAAGACCCCATCGATTCAGGATTTCGGTCCAGTCGTGGAACTCCTCCGGATCAAGCCCGCCGACCAGCGGCAATTGGTGGGCGCGAGCATCTCCCATGTATCTGGCGATATTCATTAGATTTTCTCCTATCCAGATCAGACAGGCGTAAAACCCGTAAAGCTGTTCTCGGCGGTGACACTCCCAGGCGCACGCGGCAGGCATGAGCAGTTGCATCAGGGTGCCGCCGTATACCATCAAGCGGCTGGAAAACAGGCCGAAGATGGGGTGTCCGGCTTCGTGGAACGCCAGGTTGGCGCTGTCAAGAATCGGCACCCAACCCCAAAATATATGGCAGATCAGCAGGAGACCTACAGCGGTGGTTAGCAAGATGGGTGGAGATCTTAACATGGTATTCGGATTTCCCAGTTAGGAGGATGACCGCGAAAAACGGCTATCGGGTTTTTGGGTAATCGGATGGCGTTATTGTTGGCAAAAATTGCAACCCTGTTGGCAACCTTCGCTTTCCGGTTCCTTTTACCATTGTGCTCGTCATGACAAGCGGATTCGCTGAAATCTATGGTGTACCCAGCAGTCCAAAGCAGCCAACGAACACCCCGAACTTCGATCGGCGCGGCGGGAGTCGCCGACGGAAGCAACCCGAGGGTCATCCCGCCGGTAAATGGCTTGTTCGACCTCCTTGGCGCAAAACTCACAACCGGTGGGATGGACGACGGTGGCGCCAGCCAGTTCCATGCGCCAAGGCGGGCAGCGTGTTGAAAATCCGATGGAGCGAGAGGGTCCGGTCTTCGTGGGGTCGGTGGGATCGACCCCGGTTCGACACGGTGTGGGCACGGCTTCTCGCCGCAAGGATCGCCGTAAAGGCGTATTATTCAGCGCATAAAGCGCATTACCTTTTTAAGGAGAATCCCTTCCATGTCCGCGGTCATCAGCTCGTTCAGATCCCCCTCGCCTGGCGTTGATCAGGTCCGGCCCCGGCACAAGGTCCGCTTCGTGACCGCCGCCAGCCTGTTCGACGGCCACGACGCCTCGATCAACATCATGCGCCGCATCCTGCAGGCCAGCGGCGCGGAAGTCATCCATCTCGGCCACAACCGCTCGGTCGACGACATCGTTACCGCCGCCTTGCAGGAAGACGCCCAGGGTATCGCCATCAGCTCCTACCAGGGAGGCCACGTCGAGTTTTTCAAGTACATGATCGACCTGCTGCGAGCGCGCGGCGGCGCCAACATCAAGGTCTTTGGCGGCGGCGGCGGCGTGATCGTGCCCGAGGAGATCCACGAGCTGCATCAGTACGGCGTCACCCGCATTTTCTCGCCGGAGGACGGTCAGGCCATGGGCCTACAGGGCATGATCGACCACATGATCACGATCTGCGACACCGATCCCGCCCAACACGCACCCCAAACCCTCGATGGTGTCAAGGCCGGTGACTGGCGGGCGCTGTCCCGGCTGATCACCGCGCTGGAAAACCAGACGGTCGCCCCAGCGCTGCGCCAGCAAGTGCTCGATCAGGCCCAGGCCCGCGCCGTGCCGGTGCTCGGCATCACCGGCACCGGCGGTTCCGGCAAGTCCTCGCTGACCGACGAACTGGTGCGGCGCTTCCGACTGGATCAGGATGATCGGCTGAAGATTGCGGTGATCGCCGCCGACCCCTCGCGGCGCAAGACCGGCGGGGCGCTATTGGGCGACCGCATCCGCATGAACGCCGTCACCGGTCCGAATCTCTACATGCGTTCGTTGGCGACTCGCGCCGCCGGCAGCGAGGTGCCCGAAACCTTGGGCGATATTCTCGCCGCCTGCAAGCTGGCCGGTTTCGATCTGCTGATCGTCGAAACCTCCGGCATCGGCCAGGGCGACGCCGCCATCGTGCCGCTGGTGGATCGTTCGCTGTATGTGATGACCCCGGAATTCGGCGCCGCGTCGCAACTGGAAAAGATCGACATGCTCGATTTCGCCGACGCGGTGGCGATCAACAAGTTCGACCGCAAGGGCGCCGAGGACGCGCTGCGCGACGTGCGCAAGCAGGTGCAGCGCAACCACAAGGCTTTCGGTCAATCGCCGGACGACATGCCCGTTTATGGCACCATCGCCGCCCGTTTCAACGACGACGGCGTGACCGCGCTCTATCACGGCGTGGTGGGGCTGCTGCGCGACAAGGGGCTGGATCCGCTGCCGGGTCGATTGCCGCCGGTGGCGAGCAAGGCGTCCAGCGGCCAAACCGTGATCGTGCCGGCGGCCCGCGCCCGCTATCTGGCGGAAATCGCCGACACCGTGCACGGCTACCACCGAAAAGTGGAGGAGCAGGTTCGGTTGATCCGCCAGCGCCAGCAGTTGTGCGCGGTCCGGGCCATGCTGGAAACCGCCGGCAAGCCGGTCGCCGATCTGCAACCGGTGCTGGAACAGGTCGAGGCGCAGGTGGACCCGCACGCCCGCAAGCTGGTGGATATGTGGCCGCAAGTGCGGGAAAGCTATTTGGGCGACGAGTATGTGGTGAAGATTCGCGATAAGGAAATCCGCACCCCGCTGACCCGCCGTTCGCTGTCCGGCACCCGCATTCCCAAGGTGGCGATTCCGCGCCTGGAGGAGCATGGCGAACTGCTGCGCTGGATGATGCGGGAGAATCTGCCCGGCAGTTTCCCCTATACCGCCGGCGTGTTCGCCTTCAAGCGCGAGAACGAGGACCCGACCCGGATGTTCGCCGGCGAGGGCGACCCGTTCCGCACCAACCGCCGCTTCAAGAAACTGTCCGAGCACGCCGAGGCCACCCGGCTGTCCACCGCTTTCGATTCGGTGACGCTGTACGGCTGCGACCCGGACGAGCGGCCGGACATCTACGGCAAGGTCGGCAATTCCGGCGTCTCCATCGCCACTCTGGACGATCTGAAGGTGCTGTATTCGGGCTTTGATCTGTGTTGCCCGACCACCTCGGTGTCCATGACCATCAACGGTCCCGCGCCGATGATTCTGGCGATGTTTTTCAACACGGCGTTCGACCAGCAGATCGAGAAATTCGAACGCGACAATCATCGCCCGCCGACCGACAACGAGATCGAGAAGATCCGGTCATGGGTGTTGGGTAACGTGCGCGGCACGGTGCAGGCCGACATCCTCAAGGAGGATCAGGGTCAGAACACCTGCATTTTCTCCACCGAGTTCGCGCTGAAGATGATGGGCGACATACAGGAGTATTTCGTCCATCACGGCGTCAAGAATTTCTACTCGGTCTCGATTTCCGGCTATCACATCGCCGAAGCCGGCGCCAATCCGATCTCGCAACTGGCCTTTACCCTGGCCAACGGCTTTACCTACGTCGAATCCTATCTGGCGCGCGGGATGCATATCGACGATTTCGCCCCGAATCTGTCGTTCTTCTTCAGCAACGGCATGGACCCGGAATACGCGGTGATGGGCCGGGTGGCGCGGCGGATTTGGGCTGTGGCCATGCGCGACAAGTACGGCGCCAACGAGCGCAGCCAGAAGTTGAAGTATCACATCCAGACCTCGGGCCGTTCGCTACATGCCCAGGAAATGGATTTCAACGACATTCGCACCACGCTCCAGGCCCTGATCGCCATTTACGACAACTGCAACTCCCTGCACACCAATGCCTACGACGAGGCGATCACCACTCCGAGCGAGGAATCGGTGCGGCGAGCGATGGCGGTGCAGTTGATCATCAACAAGGAATGGGGTTTGGCGAAGAACGAGAACCCCAATCAGGGCGCGTTCATCATCGAGGAATTGACCGATTTGGTGGAAGAGGCGGTGTTGCAGGAGTTCGAGCGGATCAGCGAGCGCGGCGGGGTGTTGGGGGCGATGGAAACCGGCTATCAGCGCGGCAAGATTCAGGAGGAGTCGCTCTATTACGAAACCCTCAAGCACGACGGTTCGCTGCCTCTCATCGGCGTCAACACCTTCCGCAACCCCAGCGCCAAGCCCGATCCGGTCAAAGTCGAACTGGCCCGTTCCACCGAGGAGGAAAAGCAGAGCCAGTTGCGGCGGCTGCGGGAATTCCAGGCGCGGAATCACCCGGAGGGCGACCGGATGCTGGCGCGGCTGAAACAGGCGGCCATCGCCAACGAGAATCTGTTCGCGGTGCTGGTGGACGCGGTGCGCTGCTGCTCGCTGGGACAGATTACCACGGCCCTGTTCGAGGTCGGCGGGCAGTACCGGCGGAATATGTAGTTTCCGGCGTGTCGGGCGGTGTTCCCGATGTGGATATGCGTACCTGCAACCATTTGAATGGAATACGGTTAATTAATACCATATCCACGTCTGAAGCACTACCGCCCCAACAGGCGGGCGCCGTCCGCAACCCTCCGCCCTTTAATCACTCACCGAACTGCTCGATGAAAACACTTGAATTCTTTCTCGAACGATCCATCCTGCTCAGCCGCTGGCTGCTGGCGCCGCTGTATCTGGCGCTGATCGCCATCGTGATTCTGTTCGCGGTCAAGGCCTACCAGGAGGTGATCCACCTGTTCGCCGTCATTACCACGATCACCGAGACCGATCTGGTGCTGGCGGCGCTGGCGCTGATCGATCTGGTGCTGGTCGCCAACCTGCTGGTGATGGTGGTGCTCAGCAGCTACGAGACCTTCGTCTCTAATCTCGATGTGGGCGAAGGGCAGGAAAAACCATCCTGGCTGGGCAAAATCGACGCGGCGACCATCAAGATCAAGCTGGCGGTCGCCATCGTCGCCATTTCGTCCATTCATCTGCTCAAGGCGTTCATGACCGTTCCGCCGCAAGATGTGGACAAACCCTTGTGGAACAATCAACTGTTCTGGCTGGTGGTCATCCACATGACTTTCGTGCTGTCGGCGCTGCTGATGGCGCTGATCGACCGCATCGCTTTCGCCCCGCACCGCAGCCACTGAAGGCCTGGAGGGTTCAGAGACCGTGCCGGCCGACCCAGTCGCGGGCGAACTGCCAGGCCACCCGGCCGCTGCGCGAGCCGCGCTGCAAGGCCCATTGCAGCGCCTGTCGGCGGGCGGCCTCGTCCAGCCCCGCCGGCCATCCCAACTGTTCCAGCCAGTGGCCAACGATGGCCAGATAGTCGTCCTGACCGAACGGGTGAAACGACAGCCACAGTCCAAACCGCTCCGACAGCGAGATTTTTTCCTCCACCGCCTCACCGTGGTGCAGCTCGCCGCCGATGAGGCGGGCCTCCTCATTTTCCCGCTGGTATTCGGGCAACAAATGGCGGCGGTTGGAGGTGGCGCAGAGCAATACATTGTCGGGCGCGGTGCTGATCGAACCGTCCAACATCGCCTTGAGCGCCTTGTAGCTGGGGTCGTCGGCTTCAAAAGACAGATCGTCGCAGTAGAGCAGGAACCGCTCCGGCCGCTCGAACAGAGGATCGACGATGTCGGGCAGGTCGATGAGATCCTGCTTGTCCACTTCGATCAAGCGCAGGCCGCACCCGGCGTACTCGTTGAGCAATGCCTTGATCAGCGACGATTTACCGGTGCCGCGCGCGCCCCACAACAGCGCATTGTTGCAGGGACGTCCGGCTAGAAACTGCCGCACGTTCAGATCCAGCGCCGCTTTTTGCCGGTCGATCCGCTGCAAATCGGCCAACCGCAGGCGGTGGGGATGCCGCACCGGCCGCAGATACCCGCGCTGGCCCAGCCGTCGCCAGCGAAACGCCCGGTCGTATTCCCAGTCCGGCGGTTCCGGCGCCGCCAGCAGGCCCTGCTCCAACCGTTCGAGCGCGGACGCCAACCGTTCGGCCAGCGCCCGCTCGAGCGACAGCGTCACCGACGGCATGGGCGCTAGCGGCCCATGACCACGGTACTCTTGGCGTCCGGCGTGCCGGCCAGCACGACCAGATCGGCGACGATACGGGCGCTTTCCTCCAGGGCCTCGTCCGGGATCGCGCTGTCCTTGCCTTCCGGAATTTCATCGCCCGCCTTGAGCGGCGGCAGGCTCTTGACGGCGCGGTAGCGGTTTTCCCGGTCGCGCTGCCAGATCTCGATGCGCTCGTGCTCGGCCCGGCGCTGCCGCTCCTGCAACGAGACCGTGGTCTGGCTCCGCTGCTGCTTGGTGAATTCGAGGTCGTGCAGGAACGCCAGATAATCCGGATCGCTGGCGGCGCGCTCCCCGTGCCGCCGAGCCAGTTCCGGCACCAGCGCCGCCAGACTCCGGTCGCCGCGGTAGCGGGTCGCGGCGATTTCGTCCCAGGGTAATGCGTTCTTCTGGGCGCTCTCGCCGATTTCCTCGCTGTCCACCACCGAGGGAATGGCGATATCCGGCTGAACTCCGCGATGCTGGGTGCTGCTACCATTGACGCGATAGAACTTGGCAATGGTCAGCTTCAATTGGCCCTGCGGGTCCTTGGCCCGGGTCAGCCGATTCAGATCCACCAAAGTCTGCACCGTGCCCTTGCCGAAGGTCGGATCGCCGACGACGACGCCGCGGCCGTAGTCCTGAATGGCGCCGGCGAAGATTTCCGAGGCCGAGGCGCTGGCATGATCCACCAGCACCGCCAGCGGGCCGCCGTAAAGCCGGCCGCCCTCGCTGTCCCGCTCGATTTCGACCCGGCCGCTGGCGTTTCTGACCTGCACCACCGGCCCGTCGCCGATGAATAAGCCGGTCAAGTCCACGGCTTCCTGCAGGGAACCGCCGCCATTCTCGCGCAGATCCAGCACCAGTCCGTCGATCTTGCCGTCCAGATCCTTCAGCAACTGCCGGACGTCGCGGGTGGTGCTGCGGTAATCCTCGACCCCGCGCCGGGCGGCTTCGAAATCGCTGTAGAACGCCGGCACGGTGACGATGCCGATCCGCAATTTGCGACCCTCGGGACCCTGCACCGTCTTCACCTCGCTCTTGGCCGCCTGTTTCTCCAATTTGATGGTGTCGCGGACCAGCCGCACGGTTTTCTCGGCTGCGGTCGCGCCAGCCTTGCCGGGCAGCACCTTCAAGCGCACCACCGTGCCGCGCTGGCCGCGGATGCGCTCGACCACATCGTCCAGCCGCCAGCCGACCACATCCACCCAGGGGCCGTCCTCGCCCTGCGCCACGCCGACGATTTTATCGGCCGCCTTGATTTGCTGGCTGAGATCGGCGGGACCGCCGGCCACCAGCTCGACCACCGTCACCTGTTCGTCCTCCATGCGCAACACGCAGCCGATGCCCTCCAGCGACAGGCGCATCTGGATGTTGAAATTCTCGGTGTTGCGCGGCGAGAAGTAGGCGGTATGCGGGTCGAACGCCTGCGCGACCGCGTTCATGTACAACTGGAACACGTCGTCGCTGCTGGACTGCCGTGCCTGGCGCAGGCGATTGTCGTAACGCTTGCTCAACAGTTCGCGGGCGGCGGCCTGATCCTTGCCAGACAGGATCAGGGTCAGCATCTCGTGCTTCAGCCGCTTGCGCCAGATTTCATCCAGCTCGGCTGGGCTCGCGGCCCAGGGCGCGTCCTTGCGGTCCACGTTCAGGGATTCGTCCACATCGAAATGGAATCCCCGCTCCAGCAGGAACTGGATGCGGGCGGTGCGCTCCGCCAACCGGCGCAGGTAGACGTTGAAGATGTCGTAGGCCGGATGCAGGTCGCCTTTCTTTAGGGCGTCGTCCAGGGTATCGCGATACCGCTCGAAACCGGCGATGTCGCCGGCCAGAAAATAGGAGCGGCTGAAGTCGAGCTCATCGAGATACGCAGTCAGGATGAGCGCGGACAGCCGGTCATCCAGGCTGCTTTGCCGGTAATGGTGTTGGGACAGCAGTTCGGCGATGGTCCGGTCCAGCGAGGCATGCCGGGACGCCGGCATCACGGCGTCGACGGCGATGTCCGTGCTGGGAACGGCCGGTTTGGCGAATGCCTCCGGGGAACCCAGCAACAGAACCAGCGGCAGCAGGATCGGGAATTTCAGAGTGCGGATGATATGCATGCTATTTCTCGACGAAAACGGGCCTCGAACGCCCCCTCTCCCATCAGGACGAGACGGGATGGACCAGAACGATGTCGGTGGCGACCGGTTGCTTGCCGTTCGGTTCGGCCAGGGTGAACTCGAAGAGATGGTTGCGGGACGGCAGCTTCATGACGTTGAAACCGTCTGGCAAGCTGGAATCGTGAAAGAACGCCGTCCGGTAGGGCGAATCGGAATCGCGGGAATCGGTTTTCCACAAATACTGCGACAGCTTGACCAGAAACCGCATGAAGCCAAAGCTCTTGTTGTCGTCGTGGTGGTAACAGTAGCCGCGCACCCGCGAACCCATCGCGCCCCACATGGGCGCCGCGTAATCGTCGCCGCGAGTCGGCAGCAAACCGGGCACCAGATACCCGGACACGTACATGTCCGCTTCCCGGCGCAGTTCCTCCGACACGTTATCGAACGCCAGCACCTCGACCCGGCAGCCCTTGTTTTGCAGGGCGCGGACCACCTGCACGAAATCGCCGTCGCCGGTCGCCAGCAGCACCCGGTCCAGATTTTCCGATTGCAGCAACACGTCCACCGCCATGTCGAGATCGGCGTTGGCCTTGCCGAAACGGTTGCCGGCCTCGTCCTGAAACCATTTGACCCGCTTCTCGATAACCTTGTACCCCAGTTCGCGCAGGGCGGACTGGTAGGCGCGGGCCTTGTCACGATAGATCGTATTGGTTTCGGCGCGTTCCTCGTCGTAGGACAGGTACACGTTCAGGCGCAGCGGCTCGGCGTGATCGCGACAGGCGAATTCGCGCAGGATGTCGTATTGCATGCGTTGTCCGCCGTTGCGTGAAATATTGGCGGCGTCCACGTAAACACCAACCTTGGCATGAGATTTGATATCGATGGTCATATGCTTATCTGAATGTAAATGGGAAGGTCATTGATGGATTGGAGGAAGTGAACTGTACCTAGGGGAGACGGATTGCGGAGTATTTTTATCATAAATCTCGCAGGGATCCGCTACATTTTTAGCGGCCTAACCACCGATGGCGAAACATAACGACGACTTCTGGTTTCGAGCGAGGCGCCGGACCCGCCGGTCGCCCGGCCGATCCCTCAAGCGCGATCCGGCGCGCCGCGCGCGAGCGCATCGGATCAGCGGTTGTTGGCGCTTTCCGCCGCCCGCCGTTCCGCATCCAACAGCGGCCTGAGCAGATCCATCGGCATCGGAAACACCACGGTGGTGTTATTATGGATACCGATGTCATTGAGTGTCTGCAGGTAGCGCAATTGCAGTGCCTGTGGCTGGGAGGCGATGATCTCGGCAGCTTGGCGAATCCGGTCGGCGGCCTGGAACTCGCCTTCGGCGTTGATGATCTTGGCCCGCCGCTCGCGCTCGGCCTCGGCTTGGCGGGCGATGGCGCGGATCATGCTCTCGTCGATGTCGACACGCTTGATTTCCACGTTGGAGACCTTGATCCCCCAAACGTCGGTTTCGGCGTCCAGAATGTTCTGGATGTCCCGGTTCAGCTCGTCCCGCCCCGCCAGCATCTCGTCCATTTCGTGCTGGCCCAGCACCGAACGCAGCGTGGTCTGCGCCAACTGGCTGGTGGCGTTGTAGTAATCCTCGACCTGAATGATGGCCCGCTCCGGATCGATCACTCGGAAGTAGATCACTGCGTCTACCTTGACCGAGACGTTGTCGCGAGAAATCACGTCCTGGCTGGGTACATCCATGACGATGGTGCGCAGGTCCACCCGCCTCATTTGCTGAATAACGGGCACCAGGATGATCAGCCCCGGTCCCTTGATCGCCTGAAAGCGCCCCAGAAAAAACACCACGCCGCGCTCGTATTCGTACAGTACCTTGATCGAGGCGGCGACCAGCACCAGCAGCACCAGTAGCGCGATAAGGATCGGGTTGAAAATCATGACGGTTCCCCTTTGTCGGAATCCAGCGTTTGCACGAACAGCGTCAATCCCTCGCGGCCGGCGACCCGGACCCGGTCGCCCTGCCGCAACGGCCGGTCGGCGCGGACGATCCAGGATTCGCCGTGAATCCACGCCCGGCTCGGGTCGTCGGCCATCACCGTGCCGACCAGGCCCAGCAATTGTTCCGCGCCGCTGACCACCGGTCGGCGGCGCTGCCGGGCGAACAGGGTCGCCAGGCCGATCAGCACCACCGCGCTGGCCAGAGCGAACCCCGCGATCAGGCCGATGGGAATCTCGTAACCTGGGCCGGTTTCGTCCCACAACAGCAGCGAGCCGGCGACGAAGGCGGCGATCCCGCCCAGCCCCAGCGCGCCGAAGCTGGGCACGAACGCCTCGGCGATCATGAAGGCCAGACCGAGCAGCAGCAGCGCCAGCCCGGCGTAGTTGACCGGAAGCACCTGAAACGCGAACAGCGCCAGCAGCAGGCAAATGCCGCCCAGCACTCCAGGCAGCGCCGTGCCGGGATTGGCCAGTTCGAAGAAAATTCCGTATACCCCGATCAACAGCAGCACGTAGGCCACCATCGGGTGGGCGACCGCCGCCAGCAGCCGGTTCCGCCCGTCGGGCGTGAGGGTTTCAACGGTCAGATTGCGGGTGGACAGCGTCCGTTTGTCGCCGGCGATCTCCACCGGGCGGCCATCGACCTGTTGCAGCAGATCGGAGACGTTGCCGGCGATCAGGTCGATCACGCCTTTTTGCAGGGCATCCTGGGCGCTGAGGCTGGCCGCCTCGGTCACGGCCAGTTCGGCCCATTCCACGTTGCGGCCCCGCAATTGGGCCAGCGAACGGATGTAGGCGCGGGCGTCGTTGACCACCTTGCGCTCCATGTCGGAACCGGTTGGAGTGGGTTTGTCGGCAGGTGGACCGGCGGGCTTCTCGGTGGGTTTGTCGGCAGACTGGTCGGCGGGCTGGTCGGTATCGGGCTCGCGGGTGCGATCCCGATCGTCCGGCCGGCCCGGCAGCGGCAGGCCGCCGATTTGCACCGGCGTGGCGGCGCCCAGGTTGGTGGCGGGCGCCATCGCGGCGACGTGGCAGGCGTAGAGCATGTAGGTGCCGGCGCTGGCCGCGCGCGCCCCTTCCGGGGCGACATAACCGATCACGGGTATCGGCGAAGCCAGGATCGCCTGGATGATGTCGCGCATGGAACTGTCCAGGCCGCCGGGCGTGTCGAGCTTGAGAATGATCGCTGCCGCGCCGCGTTTGCGCGCCTGGTCAAGACCGCGCAGGATGAAATCGCGGCTAGCCGGGCCGATGGCGCCTTGCACTTCCAGCAGCAGCGCCGGGCCGGACGCCGACGCAGTGGCCAGCACGCCTCCCGTCGAGGTTGCCAGCCATGCCAGAACCAGCACGATCACCGTTCGCCACACGCGCATTCCAGCAGCCCCCGTCAATCGCCGCGCCACCCAACAATCATTTTAGACTGCCGGATACGGGCGCGGTGCGGCGGCCGCGCGCTCAATCTTCCAGCACCTCCCGAATCCGGGTGGCCAGCGCCTTGATTTCCTCGGGATCGCCGGGCGCGCGACCGTGGGCGCCAGCGCGCTGCCCTTCCCGCATCGGTACGATGTGGACATGGTAATGGAGCACGGTCTGACCGGCGGCGGCGCCGTTGAACTGGCTGATGCGCATCCCATCGGGCGACAGCGCCTTTTGCACGGCGCGCGCGACGCGCTGGGTGGTCCGCGCCACGGCCAGCAGGTCCGGCTCGGCGATCTCCAGCAGGTTGGCGGCGTGTGTCTTGGAAATCACCAGCGCATGACCCGGACTGGCTGGCTGGATATCCATGAAGGTCAGGGTGTGCTCGTCTTCGCAAACCTTAATGGCCGGGATGACACCCCGGATGATTTTGCAAAAGATGCAGCTTTCGCTGGAGTTCATGCGCTTGGCCTCCTAAGCGGCAGGCAGTTGGGCGGAAAAATGCTTTTCGGGTATAAGGGCAGTTCCGGCGCGGGGCGAACCCGACTTCAGGGCTGGCGTTCGACCGTCCGGATCTCCATGCGCAGTTCTTCCTTGCCATTCTTCTCCTGACTGATGCGCACCAGCAGGTATTGCAACTCGGGGGCCACCCAGAACGTGGTCATTCGGGTCTTGCCGGGCGTATATTGGTTGATGCGTACTGTACGCAAGCGGCCGAGCGGGGTGTCCAGAGTTTCCTCGCCCTGGTTGCGAATCTGGTAGGTCTTGATCTGGATCTTGTCCACCAGCGAGTACTGATCGGGCACTCGACCGCGTTTCAAATCCCCCATCACCATCAGTTGCAGGCTGAGCGGATCCACCACGCCGGGCGATAGCGGCAGGGTGGCTTGTTCCGCGTCGCTGCGTGCTTCAACCTGGCCGGCCCGCCAGTCGAAACGCAGTTGCATGTTGTTGGATTTCCTGCCGGCGTCCATCAGCCGTTCGTAACGGGTCGGCCAAATCTGGCCATCGCGGATTTCCCCGCTGGCCTGCTCGCGGATGCGGGCCGACGCCAGCAACGCCACCAGACCGTTGGGCTGAATATCGGAACTCATCTGGTAGCCACCCGAACCGGTTCCGACCAGGCTTATGACCGCCTCGCCGAGCGAGAATCCCCGGCCATACACCTCGTAACGAGCCTGGAAGGGTGCGACGGGCAATCCGTCGCCAGCGGCGGAGGCTGAAAAACCGAGCGCTAGCCCAACGGCCAGCGCGATGGCGTGGAACAATCGGTTCATGCGGCGGCGCATCCTCGCCGGCCCAGCGACCGGCAATCGGTTATCAAGGATAATGGCCGCGCATGATAGACCATTCCCGGCGACTGCGGGCCGTGGGTGGTTCTGGTGGGGTCGAAGGGTGGAATAGCACGGGATTTGGGAGGCGGTCGCACCAGGATCAGGGCGTTTTTCGGGTCAGCGATTGACCTGCCGCGCCCGTGTAAAAGACCACGATCCTGACCGGTTCCGGGCCGACATTGCGACCATTGTGCGGGGTGTTGACCACTTCCGCGAAGGCTTCGCCGGCGTGCAGGTGCTTGACCTGTCCATCCTTCAGGGTGACTTCCAATTCACCTTCCAACAACAGGCCAAAGGACGGGACCGAATGCTCATGCCAACCCGTTTCCGCGCCGGGCGCGATTTCCACCAGCAACCCGGTGACCTCGGCCTGGCCGGCGGGATAGGCCAAGAGTTGGCCATTCCAGCCGGTCGTGGTTTTCAAGAGGGGCGTGGCCTTGACCGTGGCGCTGGGGTCCAGCGCGCCACCATAAAGGGGCCATCCGAGGAGAGCGATGAAGACGATGAACGTGCGCGTGCGGGGCATGGGCGTGACCTCGATAGGGGGAGCGGCTGGGGGCAAGACCGTGCGAAACCGGTCCTTGGCTCAATAGCTTCGCGCAAACGCCACGAATTTCAAGAGGGAGACGCCCGCGTCGGGCATCGCGCCGGAACCTCTGGCGGCAAGGCATTTGGCGTGAGTAGCAGTTACCATAACCCGCGCTACCCACCCGAAGACCACTCACATTGTGGGGTGGATGGCACGGGTTATTTATGGGCGCGATGGCCCGCCAAATCGGGCGGGGTTCAGGCTTGCAGTTGGGTGAGCTGGCCGCGGCGCTCGCGCAACAGCGTTTCGTAGGCGCGGCTGAGCGCATGTTCGTAGGCGCAATCGCCCGCCTCGCCCATTTCGTGCAGGCGCGCCTCGAAAAAGGCAATTTCCTGGCGCAGAAAGTCAACGGCCCGATAATCGGCCACCGGATGGCCGCGACTCCCTTGGCGGGTACCCAGGGCAAAATCGGCGTACATGGGTTGCTTCTCCTCAATCTGGTTATGGTTTTTACGATTCGAACATAGCGTAGTTCGAATGAGTGAATTTCGCATGACATCGGTGTGAAATTTACGATTCACGAAATACGGAAACGCATGGACAGATCGATTGCCCGCACGTCCTTGGTCAGACCGCCGATGGAGATGTAATCGACCCCGGTTTCGGCGATCCCGCGCACGGTGTCGAAATTGACGTTGCCGGAGGCTTCCAGCTTGACGCTGCCGCCGACGATCTGCACCGCCTCGACCATGGCCGCCCGATCGAAGTTGTCGAGCATGACGATGTCGGGCCGGGCGGCGAGCGCCTCTTCCAGTTCGGCCCGATTTTCCACTTCCACCTCGACAGTGACACCGGGATTCAGGCGGCGAGCGGTGGCGATGGCGTTGCCGATCGAGCCGGCCGCCATGATGTGGTTCTCCTTGATCAGTACAGCGTCGAACAGGCCGATGCGATGATTGCGACAACCGCCGCAGCGCACGGCGTACTTTTGCGCCAGCCGCAGGCCCGGCAAGGTCTTGCGGGTATCGAGAACGATGGCCTGGGTGCCGGCCACGGCGTCGGCGTAGCGGCGGGCCAGGGTGGCGGTGCCGGACAGCAGTTGCAGGAAATTCAACGCGGTGCGCTCGCCGGTCAGCAGAGGGCGGGCCGGGCCGCGCAGGGTGCAAAGCAACTGATCGGGTTCGATGCGGTCGCCGTCGGTCGCCCGCCAGTCGATGGCGATGCGTGGATCGAGCTGGCAGAACACGGCGTCGAACCAGGTGGCGCCGCACAGAATCGCGGCTTCACGACTGACGACGGTCGCCTCCGCCTGGGCGTGTTCCGGAATCAGCGCGGCGGTCAAATCGCCGTCGCCGACATCCTCGGCCAGCGCCAGGGCAACATTGGGATTGGGGTCGGGCACGGTCATGGCAACTCCTCGGAAAGCGGTTTGGACGAAACTATAGCGCAGCGGGGCGCGGTATCGCGCGGCGAGGAATAAACTACGGGCTCCATTAAGTCACTGTAAGGAGCAAACCCATGCGAGCCATTCTGTTCGGCCTGCTGCTGGCGTTCGGTGCTGCGGCGTTCGCGGCCGATGGCAATCCCCTGCGCATCGAACAGCCCTGGGCGGCCGAAACACCGCCGGCCGCCCTCACCGGCGCCGCCTACCTGAGTATCGTCAACGGCGGCGAAGCCGATCGCCTGCTCGGCGCCAAGGCCGAGGGAGTCGGTCATGTCGAACTGCATACGACGACCATGGACGGCGGCGTGATGCGGATGCGCAAGGTCGAGGTGCTCGAAGTACCGGGCGGGACGACCACCGTGCTGGAACCTGGCGGCATTCACATCATGCTGATCGATTTGAAGCAGCCGCTGCGCGCCGGCCAAAGCGTCCCGCTGACCCTGGAGTTCGAAAAAGCCGGCGCGATGCAAGCACAGATCCCGATCCGCAAGCGCGAGGACATGCAGCCTTCGACAACGCAGCCCGCGCACGAGCATGGCGACGGGCAGAAAATGAAGATGGAGTAAACCCCGCCGCTCCCGCTCCTACGCCGCCTGTTCCAGCACCGCCGCATGAGCGGGGCAACGGGCGTACAGCGCGGCGGCGAACGCGGCCAGCGTCGGCCGCTCCGGGAACTGATGGAAATGGGCGGCACAGCGACAATCGGGAGCGCCGAAACGAAACGGCGGCGGCGCGCCGCCCAAATCCTCCCGCAGCACTGTCGCCCACAGACACTCGTGGCGGCTCGGATCGTGGTTGATCCAAATCGCCCGCAAGGTGGCGTGGTTTCTCAGATAATCGATGTGCCAATGCGGTCGAACCACCGGCCGGCGATGATGGGCCAGCCGCGCCGCCGCGCCGCCCGACCCAAAGGCGCTACCGACGTACACCGCCCAACCGGGTTCCAGCCGCAGTCGGTGGCGCCGGCCGACCGCGACCTCCCCCGCCGCGTCGATGCGCAGCAACAGCGCGTAGGTACCCGGCCGGGCGGCGGACATCACGGGATCCTCGCGAACTCTTTCTCCAGGCCAGCCGGGCCATCGCTGCAAACTCCCAACCCGTTCGTTCCGAGTCATCGACCTTGTAATCCTTCAATGGAGCACTCATGACCCACTACCTGGATATCTCGCTCGCGATATCCCCGGACCTACCCCGCTGGCCCGGAAGCCCCTCCATCGAATTAAGCCGTCGGCGCGATATGGCGCGGGGCGATCCCGTCAACGATAGCACTCTGGTTTGCGGCGTTCATACCGGCACCCATGTCGATGCGCCCCTGCATTTTCTGGCCGATGGCGCGGATGTCACTCATCTGTCGTTGGATGCGCTGATCGGGCCGGCGGTCGTGGCCGCGCTGCCCGCTGTGGATGTCATCACCGCTCGCGATCTGGAAGCCCTGAACCTGCCCGCCGATACCCGGCGTTTGCTGCTGCGTACCCGCAATTCCGCGCTCTGGCAACGGGGCGACCGCGCGTTCCACACCGATTTCGTGGCCCTGACCGTCGAGGCCGCCCACTGGGTGGTGGCGCGGGGTATCCGCTTGATCGGGGTCGATTATCTGTCGGTGCAGATTTTCCAGGGCGATCCACAAACCCACGTCGCCCTGTTGCAAGCCGGAATCGTGATCTTGGAAGGTTTGAACCTGTTCGAGGTCGCGCCGGGCGCTTATGAGTTGATGTGCCTGCCGCTCAAGCTGGCCGGGGCCGAAGGCGCGCCGGCGCGGGCGGTGCTCCGAAGATTGCCGGGATGAACGCCGATAGCGCCTGTCCCTGCGGTTCGGGCAAAACCTACGCTGCTTGTTGCAACCCGTACCTCGATCACGAACAACGACCGCCCACGGCCGAGACGCTGATGCGCTCCCGTTATTCGGGCTACGTCCTCGCGCGGGAAGACTATCTGCTGCGCACCTGGCACGAGTCCACTCGGCCCGAAACGCTTGATTTGGGCGATGCGGGCAAGCTCCACTGGCTGGGTTTGAAGATCGTCCGCGTGGAAGTCGGCGGTCCCGACGACACGCGGGGCGTGGTCGAGTTCGTGGCGCGTTACAAGGTCGGCGGCAAGGCGCACCGGCTGCACGAGACCAGCCGGTTCGTGCAGGAGGGTGGGCAGTGGTTTTATCTGGACGGTGCTTGAGACATCGCTTTCCACAGACAGAAGAAAACAAATGACTCTATTGATTACTCGAATTCTTGATGAGCTGAACCGCGATGCCTTGGTGGATTTATTGCTGTCCATAACGAACGGGCACACACCACTGTATCACAACTTAACCATGGGTGAAGTTCCATTTCCATGCGCCGAGCATGTCTCAGATTTTGAGATCAACTACGAGAGCGAAAAGCGAATTTTGGATATCCATCACCGAACTGAATTAGCACGCACAGCTCTTCAGAATCAAGATGTGTTACTGACGATCAAGGGTCGCGTTGGTAACGCCGCAATAGCTGAAGACGTGCCTAGTGCCGCCAACATCAATCAGGGTGTTGCTCTTTTAAGGTTTAACAAAAAATTGCCGCTCTTGTACATCATTGCTTTCCTAAACAGTAAGTTTGGTAAATTACAAAGTGAACAAATGTGTACTGGGGCAATTAATCCATTTTTAGGTCTGTTCAGCACTCGAAAATTCATCATACCCGTATTCGACGGCAGCATTATGGAAGAGATTGCGGAACAAACCCGATCAAGAGTGCTTGCTGCTCGAAAATTCAAGCGCCGCGCCGCCGAACTTCTCGATGCCGCCAAGCGCGCCGTGGAAATCGCCATTGAATCCGATGAGGCAACCGCCCTCGAATTTCTCAAAACCGCATCCTTGCCCTGCTCTCCAGGCAGCGCGGCGGACGCGGAGGCACTTTCAGGTTTTCAGTGAACGTCTGCCCTCTCGTGCGCAGAAAATTTCCCGAAGTCCCGGATGACGAGGAAGTATCGAGAGCCAGCCCGTGGCTTGTTTTTAACCCCCCTTGATGGTGGGAAACATTGAGATCCCGTGGAACCGCCATGTCCAAACCCTCTAATGTTGACGCCGTACTGAACTACCTGCGCGAATTGCAGGACCGGCTGACCCACGCCCTGGAAGCGACCGACGGCGCCGCAACCTTCCTGGAAGACGCTTGGGAGCGTCCCACCGGCGGCGGTGGTCTGGCCGGTGGCGGCCGCACTCGCGTGCTGCGCGACGGCGCGCTGTTCGAGCAGGCCGGCATCAACTTTTCCCACGTTGCCGGCGCTCGCCTGCCGCCGGCGGCCACCGTTCAGCGGCCGGAGCTGGCCGGGCGCGGCTTCGAGGCCATGGGCGTATCGCTGGTGGTCCATCCGCGCAACCCCTACGTACCCACCGCCCACGCCAACATTCGTTTCTTCACCGCCGCACGGGACGATGCCGAGCCGATGTGGTGGTTCGGTGGCGGCTTCGATCTGACCCCGTACTACGGGTTCGAGGAGGACTGCGTTCACTGGCACCGCGCCGCCCGCGCCGCTTGCGCGCCGTTCGGGCCGGAGGTCCATCCCCGCTTCAAGCGTTGGTGCGACGAGTATTTCTTTCTCAAGCACCGCAACGAACCGCGCGGCATCGGCGGGCTGTTCTTCGACGATCTCAACGACTGGGGTTTCGAACATTGTTTCGCCTTCCTGCGTAGCGTCGGCGATCACTATCTACCGGCCTATCTGCCCATCGTGGAACGGCGGCGGGAGATGCCCTACGGGGAACGGGAGCGGGAGTTTCAGCTTTACCGGCGCGGGCGCTATGTCGAATTCAATCTGGTGCACGACCGGGGCACCCTGTTCGGCCTGCAATCGGGCGGGCGCACCGAGTCGATTCTGATGTCGTTGCCGCCGCGAGTGCGCTGGGAATACGATTGGCGACCCGAGCCGGACAGCCCCGAGGCGCGGCTGACCGATTTCTTTCTGCAGCCGCGCGACTGGCTAACGGAAGCGGGCGACTGAAGCAGGATCGGCGCGGGCCTCACTGAAGAGCGGACCCACCGGCCGATCCGGCTTCGGCCGAAGCCGATCCACGCGACGGTCGACGGTTTAGTAGGGAGCGGCGGTTGGCGCGGCGCAGCCGTCCCACCAGCAGGGATTGGCGGCGATGAAGCGCAGCAGGGCGTCGTGCTTGGGCGCGCCGGTCTGGGTTTGATACTCCTTGGCGCCCCAGCTGCCGAATTTTCCGTAGCGGCCGACGCTGTTGAAATGCACGAACAACTGGCCGCCGCGCTGGCGCCAGCCGTTGAGATAATCGGTGTAGAGCGTACCCATTTGCGGGTCGCGGTTGGCGTCGGTGAACAGCTTTTCCAGCCGGGCGTCGTCCTGGACCGCGCCGACGCCGACCAGATGCTGGCCCCCTTCGTAGGCCACCAGCGCCAGCCCGTAATGATCGGCCAACGCCTTGTGCCGGTCGATGTGCCGGTAGACCGCCGGCAGCGCCAGGTTGTTGGGGTCGTTCAACACATCCCCGTGCGCCAGTTCCCGAAACAGCGTCTCAAAGCCGCCATCCCATTGCCCGGTCCAGGCCGAGACCGTGGCCGCGTGCCGGGCCAGGCCCAAGTGGTGACCGAAATAGGGCGCGATCGCCAGGGCGGCCATTCCCTCGGCGCAGGCGTGCCCACCGTTCTCCGCCGCCCACAGCGGGCATTGCAATGCCTGTTCGCTGATCCAGGCGTTGACGGTCATGCCGGCCAGCACGCAGCGCACCCGCTGGCTGTCGTCGCCCCATTCCTGCTTCCACAGCGCGCAGACTTCGGCGGAGCGCTTGCCGTAGCCGTTCACGCGGCGGGTGAACGGCGAGGGGCCGCCGGGCCGGTCGGGCCAGCGCAGCAACGCCTGCTGCTGAATCCAGGCGCCGGCGCCGAAGGCGTCGTTCCAGATCTCGTTGCCGTACTCGACGTAGATGGGCTGGGTCGGGCGCAGGCGCGCTTTCGCCAGGCGGGCGAACTGCTTGACGTAATCGTCGCTAGCCCGCGCCGGCAGGTTGATCCAGGGGTCGGCGTCCAGCCGCGCCGCCAGATCCAGCGCCAGTTCGACCGGCGCGCCGCGGTCGCCGCTCCAGCGAGCGTTTTCCAACCGTGGCCGGTCGGCCCACTCGACCAGCGGGCTGGTGTTGGCACCGAGGAATTCCATGAAGCGGATGATCCGGTAGGGACGCAAATCGCGCAGGAACAGCGGGTGAAAGCGCTGGGACTCGACGATCTCGATGAAGGGGGTGTAGTTGCCGCCGCGCTCCCGGCAGACGGTGGCGTCCTCGGCATAGTCGAACGGATCGCCGTTGCAGATCCCGCCCGGTGGGACGACGCGGATATTGCGCAGGTAGTTGCCGGTTTTATGGGGATCGATGGCGGTGATTTTGAGCAGGATGCCGCGGGTGCCGGGCTTGACCTCCACCACGTCGCGACCGGGCTGGGAGCGCTCGACATTTTTGGCGGCGTCGAATTGATACTCCAGCGAACCCTCGCCCTCGTACAGCACGGTGTAGGGTCCGACCGGATGCGCGCCGCCGTCGCCTTGCAGCATCAACGTGGCCACCGTGCGGTAGCGAACCACGGGATCGGCGATGGCCGGCAGCGAGCGGACCCAGCCGTTTTCATCGAGGTCCATCTGGTCCTGTTCGCGGGTATCCCATTCCTGGGCGGCGCAATGAGGCGAGTTTTGCGGATCGCACTGGGTCAGCCACTTACCGGAGCGCTTCATGGCATCGATCAGGGTCCATTCCGTGCTCCAGTAGTTCAGCGCGGCGATGTTGATGCCCAGCGGCGAGCGGGCATTGATGGGATCGGCGGCCCGAACCCCGTCGGTGACGAACACGCCTAATAGTAGGCCGGCCAGCAGGCTCGATGCTCGGAACCGGGCCGCTGGCGGTAGGTCGCGCGCCTTGTTGAGGATGATCATGCCATGGTTCGCCGGGAGGTTGTCGGAATGCGAGCTGCGGGGCGTGCCCACTTCTAGGCGGGTCGGAACCGGATGATTAGGACGCTTCCGGCGCGGGGCGGAGCAAAGCGTCGAGCTCGTCGGCCGGTTCGGCCCAGTCCGAGTCGTCCTCGATGGCCCGCGCCAGAAACTCGGCTTGGGCCGGGTGCCACCAGGGTGCTTGATGCAGCGAGACCTTGGGGTCGAGTGGTCGGTGCCAGTGAATGAAGGTCTTGATGGCGTTCGCGTCGGCGGGCAAACCCAGTTGCTCGAACAGCGCGCCCAGATTGTGGGTGGTGGTGTCCATGTGATCCTCCCGAGGGTTGGGTTTGAACAGGTTCACCGGTACAAGTATAGGCGCATGCGTCAGGGCGGGAGTTCCAGCACCGCTTCCAGTCCGCCTTGCGGATGATTGCGCAGCGTCAGGTCGCCGCCGTGGGCGCGGGCGATGTTGCGGGCGATGCTCAGGCCCAGACCGGCGCCGCCGGTGTCGCGGCTGCGCGAGCTTTCCAGCCGGTAAAACGGCTCGAATACCCTGTTCAGTTCCGCCGCCGGAATGCCGGGTCCGCGATCGCGGATCGTCAGCGTCAGCCGTTGCGGCGTGTCCCGCACCGCGATGTCGGCGCGCTGACCGTACTTCAGGGCGTTGTCCACCAGGTTGGTCAGGCAGCGTTTCAGGGCCAGCGGTCGGCAGCGCAGCGGTTGCCGGGCCATGCCGTCGATGCGCACCGCGTGGCCGCTATCCTCGGCATCTTCCTGCAACGATTCCAGCAAGGCATTGAGATCCATCGGCGCGATGGGTTCGCTGTCCTCGCCGCCGTGCAGGAAGTCCAGCGACGCCTGCGCCATGTGCTGCATGTCGTCCAGATCGGCCTGGAATTTCTCCCGCAGCGGCGAATCGTCCAGCAGTTCGGCGCGCAGCCGCAAGCGAGTGATCGGGGTCTTGAGATCGTGGGACATCGCGGCGAGAACGCGGTCGCGATCCTCGATGTAGCGGATCAGCCGATCCTGCATGGTGTTGAAGGCGGCGGCGGCGCGGCGGACTTCCAGCGGCCCGGATTCGACCAGCGGCGGGCGACGGATGTCGCGACCCAGTTCGGCGGCGGCGTTGGCCAGCACGGTCAGCGGCCGGGTCAGGGCGCGTACCGCCAGCGCCGCCAGCACCGCGACCGACACCAGCAGCACCAGCAGGATCAACAGCAGGCGCGTCGGCCAGGCGATGACCTCTTCCGGCAGCACTTGCTGGAAGGTGACCACGGCCCCATCGTTCAACCGCACTTGCACCACGAAATTGCGCAAGCCCAGCATCATGGCATGTCGCCAGTGGCGCGGCGGTCGGTCTGCTTCCTCGGGTGGAGGCGGGGGACGGTCGATCCAGTCGCTCGGTGGCCGGTTCGGTGCACGCCAGGCCGGCCGACCGGCGATGGGCGGCGGCCAGTCGTCGGCGATCTCGACCTGAAGCGGCCGCTCCGGGCCGAGCTGACGGCGCAGCAGGGCGCGGAACAAGGTGGTGTGATAGCGCTCGTCGGCCGCCGTCTGCCCGGACCAGGGCAGGTCGAGGCTGAGTCGGGTGGGCGGCAGATCGAGCGCCCTCACCAGGCGGCGGCGTTCGGCCTGATCCAGCGTGTCCAGCAGGCCGACGATGGCGGCGATGCGTTGGGCGATGTGGCCGCCGATGGCGTGGGAGAGCGCCTGTTCGCGGTCTTGCAGCAGGATCGCGGCGCTCAACAATTGGGCGAGCACCAGACCGCCGGTCAGAAACAGCAGCAGCCGGCCGAACAGGGATTGCGGCAGCAGGCGCATCAGAACTCCCGGCTGACGTGGGCCGCCAGTAGATAACCTTCGCTGCGAACGGTCTTGATGATGACGGCCTCGCGCGGGTCGTCGCGCAGCCGTCGGCGCAGTCGGCTGACCTGCACGTCGATGCTGCGATCGAACGGTATGGCCTCGCGCCCCTGGGTCAGATCCAGCAATTGATCGCGGTTCAATACCCGCTGTGGATGCTCCAGAAAGACCCGCAGCAGCCGATATTCGCTGGCGCCCAGCGGTACCCGCACCGCATCGGGCGCGATGAGTTGCCGGCTGGCCGCATCCAGACTCCAGCCGGCAAAATGGAAGCGCTTGGGCTCACCCGGTTCGCCGGGCGTGTTGCGGCTCCGCCGCAGCACGCCTTTGATCCGGGCCAGCAGCTCGCGGGGGTTGAACGGTTTGGACAGGTAATCGTCGGCGCCCATTTCCAGCCCGACGATGCGGTCGGTATCATCGCCGCGGGCGGTCAACATGATGATCGGGATCTGCGAGCGGGCGCGCAGGTTGCGGCACAGCACCAGCCCATCGTCGCCGGGCAGCATCAGATCGAGGACGATCAGATCGACCGGCGCCTGCTCCAGCGCCGCCCACAGCCCCCGACCGTCGGCCGCGCCGCTGACCCGGAAACCGTTGCGGCCCAGATAGTCGGCCAACAGCTCGCGCAGGCCGGGATCGTCGTCCACGATGAGAAGATGGTCGCTCATGACATCGGCTGGGGTGATGAGGATCGCTGGATGATGCGCTCCCATGCCATCCCCATCCAGTCTATTTCGCACTCCGCCCCGTGCTCGATCCTCGCTCCCGCAGTTCCCCGCGCAGCACCACTCGGCGCACGGATTGAGACGGGTGGGCGATTCGTTGTAACAGCAATTCAGTTGCGGCCTGTCCGATGTCGTAGGTCGGTTGGGCAATCACGGTGATGCCCGATCCCACCAGCCGGGTCCAGGGCAGATCGTCGAAACCGGCCAGCGCGATCTGCTCGGGAAATGGCAGTTGCGCTTCCCGCAGGGCCTCGACCAACCCCAACAGGATCAGGCCGTTGCTTCCCATCAGTGCCTCGGGCAATGGCCGCTCGCGCGCCAGCTCGCCCGCCGCCGCGCGGGCGGCATCCACCGTCGCCGGCACCGCCTGGGTCAGGGTTTCCAGCCCATGGGTGGCCATCGCCGTCACGTAGCCTTCGTGCCGTTGCCGACCGGTGGCGCTGGTTGCTCCGTAAATGAAGGCAATGCGCCGGTAACCTTGCTCGATCAGATGCGCGGTCAGGCGGTAGGCGGAATCGACGTTATCCAGCACCACCGCGTCGGCATGGGTCTCGCGGTCGCAGCGGTCGACCAGCACCACCGGGAACGGGTAATCGCTCAGCCGAAAGCGGGCCAGGGTCGGGAGCGAGGGCGACAGGATCACCCCACTGACGTTCTCGTCCCGCATCAGGTCGAGATAAAGCGCCTCTTTCTCGGGATCTTCATCGGCATTGCACAGAATCACCCGCATCCGGTTCCGATAGGCCATGTCCTCGACGGCGCGGCTGACCTCGGTAAAGAAGGGGTTGCGAATGTCCGACACGATCAAGCCGATGGTGTCGGTGCGGCGCGAGCGCAATCGCCGCGCCGCCAGATCCGGCCGGTAATCCAGCACCTGGACCGCCGCCAGCACCCGCTGGCGAGCCGTCTCGCTCACGCCGGAGTGGCCCGCCAGCACCCGCGATACCGTGGCCACGGAAACCCCCGCTTCTCTGGCAACATCCTTGATTTGAGCCATCGTCTATTGCTTCCTCTAAACGTGAAAAGTAATCGATTACAAACAGTATCACACGCTACCGGGATATTTGCATGGATGAAGGTTATTTTCACCCAGGACTCTTGACGGCAAAAATGTAATCGATGACCAATAGAGCGCTCCCAAATCAGTTGTGAAATTTTCCCCGCCTTGGACAAGGAGGGTAGCGCGTAGCGCCGGGGTGGTTCGAAACGGCTATTCCACAACTCGGAGAGGAACGCTATATATGGCTCATTGGAACACCATAACTAACAATCCATAAATCTGAAAACGATTACTTGATCAGCGCCTACCCCGAGGATGAAACCC
>JAPUDV010000025.1 GCA_027492875.1 Candidatus Competibacteraceae bacterium | reverse complement strand
CGCCGGCTTGAGCCGTCCTCCGAAACCACCGCCTTCAAGGCGGTGGTCGTTCATTCTAACAAGATTCTTCGTCATGGTTGCCCACATGAGCCAGGATTTAAAGCTTGAATGTGATGGATTCCCGCGCCAGCCGCCGATTCTCGCGGGCGATCAGCGCCCGCTGCCAGATCAAAAACACTGCGGGAATCACCACCAAAGTCAACAGCGTGGCGCTGACGATGCCGCCGACCATCGGCGCGGCGATCCGTTGCATCAACTCCGACCCCGTGCCGATGCCGTACATGATCGGCAGCAGACCGACGATAATGGTCGCGACCGTCATCATCTTGGGTCGCAGCCGCAACAGGGCACCCTCGACCACCGCGTCGCGTAGTTCGACCACGGTCACGGTCCGTCCTTCCGCCCGAGCCGTTTCCCGCCGCTTGGTCAGCGCCTGATCAAGATAGACCAGCATCACCACCCCGGTTTCCGCCGCCACCCCGGCCAGGGCGATAAAGCCGACCCCCACCGCCACCGACAGGTTGTAGCCCAGCCAGTACAGCAGCCAGATCCCGCCGAGCAGGGCGAATGGCAAGGTGGCCATGATCAACACCGCCTCGCTCAGCCGACCGAAGCTCAGATACAACAGCAGGAAAATGATAACCAGGGTGACTGGCGCGACCACTTGCAGCTTGGCCAGCGCCCGGTTTAGGTATTCGTACTGGCCCGACCAGCGCAGCGAGTAGCCGGCCGGCAACTCGACCTGTTTCGCTACCGCCTTGCGCGCCTCGGCGATGAAGGAACCAATGTCGCGGCCCTGGATATCCACGAAGGTGATACCGACTAACCGGGCATTTTCGCTTTGCAACATTGCGGGTCCATCGGCGATCTTCACCTCGGCGACCTGACTCAACGGTACGGTCGCGCCAGTCGGGGTGACGATGGGCAGGTTGCGCAGCCGCTCCAGCGAATCGCGCGCCGCCTGCGGATAGCGCAGGTTCACCGGGTAACGCTCCAGTCCCTCAACGGTTTCGGTGACGTTCATCCCGCCGATGGCGGTATTGATCACGTCCTGCACGTCGTTGACGTTCAGCCCCAGGCGGGCGGCGGCCCGCCGGTCGACGGCCATGTCCACGTAGCGGCCGCCGGCCACCCGCTCGGAAAAGACCGAGGCGGCGCCGGGGATGGCTCGAATCACCTGTTCCAGCTTTTCGCCGACCTGTTGGATCACCGCCGGGTCGCTGCCGGCCACCTTGACCCCCAGCGGGGTTTTGATGCCGGTGGCCAGCATGTTGATCCGGTTCTTGATCGGCATCACCCAGGCATTGCTTAGCCCCGGAAATTTGGCGATCCGGTCCAATTTGGCGATCAAATCCGCCGTGGTCAGTCCCGGTCGCCATTCCGAACGCGGTTTCAGTTGAATCGCGGTTTCGATCATGCTGAGCGGCGCGGGATCGGTCGCGGTTTCCGCCCGGCCCACCTTGCCGAACACGCGCTTGACCTCCGGAACGGCGCGGATCAGCTTGTCGGTCTGTTGCATGATTTCCACCGCCTTACCGATGGATATCGAGGGAAACGCGGTCGGCATGTACAGCAAATCGCCCTCGTCCAGATCCGGCATGAACTCGATGCCCAGCCGTTGTAGCGGCCACCATGCCGTCAAGGTCAGTATGCCCGTCAGCAATACCACCGGCCAAGGACGGTGCAGCACCAGGCTTACAAACGGCCGATAAACGGCCATCAACAGGCGATTGAGCGGATTGTGGTTCTCGGGATGAATGCGGCCGCGCACCAGCCAGCCCATCAGTACCGGCACCAGGGTAATGGCCAGTCCCGCCGACGCCGCCATGGCGTAGGTCTTGGTATAGGCCAGCGGCGCGAACAGCCGCCCTTCCTGCGCTTCCAGGGCGAACACCGGCAGGAAGCTGAAGGTGATGATCAGCAGCGAAAAAAACAGCGGAGGCCCGACCTCGGCCGATGCTTGTTGCACGATCCGCCAGCGTTCGGCGTCGTCACGCGGCGTCTGCTTCTCCAAATGCTTGTGCAGGTTCTCTACCATGACGATGGCGGCGTCCACCATCGCGCCGATGGCGATGGCGATGCCGCCCAGCGACAGGATGTTGGCGTTGATGCCCTGCCAGCGCATGATGGCGAAGGCGGTCAGAATGCCGACTGGCAAGCTGATCAGAATCACCAGCGAGGAGCGCAGATGAAACAGGAACAGCGCGCAGACGATGACCACCACCACGAATTCTTCGATTAGCTTGTCGCGTAGATTGACCACCGCCCGTAAGATCAGCTCGGAGCGGTCATAGGTCGGGACGATTTCCACCCCCTCCGGCAAGCCGCGCCGCAACTGATCCAGTTTGGCCTTGACGGCTTCAATGGTGGTCAGCGCGTTCGCGCCGGCGCGCATCAGGATGATGCCGCCCACCACCTCGCCCTCGCCGTCCAGTTCCGCCGCGCCGCGCCGCAGTTCTGGCCCGAGCCGGATGTCGGCCACGTCGCCGAGCAGGATCGGGGTGCCCTCGTCGCTGACCCCCAGCGGCACCTGCCGCAAGTCCTCGACCCGTTGCAGGTAGCCGCGCGAACGCACCATGTACTCGGCCTCGGCCAGTTCGATCACCGATCCGCCGACTTCCTGATTGGCGTTCTGAATGGCCATCCGCACGCGCGAAAGCGGCAGGTTGTAGGCCCGCAATCGGTTGGGATCGAGCACCACCTGATACTGCTTGACCATGCCGCCCACCGTGGCGACCTCGGCCACGCCATCCACCGATTGCAGTTCGTATTTCAGGAACCAGTCCTGCAAGGAGCGCAATTGCGCCAGGTCGTGATTGCCGCCGCGATCCATCAGGGCATATTCGTAGACCCAGCCCACTCCGGTGGCGTCCGGACCCAGCGCCGGCTGGGCCTGCGGCGGCAGGCGGGGCGCAATCTGGCTGAGATACTCCAGCACCCGCGAGCGCGCCCAGTACAAATCCGTGCCGTCGGCGAAAATGACGTAGACGAAGGAATCGCCGAAACCGGAATAGCCGCGCACCGTCACCGCGCCCGGCACCGCCAGCAATGCCGTCGCCAGCGGATACGTCACCTGGCTTTCCACCACCTGCGGCGCTTGGCCGGGATAGTTGGTCTTGACGATCACCTGCACGTCGGACAGGTCCGGCAGGGCGTCCAGCGGGATGTGACGGGCCGACCAGGCACCCCAACCGGCTAGCAACAGGGTCATCAGCGTCACCAGCAGCCGGTTGTGAATCGACCAGCGAATGATGGCGGGGATCATGGCCGCGCCCTCACGCCCTTTTCCCCTGGAGGAAGAGGGGCCGGGGGCGCGGTCAAGCGTTTGAGACTGGCGCGGATGCTGCTTTCGGAGTCGAGCAGAAATTGAGCGGAAGTGACGACCTGCTCGCCGGGTTCCAGTCCCGAGCGGATTTCCACCCGGTCGCCGGCCTCGATGCCGGTTTCCACCGGCCGCGCTTCGAAGCGGCCCGCGCCGAGCGCGACGATCACCCGCTGTTCGGCCCCGGTCGGGATCAGCGCCTCGCGCGGGATATGCGGCACGTTGGCGCGCGGCGTGGCGTGGATGACGACATCGGCGAACATGTTGAATTTGAGCCGCTCGCCGGGGTTGGGAAAACGCAGCCGGGCGCGGACGGTACGGGTTTTGGGGTTCACATCGGGATAGATGTACTCCACCGCGCCTTGCCAGACTTCGCCGGGGGCGTGCGGTAGACGCACTTCGGCCTTCTGACCGACCGCCAGCCAGCCGGCCTGTTGTTCGAACACTTCGACCTTGATCCAGATCGTGGACGGATCGGCGAGGGTCATCAGTTCGATCTGCGGCATGACGTACATGCCCTCGCGGATGTTGAGCGCCGAAACCAGGCCGTCCTGCCGGGCGTACACGGCGGTCAACTGGCGAACGCGCCCTTCCTTTTCCACTTGCTGGATCTGGCTCTCCGATACGCCCAGCGCCAGCAGGCGGTCGCGGGCCGACACTTTCAGCAGCGAGATGCCACCGCGCAACGATTGCAGGTACTCTTCCTGGGCGTTGGTCAGATCGGGGGCGTAGACCTCCATGAGCAGGTCGCCCTTGCGCACCCGTTCCCCCAGGGTGCGAACCTTGAGATTTTCCACCCAGCCGTTGGCGCGCAGGTGGACATGGCCGAGCGCGCGCTCGTCGTAGTCAACATAGCCGACGGTCTCGATGCGCCGCGCCAGATCGCCGCGCTCGACCGGGGCGGTTCGCACCCCCAGATTGTTGACCACCTCCGGCGCGATGGTGATGCCGGGACCGTCGCCGGCGTCGTCCAGGTAGACCGGGATATAATCCATGCCCATGTCGTCCTTGGCGGGCGTGTCGGAGAAGATGGTCGGATTCATCGGATGCCGGTATTTGGCCGGCTTGCGTTCGCTGGCCGCTGCCGTGGGACCTGCAGGCGCGGACGCGATGGCTTCGTGGCCGAGATGGGCCAGCCAGAGCGGCAGGCGGGGCGCCAGTAGCACGCCAGCGCCGAACAGAAGAATGGCGACGATAATCGCCAGGACGGGTTTCATTGAAATTCAGGCTCCCTGAAAAATCGCACGGGCGGCGCAAGGCCGCGCTTTCGGTAAGATGCGCGACGACAGGAAGCGCTACAAACGCAGTACGCGGGAGCGCTGGAGCGGGAGCGGATGGGTAGTAGCGTTGGCGGTGAGGAGCGGATGAACGTCGCCCGACCAGTCGGGCGGAGACGGAAAGGCGTTGGCGAGCGGCGACAGAGGCCAGTCCAGGGGATTGACGGCCGGTTCGTGATTGGCCCAATACGGGTCTGGAGCTTGCGCGCAGGGGCTGTTGCGACAGGGTGAGAACGCGGGGTCAGCCGGGGCATCCGACGTTGCCCATCCGTGGTGGCAACAGCCGCGAGCGGCGGGCGAAGGCGCGGGATCGGCGAAAGCCAGTTTCGGGCAAGGTTGGCCGCCCAGCGCCAGCAACAGCGCCAACAGCAATATCGTCGCGATACCGCTGGGTTGCCGGATAAAGCTGCACCAGACTGCTGGATTCAATGCGGGGACTCTTGAGTATAATGGGTGGGTTGGATTGTACCCGACAAACGAGGTTCCAACGTCATGCCTCGATCGATGATCGAACGCTTGGACCGCATCGCCGAGGCGTTCGAGACCACCGCCTTCGTTGCCGCCGGGCAACCCGCCCCAACCGACTAACGACGGTCTGTTTTCAAGAAACCAGCGCGCCCGAGGAATCGAGTATTACCCCTCGCCAACCGGCGAGCCGCGCTCTTCCTGGGGGATAACGGCGGTTTCCGCGCAGGCGGCCAGAACCCAGGCGCGCACATGGATATCCTGGCAAACCGTGTCGACGTAGGCCTGGGCCGCTTCCGGCAAGATAACGCCATAGGTATGAAAGCGCAGGGCCACCGGCGCGAACATCGCATCGGCGCAGGTGAAACGACCGAACAGCCAGGATCCCTCCTCATCACTGGCCGTTTGGCGGCAGGTCGTCCAGAGGGCCACCACCCGCTCGATTTCCGCCTGAGTCGCCGGCGATGGCACGACGCCCGCACGTCGGCTGCGACAATTGAAAGGCAATTCCTCACGCAGCGCGGCGAAACCCGCGTGCATCTCGTTGGCCGCTGAGCGGGCCAGCGCCCGCTGATGCACATCGACCGGCCAGACTGCCGGATACCGTTCAGCCAGATATTCCCCGATCGCCAGCGACTCCCAAATCGCCCGATCGCCATCCAACAGGACCGGAACCCGGCCAGAGGGGGAATAGCGGGAAATCTGGGCCGCAGTGTCCGGTGCATGCAAGGGGACGGAAATCTCCTGAAAACCCACCCCCAAGTGCCTCAGTAGCAGCCAGGGGCGTAGCGACCAGGATGAGTAGGTTTTATTACCGATCACCAGGGTGAGGGCGGATATCATGGGGAAGCTCCTTGTGGGTGAATCATCGAGGCGAGTGAATTTTCACGGGCGCCAGAACGGCTTGTTGCCTTCCCGAAGTGCGTCGGCGCGGCTGATCCCGATATCCTTCAGCATCCTGTCGTCAAGGGCAAGCAGGGTGCGGCGCTGGCGATAGACCGCATAGTGATCGAGCAGCCACGCGAGCATGCCGACGAGCAGGATGCCAACGCCAGGACGACGATTGACGGGACGTTCCAGGCACAGAGTCGCATTATGGATCATGATCGGGTCCTCCAGGATCTCATTGAATCGTGAGCTATCATGAAGAACGCCTATTGATTCATCCAACGAATAAGTTTTATATGATTCATCATTATTCGTGATAAATCAGGAGTGCTTTCATGTCCGCCCAACTCGATCCGGATCTTTTGCGTACCTTCGTCGCCATCGTCGATGCGGGTGGCTTCACCGCCGCCGCGCAGCAGGTGCATCGCACCCAGTCCGCCGTATCCATGCAGGTACGGCGGCTGGAAACCCTGCTGGACCGGGCATTGTTCCAGCGCGAGGGTCGCGGCGTGCAACTCACCCCGGATGGCGAGGCGCTACTCGGCTACGCGCGCCGTTTGTTGAAGCTGCACGATGAAGCCCTGGCGGTGCTGGCCCGTCCGGATCTGTCGGGTCTGGTGCGTCTTGGAACGCCGGATGATTACGTCGGACGGTTTCTACCCGACATTCTGGTGCGCTTCGCCCGCGCCTTTCCGCGCGTCCAGGTGGAAGTACATTGCGAGCCCAGCGTGAACCAGCGGCGGCGGCTGGCCGAGGACCGGCTCGATCTGGCGTTGATTACCTGTACCCCCGGCGCGGAAACCGGCGAGGTTTTGCGCCGGGAACCGACGGTGTGGGCGACCGCCGAGCGCCACTTGGCTCACGAAGACGAGCCGTTGCCGTTGGCGCTGTTTCAGCCCGGTTGCCCGTTCCGCGACTGGGCGCTGGCCGGGCTGAGCGGAATGGGCCGTCCGTATCGCATCGCTTATGCCAGCGCCAGCATCAGCGGCGTCCTGGCCGCGGTGACCGCCGGACTGGCAGTGACGGTGCTCGGCCGCAGCGTGCTGCCGGCTGGCGTCCGTCCCCTCGGCGCCGCCGAGGGATTTCCACCGTTGCCGCCCGCGAGCATCACGCTGCATCGCGGCAACGCGGTCTCGGCGGTGGCGGAATGTTTGGCCGGCTACATGCGCGAAGGATTTGCGGCGGAAGCGCTCCCACCGCCGATACCCACACTCAGCACGGCGGTCCTGGCTTGAGGACCGCACCGCCGACCCTGTTTAGGGCAACCCGCGCGCACGTTTAGCGATCGAGGCCAAGGCACTGGCCATCGAGAGCGTCAGGATGGCATGGCGGGTGTGGCCCCGGTTCGGCCAGCGGTCCAGATAGGGAGACAGCCAGCAACCGGCCAACACCACACCAGCCCAGGCCCGAGGCGGCTTGCGGCACCCTCCCCAGCACCATGACCCAAATGGCCGAAACCGTCGCCAGTCTCGTAATCAGCATCCCGGTTTCGCCCGCCGCGTTGCCCAGGCCAGCGCGGCTTCCAGGCGATCGTTACCCCAAAACAGCTCTTCGTCGACGATAAAGGTGGGAGCGCCGAAAATCCCCAGGGCCACGGCCTGTTCGGTCCGCGCCCGCAGCAGCGTCTTGCAATCGGGAGACCGTGCCTGATCGAGCAGTTCTGTCCCCGGCAAGCCTAATGCCTTCAAACAATGCTCCAACACCACCGGCTGCGCGATATCCCGGTCCTCGGCGAAATTGGCCCGGAACACGGCGCGCACGAAATCCGGTTGCCACGGCTCCCCCGCGAACCGGCAGGCGACCCGCGCGGCGAGCACGCTATTTCGCGGAAATTGGCTGGGTCGGCGGAAAGGCAGTTCCAGATCGGCGCAGACGCGCTCCAGATCCCGCCACATATAACGCCCCTGAATCGGAAACAGATTGAAGGGTGAGTCGTTCCAACCCTGTGCCTGGAAGATCGGGCCGAGCAGAAAGCCCTTCCACTCCAGCGGAACCCCTCGCTGGCGGGCCAGGGTTTCCACCCGCAGGGCGGCCGGGTAGGAATAGGTGCTGGCGAATTCAAACCAGAATTGCATGACTCATGCCCTCTCAAATGTGGATTCGTTCTTTCCTGGCTTTTCATGTTGCGGTTGACGGGTTCTTGTGAAACTCCGTCGTGATTGTCCGGCAGGCGTCGCGGACAACCTTCCGGTCGTTGACCTCCGGCACGGCGTCGATTGTACTCGCGTGCGGGCGCTGGCCACATGCGGTACACTTCGATCCAATTTCAACCAGAATCCCGATCTGATGATGTCCGACTCGAATCTATCCCAGGATACCCCTACCCCGCCGCACGAACGCTTCCCTTTGGAGGAGCTGTACCCGGCCTGCTTCGACTGGCGCAAACCAAAGCCACTGAAGATCGGCATCCACCGCGACATCATCGCCGACGGTCACGACCGCAAGCGGGTCCGCAAGGCGCTGGGCGCCTATTGCAGTCGGCCGAGTTACCGGAAGGCGATGAAGCCCGGCGCGGTTCGCATCGACCTGGTCGGCCATCTAGCCGGGGTGGTGACCGAGCGGGAGGTCGAGCTGGCCCAAATGCCGACCGAACGCCGACCGAACGGCGGCGCGGAGGCCCTTCCCAACGACACCCCCATCCCCCAGGAGAATCTCGTGCCCGGTCGTCTGGAATTAACCGTGAAATTTTCGGAGTTGCCCGAGCCGTTGGTCGTGCGGGACGGCATGAAGATCGGCATCCGCGCCGAGGCGGCGGTGGTGCAGGCAATTCTGCCGCCCAAGGCGTGGCGCAAGCTGGAGAAGGCGGCGAAGGATTGGCCGCAGTGGGTCGCAGCCCTGAGCGGCGCGCTGGACCACCATGAGGACGAAACGATCACCCTTAAGAATCCGGAGCTACAGGTGTTCGAGAAGAAGCCCAAGCCCACGCCGGCGGAGTGATGGGCGGGCGCTGGCCCAGGCCGGACTCTCGGCCGCGCGGGTTCAGGCGCCGGATTTGCAAGCAACCCTCGGTGCCGAAGCGCACCGCCAGCAGCGGCGCCAAATCGCCGCGCCGACTGCCACGGGGTAAGGACTATAGCGTTCCCAAATCAGTTGTGAGCTTTCCCCGCCTTGGGCGAGGCGGGGTGGCCCGCAGCGCCGGGGTGGTTCGAAACGGCGATTCCACAACTCATTGACGAGCGCTATATACCTTATTGCCAGACTCCCTGAGTCCTGCCGCCGCCGTGGGACTCCGCGTTTGTGTCTCCCTCAGCGCGCAGGCAATGCACCAGGCCCAAGGCATTTTGGATGTGGCGAGACGCTTCCAGAAGCCGGTCCTCCGGTTGCGCGGCCAGGGCGGAGGAGGCCAGCACCGCGGCGACGCTCACCAGAAACGAGGAGGGCTCCAGCCCGGCCTCGCGGGCGTAGGCGAGAATATGGGCGCTGGTTTCCTTGGCGCAGGTGGCCACCTGCGCCCTGGCGTTTCGTTCGTCTTGATTCATGAGTGGTTTCTCCGTTCGTGTTTGAACCCGAACCCGCGCGTGGATTTTCGTAGTCGTTTGTCGGAGTCAAGCATAGTGGAAAGCGGTGGAGGGCGCTCGACGACCGCTTCGGTGCGAAGCCGCGCCAATTGACTACAATTAATAAGTGAATCGACAGAGTGGACGCCGCCGGCCCGCGCATGAATGCGGGGCGACGGGAGTGAAGGAAAGGGCGTCGGTGCGGTCGATCCCGCCTCCGACTCTTGTACGGCATCGCCCCGGCTCCAGCCGGGGGCGAACGGTTAAGGAGCGCAACATGAAACGCATCTATTTTCTGGTTCCAACCGTCGAGATGGCGAAAGTCATCGTGGACGAGCTGCTGCTCGCGCGCATCGAAGAGCGCCACATTCATATCCTGGCCAAGCACGGCACGCCGCTGGAGGATCTGCCCGAAGCTTCATTGATGCAAAAAAGCGATTTTATCCCCGCGATGGAACGGGGCTTGGCGCTCGGCGGCACGGTCGGCACGCTGGCCGGTCTGATCGCCGTCGCGCTGGGTCCGGTGAGCCTGGTGGTGGCGGGGGGTGGGCTGGTGCTGGCCAGCGGGCTGGCCGGCGCCGGCTTGGGGGCATGGCTGAGCGGGATGGTGGGGCTGAGCGTGGACAACACCCGGTTGAAACACTTCGAGGCGGCGATCGAGCGAGGCGAGCTGTTGATGATGATCGACGTACCGCGCGACCGGGTGGAGCGGATCACCGAACTGGTGTCGACCCACCACCCGGAGGCGCACCCCGAAGGCACGGAACCGACCATTCCCGCGTTTCCGTAGGTTGGGGCCGGAGCGTCGGTATTCGGTCCGGCGATGGCCTCAGCGCGCGATGGGGGAGACGCCGATCAGCCAAACATGCAACCAGAGAACGAAAGCGACGTAGAGCGCCAGACCGCCGGTCGCGGCGATCAAATCGTTCGCTTTCGAGGGCGCCGCGCCGGGGGTTGGGCGCGGCGACCGGCGCTTCAGCGAGATGCGATCCGCCACCGCCCAGGCCAGGAAAGCGCCGAACAGCAGCACGTCGGCCAGCGTGCCGTTGGCCAGCAGGTGGGCGACGGCCCAAAGCTTGGTGGCCGCCAGCATGGGATGTTTGACGGCGGCCTGGATGCGCCCGGGCAGATAGGCGGCAAGCAGCAGCGGAAAGACCGGGACCATCAGCAGCAGCGTCAGATGGCGCTGCCATACGGACGGTTCGTAGAGGACCAGCGGATCGTGGCGGGCCAAGCCGTAACCCCAGACGATCAACCCGAATCCGGTCAGGGCCGCCAGCGAATAAGCCGCTTGCCACGGTCCCTCGCCCAGTGTCGCCGCCTGGCGGTCCCGCCAGGGCGCGTTCGCTATCGACAGGGAATGCACGGCGAAGAAGATGATTAACCCGAGTAGCAGTACGCCCATTTGTCTGTCCTCGATACGTGGTTCAGGGTGATGCGGTCAAACGGTCCCGCGATGATCGCCACCCGACAGGATGCCCGATGGCTACAGTACCACGCTTGGCGGATCGCCGGCAGCCACGACGACGGAGCGGGCTTGGCTTGATCCAAGACATTCAATCGATGAGGTGCGGGTATGAACAGGATATCCAGATCGTGTTGCGTCTTGACCGTTCTACTGATGACCGGTTTCAGTTTCAATAGCGGAGCTGCGCCGCTGGTGGAGCGCCGATCCGATTCGGACATACTGCGATTCAACACGAGTTCCGATCCGATCTATTTGGCATCCAACCCCGCTTGCGAGCAAGCCTGCCGGGATCAATACGATACATGTAAAGCGGGTTGTGGCGGCTCGAACGCCAGTTGGTGCCAAACCACTTGCCGGACCCAATATGCGGTGTGTCTGAAAAAATGCCCGTAGGGACCACCATCGGGCATTTTTCCAGCGGTTAGGCATGGGAATTGCCATTACGCGCGCGGCGGGCCGTTGGCGTTGCGGTGGACGGTGGGCCGGGACATTTCCCCTTGTATGTTTGAAGTGGGGTGGCGCACGGCGTCGGGGTGGTTGGAAACGGTGGTTCCACCGGTCCGACGGGAGCGCTATAGTTTTGTGAACCTGGCGGGAGCGTCCCTGCCCGCCCGATGGCGCCGCGTCCAGGTGGTGGGTTTCCGCGCCCCGAGCGCACCTCGATCCGCCCGCGCGGGTAACGCGATGTTTTACTTGCCGAGGCTGACGGCGCTGGGTCGCCCAGAACCGCCGCCCGCGGATTCCCAGCTCCGGGCACGCCCGTTTTTCCCGCTACCGAACAAACCAACAAGAGTCGGCCGATGTTCAAGAACCTTCGTCTTTGGGCCAACATCATGCTGGGCATGGGAGTGGCCATCACTCTCGTGGTCGCGGCGCTCACCTATGGCAGCCTGCGCAACATGGAGATGGTGATCGGGGAAGCCGAGCGGGCGGAACTGCGGCAGTACGTCGATACCATCCTGGGCGATGTGGCGGCGGAGACCCGGCTGGCGGAGGCGTTGAGCGCCCTGGTCGCCAATATCCCGGAGGTGCAAGCCCGGTTCGCCGCCGGCGACAGGGAAGGACTGCTAACACAATTGTTGCCCTCCTATAAGGCGCTGGAAGCCGGTTACGGGGTCAGGCAGTTTCAGTTCCACACCCCGCCAGCCACCTCTTTCCTGCGCCTGCACCAACCTGAAAAATACGGCGATGACCTGTCCGGCTTTCGCCACTCGGTGGTGGCGGCCAACACCCAACTGAAGCCGCAGCACGGTTTGGAAAACGGCGTAGCGGGCATGGGAGCTCGCGGCATGGCGCCGGTGTTCCATCAGGGAAAACATTTGGGCACAGTCGAGTTCGGCATGTCTTTCGGTCCATCCTTCTTCACGGCCTTTAAAAAGAACCACGATGGCGTGGAGGCGGGGCTGTATACCCTCCATGACGGCGCCATCGTCACCTTCGCTAGCACTCACGGCGACAAGCCCATACTGGATACCGCCGCCATCGAGGCCGCTTTCGCGGGGAAGCCGCAACTGGCCACCACCACGCTCAATGGCATGCCGGTGGTGGTTTACGCCGCCGTGGTGAACGACTACTCCGGCGTGCCGCTGGGCGTGTTGGAGGTCGCCATGGACCGTACTCACTACCAACAGGCGGTGCGCCAGAACACCCGCCAGGCCTGGCTGGCCGGTGCTTTGGCGCTGCTGCTCGGCTTCGGCTTCGCCTGGATCATCGCCCGCGCCCTGACCGGGCGGATCGGCCTGCTGGCGGCGGGAGTAGACCGGGTGGCGGCCGGCAACCTGACCGGCGACATTCGGGTGGCCGGTAGCGACGAATTGGCGGAGCTGGCTCGAACCGTCAACCAGATGCGCCGCCATCTCCACGGTCTGGTGGCGCAGGTCGAGGCCGGTGCCCGCGCGGTGCATGCGGCGTCCAAGGAGATCGTCCAGGCGGTGGATGGCCAGGCCGCCACCTCCAGCCAGATGTCGGCCTCCGTCGCCGAGATTACCTCGACCATGGAGGAGCTGTCCGCCTCTTCCACCCAGATCGCCGAATACTCCGAATCCGTGGTGGGTATCGCCAAGCGCACCTACGAGGATAGCCGCCAGGGTTCGGACGCCATGCGGCGACTGGTCGAGAAAATGGAGGAAATCCGCCGCGACAACCAGAAATCCCTGGGCGAGATCGTCGATCTGGGCGGCAAGTCCAAGGAAATCTCCAAGATTATGGAGATCATCAACACCGTGGCCGATCAAACCCGGTTGATCGCCTTCAACGCCGCGCTGGAGGCCGCTTCGGCCGGCGAGGCGGGCAAGCGCTTTGGCGTGGTGGCGGCCGAAATCCGCCGGCTGGCCGATTCGGTCACCGAGTCCACCGGCGAGATCGAAAAAAAGGTCGGGGAGATCCAGGAATCGATTCATCGGTTGGTGGTGACTTCCGAGAAGGGGGCGGCCGGCATCAACCAAGGCATGGACGAATCGTCCCGGACCGCCGAATTCCTGGGTGCGCTGGTGGAAGGCGCCAGCGAGACCACCAGCGCCGCCCAGCAAATCAGTCTTTCGACCCAGCAGCAGAAAACCGCCAGCGACCAGGTGGTGGTCGCGCTCAGGGAGATCGTGACCGCCAGCTCCGACACCGCTCGCTCGGTGCGGCGCATCTCCGACATCGCACGGGAAATGACCCAACTTTCGGCGGGCTTGCAAGAGCGGGTGGAGCGCTTCACGCTGGACCCGCGCCAAGCCACGGCCGGCGGCGCGGACTGACCGGTGGCCGCGGTGCGGGTGCTGGTGGTGGACGACAGCGCCACCGCGCGGGGGCTGATCCGTGCGCTGATCGAGGAGGCGTCGGGCCTGACCGTGTGCGGCGAGGCGGAAAACGGACGCCAGGCGGTGGAACAGGTTCTGGCCTTGCGGCCGGACATCGTCACCATGGATCTGCGGATGCCGGTAATGGACGGGATGGAAGCCATCGAGGAGATCATGGCTCTGCACGCCACCCCGATTTTGGTGTTGTCCGATATGGCCGACGCCCGCAACGCCATGGCGGCGGTGTCGCGGGGCGCGCTGGAAGCAACCCACAAGCCCGGCTTGGACGACGGCGCCGTCTTCACGGCGCGACTCAGGCTACTGGCCGGCGTTCCGGTGATCCGTCATATCCGTCGCAAGCTGCCCGCCGCACCCCCGGACTCCGCGCCCGCCGCCGAACCGGCGGAATGCGGCGCGGGACGGATCTTCGCCATCGCCGCCTCCACCGGCGGTCCCCAGGCGCTGGCCCAGATTTTACCTCGCTTTCCCGCCGACTTTCCCGCCCCGGTGCTGGTGGTCCAGCATATCTCCGACGGCTTCGCCGCCGGCATGGCCGCCTGGCTGAACGATCTCTGCCCCCTGCCGGTCGCGCTGGCCCGCGAGGGCGAACCGCTGGTCGGCGGGCGGATCTATCTGGCCGATTCCGCCGTCCACCTGGCGGTCGCCGCCGGGCGGCGCATCCAGCTCAGACCGCGCGCCGCAAAGGACATCTACCGGCCCAGTTGCGACATCATGCTGTGCTCGGTGGCGGAAGTCTTCGGTCGGCGGGCGGTGGGGGTGATCCTCACCGGCATGGGCCGGGACGGCGTCCGGGGCATGGCCGCCATCCGCCAGGCCGGCGGCGCCACCCTGGCTCAGGATGAAGCCACTTCGGTGGTTTACGGCATGAACCGGGAGGCCGTCGCCGCCGGTAGCGTCCAGTGGGTGTTGCCCCTGGCCGAGATCGCCAGCCGGATTGGCTGGTTGGCCCGTGCGCCGGCGGCGACGCCATGAACCTGTCCCCGGTCAAGGCGTTCATCACGGCGCGCCTGGGGCTGCGGTTCGAGGGCGGCGCCGGCGCCCATCTGTCGGAGGCGCTCGAACGGCGCATGGCCGGCGCGGGCACGGTTTCGGCGGCGGCCTATCTGGAGCGGCTGCGGGCGGACGAGGCGGAATTACACGAACTGGCCGGCCTGCTTACCATCAGCGAGACCTACTTTTACCGCGAACCCCGGCACCTGCGCCTGCTGGCCGAGACTTTGGCGCCGGAGCTGTTGGCCCGTCGCGCCGGCGGCGGCAAGGCCCGCATTCTGTCGGTGGGCTGCTCCACCGGCGAGGAGCCCTATTCCATCGTGATGGCCCTGCGCGAGCGCTACGGCGAGGCGGCCGAACGCCTGTTCGAGGTCACCGCTGGCGACATCGACCGCCGCGCCCTGGAAAAAGCCCGCGCCGGGCTCTACGGCGCGTTCGCCTTTCGGGCGTTGCCGTCCGAACTGCGGGAACGTTATTTCACCGCCGCCGCCGACCAGCGCCACGAAATCGCCGATGTCGTGCGCCGGCAGGTGCGGCTGCGTTACTTCAATGCGCGGGCGGAGACGTATCCCGAGGATCTGGCGGGCCAGGACGTGGTGTTTTTCCGCAATGTTTCCATCTACTTCGACACGGCCGCCCGGCGGGAGATGCAACGCCGCCTGCAAGCACTGCTTAAACCCGGCGGTTATCTGATCGTCGGAGCTTCAGAGACCCTGGCCAACGATTTTGCGCTGATGGATCTGGGCGAGCGGGATGGGGTGTTCTTGTTTACCAACCGCCCCGCCGGCCGGCGCGCGCCGAGCCCTCCCACCGGATCGCGGCACGCGAACGGAGCGCGGTTTCCGGCGGTTTCTCCCGCTGCCTTGGCTAACCTGATACCACGACCGGCCAGCTCCAGAGTTTCCACGCCGCCCGCCCCGGCTTCGGACCCGGAAACCGCCGAGACCGAGTACCGCGAGGCGTTGGAACTGGCCTGCGAGAAGCGTTTCGAGGAAGCGCTGCGGCGGTTGGCCCCCCACTGTGCCGCCGGCGGTCCGTCGGCCCCTCACCTGACGCTGCGGGCGCATATCCTGTTCGAGCGGGGTGACGCGGCGGAGGCGGTTTCGGCGGTGGCGCGCGCCCTGGAACTCGATCCCTGGTCGGTGGACGCGCTGCTGCTGCAGGGGCGCATCGCCCGTTTTCGCGGCGAAATGGAACGCGCCACCGGCTACTTCCGGCAGGCGGTTTACCACAACCCGGATTGCTGGCCAGCTCATTACCATTTGGCGGAACTGTACCGGGAAGGCGGCGAGACCGAGCTGGCTCGCCGCGAATACCGCATCGTGCTGCGGCAGTTGCGGGATGACACCGCCACCCGGGTCACCGGTCCCTGGCTGCTGGCGGTGGCCATCAAGGATCTGCGTTTCCTGTGCGAGACACGGTTGTCGCGCCTGGACGCGGCGGCGGGTTGAGGCGGCGCGCGTGGCCATCGACGTCAAGAAATTTCTGGGCCGCTTCGCCGAGGAGGCCCGCGACCATATCGCCCGTCTGGAGGCGGGTCTGGCGGTGTTGGAGAACGGCGCGACCGGGGGCGAGGCGGTCAACGCCCTGTTTCGTTCCGCCCATACCCTGAAAGGGTCGTCGCGGATGCTCAAGCTGGCCGGCATCACCGAAACCGCCCACCAGCTTGAGGATGTGCTGGGGGCTCTGCGCGAGGGCAAGGTGGTTCACTCCCCGGAGCTGGGCGGCCTGCTGCTGCGCGGGGTGGACGCGATCCACGCCATGGTCGAGCAGCTTGAAGCCTCCGGGGGCGAGCTGCAGCCGGCGGATCCGATGCTGTGCGCCGCCCTGGCCCGCGCCGCCACGGGCGAAGGAACCCTCATGCCGGCCGAGGCCCCGGCCCCGACTCCCGTAGCGTTGTCCATGCCCGCGCGCTTACCCGAAAGCCAGGCTGCCCCGGAACCGCCGGACGCCGCGCCGTCCATCCGCGTCGCCGACACGGTGCGCGTGCGATTGGGAAAGCTGGATGAACTGATCAAGCTGATGGGCGAGATCGTTTCCAACCAGGTCAGATTGCGCCAGCGCCTGCTGGAGGCGCGCGAGCTGGACCGGGCCGCGCGATCCCTGCCGGGCGGCGCCGGGCCGGACGGGGAAAGGCTCGCCGGCCACGCCCGCGCCATGCACCGATTCGCCCTGGCCCTGCGCGACGACGTCCTGGAACAGGAACGGCTCTGCGTCGGCCTCAACGACCGGGCGCTGGTCATGCGCATGTTGCCGTTGAACCAGGTGTTCGATCCCGCCGCGCGGATGGTGCGGGAGCTGGCGCGTTCGCTGGGCAAGGACGCGCGCTGCGAGGTCGGCGGCGGCGACATCGAGCTGGACCGGCATATCATCGACCGACTGGGCGACGCGCTGATGCATGTGCTCCGCAACGCGGTGGACCACGGCATCGAGAGTCCGGAACAGCGCCGGGCTGCGGGCAAGCCGCCGGTCGGCCGGATCCGGCTCTCCGCCCGCCAGGAAGGCGCGGGGGTACTGGTCGAGACCGCCGACGACGGCCGGGGGCTGGATCGGGAAAAAATTCTGGCCAAGGCGGTCCAGAAAAAATTGATCGAGCCGGGTCAAGACGCGGCGCTGACCGATGGCCAGGTGGCGGAACTGATTTTTCGACCCGGCTTCAGCACCAGCGCCATCATCACCGATCTGTCCGGGCGCGGCGTCGGGATGGATGCGGTCAAGCACACCATCGTCGACGACCTGCACGGCGCGGTCTCGGTGTCGAGCCGGCCGGGCGAGGGCAGCCTGGTGGCTTTCAAGCTGCCGCTGACGCTGGCGGTGATGCGGGTGCTGTTGTTCCAGGCGGCGTGCCGGACCTTTGGCCTCGCCGCCCAGCATGTGGTTGAATTGATCCGGGCGGGCGAAGCGGACACCATCAAGGTGGCCGGACGTCCGGCCCTGGTGCTGCGCAACGAATTCGTGCCGTTGATCCCCTTGGCCGAACTGCTGGGCCTGTCGGAGACGGAGGCCGGCGACGGGGAAGGGCCGCTCGCCCGCCGCAACCGTGCCCGGCTGGTGGTGGTGATCGGGGTGCGCCAGGCCAAGCTGGGACTGGTGGTGGACCAACTGCTCGACGAGCGGGATATGGTGGTCAAACCATTGCCCGAGCATCTGCGCGGCCTGGGTCTGGCGAGCGGCATGGTGGCGACCGGCGCCGGCGATCTGGCGAGCGTGCTGCAAGCCCAGGCGCTGCTGGAAGCGGCGCGGCGCGCCCGCGGCGAGGCGACCCTGCTCGGCGCGGCCCAGGATCGGACGCGTTCCAGCCAACCTCGCGAGTTTCATATCCTGGTGGTGGACGATTCGCTCAACACCCGGGAGATCGAGAAAGAGGTGCTGGAAGCCTACGGCTATCGAGTGACGGTGGCCGAGGACGGTCTGGAAGGCTGGCAGAAAGCGGTGGGAGAGCAGTTCGACGCGGTGCTGACCGACGTGGAAATGCCGGGCCTGGATGGTTTCTCGCTGACCGCCAAGCTGCGGGAGAATGAAAAATACCGGACCACGCCCATCGTTATCGTCACCTCCCGCGAGAAGGAGGAGGACAAGCGGCGCGGCGTTCAGGTCGGGGCCGACGCCTACATCGTGAAAGGCAATTTCGATCAGTCGAATCTGGTGGATACCTTGCGAAACCTGCTGGGCTAGGACCCGGCGCGACACAGGACCGGAACCATGCGTATTTTGGTGGTGGACGACGATCCCCTGGCCGGCGAAATGGCCGCCGCCATCCTCGAAGAGGCGGGGCACGAATGCCTGCTAGCGGAAAACGGGGTCGATGCCTTGGAGATGCTGACCGGGGCTGACGGTCTCGGGCTGGTGGTTTCCGATATGAACATGCCGCTGCTAAGCGGTCTGGATCTGTTCCAGGAGCTGCGCGAACGGGGCATCGGGATCCCGTTCGTGCTGTTGAGCGGCGACGACCCGGAGCCGTTGCTGGCCCGAGAGCCGGGACTGGCCGCCTGTTTGCTCAAGGATGATTCCCTGGAGGAAACGCTGCCGGCGCTGGTCGATCAACTACAGGGATTGTCTTGAATTCGCTCATAATGAAGAGTGACGCGATGCCATCCGCTCAAAAACCTCAATCGTTTCAGCAGCGCAAGGCGCGGTTGCGCCAGTCTTTCCTGGCCCAACTGCCGGAGCGGCTGAAAAGCGCGCAAGAGCAAATCGCGGTCCTCGCTTCGGGCGAGGATCGCGAACGGACGATTGAAGCCCTCCACTTGCTGTTTCATTCCCTCAAGGGCTCCAGCGCCTCGTTTGGCTTGCAACCGATCAGCGCCCTGGCCCAGCGGGCGGAACAGACGTTGAGAACGGGGGCGGACGGCGGCGGCGAAGCGACCGCTGCCCTGGTCGCCGGTCTGAGCGAAGTCGTGGAAGCGCTGGAACGCTTGGCGCGCGATGCGGCCGCTTCCACCGGTCCTGCCGCCGAATGTGGGTTCGAGATTCCCAACCAGCAACAGGATCGAGAGACGGGCGGCGGACGGCGGGAAAAATGGATTTATCTGTGCGACGACGACCCCATTCAAGTCCAGCAACTGTCCGCCCAACTGAGCTGTTTCGGCTACCAGGTGACGCCCTTCACCAGCCTGACGGCGCTGCGGCGGGCGGTGGAGGAGAAACCGCCGTCCACGGTCATCATGGACGTGATGTTTCCCGAGGGCGTTCACGCCGGCCCCCAGGAACTGGCCGCGCTGAACGCCCGCACCGACCAGGCCGTGCCCAGCGTGTTCATCTCCTGCCGGGACGATTTCGACTCGCGGCTGCAAGCGGTCAAGGCGGGGGGCAGCGCCTACTGCCCGAAGCCGGTGAAGGCCAACGAGATCGTCGAAATCCTCGACTTCCTCACCAACCGCGCGGCCCCGGACCCGTTTCGGATCCTGGTGGTGGACGACGAACCGGAAGTGGCCCGTTACCACGCCCTGGTGCTGGAGGAAGCGGGGATGGTGGTCGAGGTGGCGACCGAGCCGAGGCGGGTGCTGGCGTTGCTGGATGCGTTCAGGGCCGATCTGGTGCTGATGGACATGTACATGCCCGGCTGCTCCGGCCCGGAGCTGGCGCGAGTGCTGCGCCAGATACCCGGCTATCTCAGCTTGCCGATCATCTATGTCTCCTCGGAGACCGATGCCGGTCGCCAGCTCAAGGCGCTCGAGGTCGGGGCCGACGGTTTCCTCACCAAGCCCATCGAACCTTCCCAATTGGTAGCGGAGGTGAGCTTGCGCGCCGAGCGGATGCGCACGCTGCACTCGCTGATGGTGCGGGACAGCCTGACCGGCCTGTTCAATCACAACGCCATCATGCAGTTTCTGGACATCGAACTGGCCGCTGCCCGGCGCCGCAACAGCCCGCTTTGTTTCGCCATGCTCGACGTGGATCACTTTAAAAAGGTCAACGACACCCACGGACATCCAGCGGGCGACCAGGTGCTGGTGGCGCTCAGTCGGGGGTTGCGGCTGCGCATGCGGGATTCGGACTTGGTCGGGCGCTACGGCGGCGAGGAGTTCGCGTTGGTGTTGTCCGGGTTGGAAGCCGGGCCGGCGAAGAAGATTCTCGACGCCCTGCGCGAGAATTTCGCCGGGGTGGTGTTTTTCGCTGGCCGGGACCAGTTTAGCTGCACGTTCAGCGGTGGGGTGGCCGCGTTTCCGGAGTTTCCCACCGCCACCGAGCTGGTAGATGCGGCCGATCAAGCGCTGTATCGGGCCAAGCACGGCGGCCGCAATCGCGTGGAGATCGCCCGCGCCGACGAAGCCCCGTCCGCGAATTTGGAGACGGGCGATGACCGATGAGCAGGACCAGTTATCGGAAATCCTGGAACGGCGCCGGCGGGCGAACGGCGGCATCCTCGATGTCGAGGCGCCCACCGTTCAGATGGTGGTCTTCGCCTTGGGCAGCGAGCTGTTTGCCTTCCCCGGCGCCAACGTAACGGAAATCCTGCCGCTGTCGCCGATTCATTTCGTTCCCGGTTGTCCGCCGTCCCTGGAAGGGGTGATCAACGTGCGCGGCGACATCGTCTCGGTGATTCGTTTGAGCGATCTGCTGGGGGCGGAGCGCACCGCCGCCGGCCGCCGGACCGCGATTCTGATCGGTCAGGGCGGCGGGATGTGCAGCGGTCTGCGGGTGGATCGGGTGGAAGACGTGCTGGATGTGGTGCGGGATGCCGTCCACGTCCCGCCCTGCACCCTGCCGGAGAAGTTGCGACCGCTGGCGACCGGCGTGTTCGAGCATCGGGGGCGAATGGTTTTGGCGCTGGACCTGGAGCAGCTGTTTCAGGACTACCGCGCCGGGCTGGGGTAGGGACCGGCGATGGCGACCCTCCAAGCGGATCGGACCGACCAGGCGGCGGGCATCGATTTAGTGCTTTTCTTCGCCGGCGGGCTCGCTTTCGCGGTGGAAAGCGCCAGAGTGCGGGCCCTGGAGGCGGCGGATGGGTCGGAAGCTCCAGACCTCGCCGGGCTGCTGGGCTTGCCCGCCGTCGCGTCTGCAACGGGGATTCGGACCCGCAATCGACGGTTACGGCTGCTCCACCCGTCCGGCGAGCTGACGGTGCGGGTGGACGAACCGGTGATCCACCACCGGCTACCGGCCTCCGCCCTGCACCCGTTGCCGCCGCTGCTGGCGGCGACGATCAAGCTCCCCTGCGTGTGCGCGCTGGCGGGTCTGAAAGGTCCGGATGGCGAGTCCATGGCCGTCGTTCTCGATCCCGCCCGTCTGCCCGCCCGCTGATATTTTCGTGGGGAAACGGGCAAGGATAAAACCCTTGGCGCTTTCGGGATCGTCAAGAGACAATGCGAAAATCGTACTTTTCCCTGGGAGTAACAACATGACGCTATGCCCTGTCGCCATCGTCGCCGGCTGCAAAAATTGCCCGGTGGTTAAAATCTGCCCCGCCAAGGGCATCATCGGCGATTACCGGAAACCGGCGGACGCCAAGCCGGAACAGCCGGCCGGCGATCCGTCCAAGGGCAGTCGATGAAGCGCCCGCCGGGCGCGGCCAGTGCAACAGGATTGGTATGGCGGTGTTTCGCCATGGGAAAAGAATAGCGACGGATCGACTTGCCGCGCGCCAGAGTTCCGGCGAATTCCGCTCCCGTCCGTGTCCGGTCGCGGAGTTTTTGCATGTCCTCCCGGAGCCACCCACATATAGCGCTCCCATACCGGTTGTGAAATCTCCCCGCCTTGTCCAAGGAGGGGTGGCGCGTGGCGCCGGGTGGTTCGAAACGGTGATTCCACAACTCGGAGAGGAACGCTATAAGCGCGGGCTATCGACCTCATTGAGTCGGTCAATTAGCCGCATGACGAATCTCGAACTACACTCATTTTGACCCCAACGACAACAGGGTCTTGTGCTTGCCCGATCATCCAAAGATGAGGAGTTCACCCATGCAGCTCAAAGGTTCCCAGACCGAAGGCAATTTGAAAGCGGCGTTCGCCGGCGAGTCGCAGGCCAACCGCCGTTATCTGTACTTCGCCAACAAGGCCGACGTCGAAGGTCAGAACGACGTTTCCGCCCTGTTCCGCTCGACGGCGGAAGGCGAAACCGGCCACGCGCACGGCCACCTGGACTATCTGGCGCAAGTCGGCGATCCGGCCACCGGACTGCCGATCGGCTCTTCCCGCAACAATCTGACGGCAGCGGTCGCGGGCGAAACCCACGAATACACCGACATGTATCCGGGCATGGCGAAAACCGCCCGGCAGGAGGGCTTCGAAGAAATCGCCGACTGGTTCGAGACGCTGGCCAAGGCCGAGCGCTCCCACGCCAACCGCTTCCAGAAAGCCCTGGATGCGCTAGCCGACTGAGGAGATGCCGGGCGGGCGCCTGGCCCGCCCGCCTCCCCCATCCCCAACTCCGAGGAGAGGTCACCATGAGCGTGCGCGAAGGCAACCTGGAGCCGCCGAAACGGCATCCCCTCGCCTGGAAAACCCCCGAATTTTACGACGAAGGCCAAGTGCTGGCGGAATTGGAGCGGGTCTTCGACATCTGCCACGGTTGCCGGCGCTGCGTCAGCCTGTGCAACGCTTTTCCCAAGCTGTTCGACCTGATCGACGAAGGCGATACCGGCGAAGTGGACGCCATCCCCAAGGCGAAGTACGGGGAGGTGGTGGATCAATGCTACCTCTGCGACGTCTGCTTCATGACCAAGTGCCCCTACGTGCCGCCGCACGCCTGGAACGTCGATTTTCCCCATTTGATGCTGCGGGCCAAGGCGATCAAGTTCAAAAAAGGCCAAGTCAACTTCCGGGACAAGCTGCTCACCAGCACCGACGCTCTCGGCAAGCTGCTGGCGATTCCCGTGGTGGCGCAGACCGTCAACGCGGTCAACCGGAACAAGACCATGCGCGGGGTGATGGACAAGATGCTGAAGGTCCACAAGGACCGCCAGCTTCCCGACTACTCGCCCCAGCGTTTCCGCGCCGGCGCTCGAACCGACAGCCAGTTTCCCGTGCACGAGGGCGAGCGGACGCCCGGCAAGGTGGCGCTGTTCTCCACCTGCTACATCAATTACAACGAGCCGGGTATCGGCCACGACCTGCTCAAGATCCTGGCCCACAACGAGATTTCGACCACCCTGGTCGAAAAGGAAGCCTGTTGCGGCATGCCGAAGCTCGAACTCGGCGATCTGGAGTCGGTGAACCGCCTGAAAGAGATCAATATCCCGCAACTGGCGCGGCTGGCCCGCGACGGCTACGCCATCCTGACCGCCATTCCCTCCTGCACCCTGATGTTCAAGCAGGAACTGCCGCTGATGTATCCGGAGGAGGCGGAGGTTCAGGCCGTGGCCAGGGCGATGTTCGATCCGTTCGAGTACCTGGTGCTGCGCCACAAGGACGGCCTGCTCAAGACCGATTTCAAGCAGCCGCTCGGCAAGGTGTCCTACCACATTCCCTGCCATCTGCGGGTGCAGAACATCGGCCAGAAAACCCGCGAGCTGCTGCAAATGGTTCCGGATACCACCCTCACCACCGTGGAGCGCTGTGCCGGCCACGATGGCACCTGGGGGGTCAAGAGCGAATACTTTGACCTGTCGATGAAGATCGGCCGGCCGGTTTTCCGGCAGATGGCCGAGGCCGATCCGGATTACGTCAGTTCGGATTGCGCCATCGCCGGCCGCCATATCTGTCAGGGCATGGGCGAGACCCAGGCCCAGAAGCAGCATCCGATTTCCCTCATTCGCATCGCTTACGGGCTGTGACTTTCAGGAGCCGATCATGCCGACCATTACTCGGGACAGCCTGATGTCCTTGGAGCAGTACGCCAGGGAACGTCCAACCTTTCGGGCGCGAGTGCTCGCGCACAAGAAGGAACGCGCCCTGCCGCTGGGTGATCATCTGACCCTGATTTTCGAGGACGAACTGACCCTTCGCTATCAGGTGCAGGAAATGCTGCGAATTGAAAAAATCTTCGAGGACGAGGGCATCAACGGCGAACTGGAAGCTTATAACCCGCTGGTGCCGGACGGGAGCAACTTCAAGGCGACGATGCTGATCGAGTACCCCGACGTCGATGAGCGCCGTCACATGCTGGCACGGCTGAAGGGCATCGAGGATCGAGTCTGGGTCCAGGTGGAAGGCTGCGAATCCGTTCCGGCCATCGCTGACGAAGATCTGAAGCGGGAAAATGAGGAAAAGACCAGCGCCGTGCATTTTCTGCGTTTTGAGCTGAGCCCCGACATGAAGGACCGGCTCAAGCAGGGCGCGGTACTGGCCGTCGGGGTGGACCATCCCCACTATAGCGCCACCGTGCCGGCGGTATCGGACCCGCTGCGCCAGTCGTTGCTGGCGGATTTGGCCTGAGAGACTGCACAAAAACGTCTCTTGGGACCCGCGCTAACGGGTCGAACCCGAACCGCATTTTCAGAAACAGCGGAAAAACCAGCGCACCGAAAATCACGCCGCTTATGCGCGGGAGCCCGGTTAACGGCGGTTTTGGCGGAGTACCGGAAAGCCGGCTCACGCCGTCAATAATCTGTTTTTACAGCAGCTTTTCCTATATAGCGTTCCTCTCCGAGTTATGGAATCGCCGTTTCGAACCCCCCGGCGCCG
>JAPUDV010000024.1 GCA_027492875.1 Candidatus Competibacteraceae bacterium | reverse complement strand
TAGTCTTTTACTCTATGTCATAAAGGTTCACTTGATGTAGGAAGAGGATTACCCCCATTTTCTATGCACGAAGACCCAATAAACTTTTGGCTGAACATTGCCTCTTTATACCAAACGCGTCTGAAAACCAGCAGTTACTTTAATGACAAGATGTTGTTTTTAATAGACATTATTTTGTATCGACCTGCGCATAATGAAGAATTCAAGAAGCATTTGGTATTATCAATTTTTTCTCTATATACTTTTTACTCTTTCATCAAAGAAAGCAACGGAGAATGATGTTCTTCGTCAATTCTTGTAGATCTGGCCGCTCAAGATCGATTTTGGCCCGTTGAACTGGCTGGCGGCTAATTTTATACCTTTTCTGATCAATTAGTTATTTACGATCCATCACTTATGGATCTCATTTATGAGACGTCGAGCAGCAGTTTCCACAAGAATCAACGAAGAACCTGCTTGGGAACATTTCTAATGACTATCGCAACTGTTGAAAAAAATCGCATTCCATCGTCAAAAGTAGCCTTATTGAATCTTGGATTTCGGCCATTTTTCTTAGGCGCGGCCGTTTTTGCGATAGCTTCTATTACGCTTTGGATGGGTGTTTATGTCTTTAAAATCCCTTTATCTGTAGAAAAAATATCTTATTTTCAATGGCATGCCCATGAGATGATCTACGGATTCACCATGGCGGTGATTGCCGGATTCCTGTTAACAGCCGTTAAAAATTGGACTGGCATACAAACTCTTCACGGATTAAGCCTCTTGGGTTTATTCGTTTTATGGGCATTGGCGAGACTCCTTTTCCTGTTCGGGACACGTTTTATTTTTATTGCCGCAATTTTTGATATTATTTTCATGCTATTTCTAATAGGAGCTGTAGCCTATCCCATTGCGAAAGTCAAACAATGGAAGCAAATGAGCATTATGGCAAAACTCATATTTTTAGCCATTGGTAATGGCTGTTTCTACCTTGGAGCGGCTGGGTTTATTGAAAATGGTGTGTATCTTGGTATTTATGGAGGATTATTCCTGATTATTGGTTTGATTATTACCATGGGCAGAAGATTAATCCCATTTTTTGTTGAAGTCGGTGTTGAGTACCCGGTAAAACTTTTTAACTCAAAATGGCTGGATATATCAAGCCTCATCTTATATCTAGCATTTTTTATTGTAGAGGTTTTTGTTGGAAATGATCAGATTGTAGCATTCATTTCAATGTGTTTGTTTATTATCACTTCGATCCGTCTAGTGGGTTGGCACACCATTGGAATTTGGAAAAAGCCGCTCTTGTGGAGCTTGTTTATTGCATTTTTTCTGATCGATTCTGGTTTCTTGCTCATGGCGCTGATCCCCTTCTTCAATCTGCCAAAAATCATTGTGATACACGCCTTTAGCTTCGGTGGTATAGGCGTTGTAACATTAAGTATGATGTCTCGTGTCTCGCTCGGTCATACCGGAAGAAATGTTAAAAATCCACCAAAATGGATCGCCTTCTCTTTTATTGTTCTTATTGTGGGCAGTATGATTAGAGTAATATTGCCTTTGTTCGATATGGAGCATTACTTAATTTGGATAGTCATTTCCCAAATTGCGTGGATCGCGGCATTTCTGATCTTCGTTATTAGCTACTCATCCATGCTTATCAAACCAAGAATTGACGGCCAGTTTGGCTAGCATCAATATCGGGTAGTGTTCTAAATTTGGATATCATCCTAAACCCCAAAAATCGTATCGATCAATAAACGAAAAACCGTTCCCGCCTTAAGATTGCCTTAAGCATGGCTGGGGATAATGGCGCACAACGATGGGAGCGGGGTATATCCGATCCCGAAATCGAGTCTGTTATTTTCGTTGCGCGAGAGGTAAAGACGATGAAATTTCCCAGCAAGATAAAAAAACTGGCGGTGGCAGTGGCGCTCGCGACCGGCGGCGCGGCCTTGGTGGCCTACACCCTGCCGGCGGCGCTGGCGTTGGACGCCGCCCCACCGGCTCGGGTGGAAATGACCGTGCCGGATTTCAGCGCCCTGGTCGAGCAGAACGCTGCAGCGGTGGTGAACATCGATGTGACCGGCAAGAGCTCGCCGACCATCGCTGGGCGCGGGCGCGGCATGCCGGACCCGGATGACGACAGTCCGACTCCGCCCCTCTTCAAGGGTTTCCCGATGCCGCCCATGCCGCCGGGGAGCCAGGGCATGCCGACCCAGGGCATGGGTTCCGGCTTCATCATTTCCACCGACGGCTACATTGTCACCAACCGTCATGTGGTGGACAGCGCCGACAAGATCACGGTCAGACTGAACGACAAGCGCGAATTTCCGGCCAAAGTGATCGGCAGCGACCCACAGTCGGACATCGCCCTGTTGAAGATCGATACCGGCGGCCTGCCGACCGTAACCGTCGGCAACACCGATAATCTCAAAGTCGGACAATGGGTCTTTGCCATCGGCGCGCCGTTCGGGCTGGAGCGCACCGCCACCAAGGGCATCGTCAGCGCCCTGGGCCGCTCGCTGCCGAACGATACCTACATACCCTTTATTCAGACCGACGTGCCGATCAACCCCGGAAACTCCGGCGGGCCGCTGTTCGATCTGAGCGGCCGAGTGGTGGGCATCAACTCGCAGATCTTCAGCCGCAGCGGCGGTTACATGGGCCTATCGTTCGCCATCCCGGTCAATGTGGCGATGGACGTGGTCGCGCAACTTAAGACCGACGGTCATGTAACCCGTGGCTGGTTGGGAATTAGCTTGCAGGAAGTCACTCAGGATCTAGCGCGCTCGTTCGGGCTGGAGCAGCCGCGCGGCGCGCTGGTGGCGGAGGTGACCGGGAACAGCCCCGCCGAGAAAGCCGGTTTGAAGGTGGGCGACATCATCACGGCCTACGACGGCAGGCCGATCAACGACAGCGCCGATTTGCCACCGCTGGTGGGGACCACCAAGCCCGGCGCCAACAAGGATTTGACCGTGATCCGCGACGGCAAGACGCGGGACATCGCCGTCAAACTGGGTCAGTTGCCGGATCAGGACCAGACCGAGCTGACGCTGAGCAACCCGCCGGACGACGGTGCGCCGCGCCTGAACGTGTTAGTGGCCGATTTTCCGGACGGCGAGCGCGGTCGCGACGGCGGCGTGCGGGTGCAACAGGTCGGTCCGGGGATGGCCGCCGAGGCGGGCGTGCAACCGGGTGATATCCTGCTGAGCCTGAACAACCAGAAGATCGAGGACGTCGCGCACCTGCGACAACTGGTCAAGACCCTGCCGCCCGGCCAGCGGGTGCCGCTGCTGATCAAACGCGACGTCGGCTCGTTGTACCTGACCCTGAAAGTACCGGCTGGCGGCAAGCAACCGGGCTAGCGCCCACGCCGGCTCAGGCCGCCGCCGGCTCGCCGCGCGACACGCGATAATAAATCCTGCAAACCCTCAACAGGTTAATCCCCAGCCAGCCGCCGGTCATGCCCACGGCCAGCGCGGCGGGGTAGGTAAACATCTGGGGCCGGACGGCGGCGGCCAGCAGCAACAGCAAGGCCGCCAGATAGCTCCACCATTGCTGTCGGATACAAGCGTCCGGCAGCAATTGCTTCATATTGGGCACTTTCACGCGCTGGAACAGTTGCGCCTGCAAGTGAAACCAGGCTAGAAACGGCACGATTTTGTACAACATGCCGTTAATCACGGCGACCGCAAAGCCGAAGATCGACAAGATTCCCAGCAGCACTTCGACTTGCGGAGCGTGCTCCAAAGCCGGCATCCAGGTCATCAGCAACCACAGCGCCGCGCCCGCCAGCAGGCTGGCCAGGCTGGCACGCCAGAAATTCAGCGTGGGGTCGCCGATCTTGCGGCGACGCCGGGTCAACAACCACAGCGTCGCGCCGGCAAACAGCGCGACGCCCATCGCCAGCGCCGCGCCCGTCCAGTTCGCCGCCGCCCGCCCGCCGATCAAAACGAACGTCGACCACGCCGCCAGCAAGGCAGCCAGCAGCGGCGCGAATCCCCGGCTCAACCAAGTAGGATAAGGCGGGGTGATCTGGAACATCGGCACGACCTGGTAGGCGACTCCCGCCACCAGCAGCACGGTCCAGCCCACCAAGCCCCAGGCGGCGTGCAGGTGAGTCAGCTCAAACACCGGCAGCCGCCAGCCCCAGGCGAAGAAACCGCCCAGCAGCACGCCGAGCACGACCGTGGTCAGCAGGGCGCCCAGGGCGCAGCGCAGCGCGATGACCGTGCCGCCGACCACCGGCGCGCGCCACAGGGCGAGATGGATCGCCAGCAGGGCAACGCCAAAACCCAGGCCGAGCAAGCCAGCGGCGATCTGGAACCCGGTGGGTCCGCCGCCGAGAAACGCGGCGGCCAGAGCCAGCGCGCCCAGGGTCAGCGGAATGTGAATCAGCGCCGCCGTTAGTTTCGGGCGCGGCACCACCACGCCGACCACCACCGGCAGGATTTGCAGCAGCGCGCCCAGCATGACCTGCGCCATGAAGCCCAGGGTCAGCAGATGGGTCAGGGCGAGGGTGGCCGGCAACCAGCGGCTGGCGAAAATGTCCGGGCCTTGCCACAGCAGCAGTCCGGCGGCGAACAGCAGAAACGGCGGCGCGGTCAGGAAAAACCGCAGCGGCACGCCGAAGGGCGGCGCCTGTTCCAGCGAGAGCCCGGCCGGGGTCATGGCGGGGAAATTAGAATTTCGAAATGACCGTCGGCGCGGGGCTCGACCGTGTAGGCGTAGCGATGGCGGCGCAGGATGTCGTAGAGCGGATACGGCTGGCGATGGATCAGAAAGCGTGCTCGTTGTCCGGGTTGAAGCTGCTCCAGGGCGGCTAAAATCCGTTCCAGTGGTTCTGGATGCTCCAGACCCCGCCCGTCCACCACGATCTCGGGGGCGATCATGCCAGTGGGCTCGCCGGGAGGTCGCGCATGTCCTGGATCACCGATCCGGCGACGGCGCCCAGCACCCGGTCGCACATCGGGTACAGCATCTGCTCCTCCTTGATATTGTGCTGCTGCATCAGGATCAGCAGGGTCTCCGCCTGTCCCAGAAAGTCGTCCAGGTCGCCGCCGGCTAGCGTATCGCTCATCTCGGCCAGCGCTTGCCGCATTTGCTGGTGTTCCAACCGCATGACCCGCGTTGGCCCCACGGCGTTGCCGGTGACCTGCTCGAAGGCGGGGAACAGAATGTTCTCTTCCTTTTGAAAATGGTGTTCCATCGCTGTCTGGAACTGCTGGAACCGTTGGCGGCAGCCGACCGGATCGCCGGCCTGGGCCGCCTCTTCGGCGGCGGCGAAGCTTTCGTCGCAACAACGGTGTTCGTCGGCGAGCAGCGGGGTGATGGCGGCCATGGTTCCAATCCTTCACGCGATTAAGAGGCTATACAAAAACTCCCTTCTCTTCATGGGAGAGGGGTTGGGGGCGAGGGTTGTTTTTCAAAACCTTAAGTCCCCAGAGGCTATTTCTGAGTGTGGGGGCGCCAGCCTGGAAATTCCTTGATCGGGATCAAGGAATGCAAGCCGCGATTTTCGGACTATGGACCGGATTCCCGCCCGAGGTGAGTTCCAGCGGGGCGGCTCGCATCGTTGCCGACAAAGAGGTGGTCATGAGCGCGTTTTTCACCAAGTCCATGGCGCGAAATATTTTCTACGGCGGCACGCTCTTTTCGGTGCTGCTGTTTCTCGCCCTCACCTTCCACACCAACTGGCGCATCCCGCAGCGGATTCCCGCCGCGGCGCCGTCGCCGGAGGTCGCCCGCGGCAAGACGCTGTGGGAGACCCGCAACTGCATCGGCTGCCACACCATCCTGGGCGAAGGCGCCTATTTCGCTCCGGAACTGGGCAACGTCTACAAACGGCGGGGTCCGGACTTCATTAAGGCCTGGATCAAGATACAACCCACCAAGACGCCAGGGCGCCGACAGATGCCGCAGTTCCATTTCACCGACCAGCAACTGGATGACCTGGTGGCCTTCCTGAAATGGACTTCGGAAATCAACACCGAAAACTGGCCGCCCAACATCGAAGGCTGAACCGCCGTCCCGGCATCCAGAGCGAGGAAGAGCATCATGCAATTGCACTATCAATCCCAAGCGGTGGCCAAGCCCTATTTCATCGCCGCCATCGCCCTGTTCGTGGGGCAAATCCTGTTCGGCCTGATTCTGGGCCTGCAGTACGTGATCGGCGATTTTCTGTTTCCGGCGATCCCGTTCAACGTCGCCCGCATGGTTCACACCAACCTGTTGATCGTCTGGCTCCTGTTCGGCTTCATGGGCGCGGCCTACTACCTGGTGCCGGAGGAAACCGAAACCGAACTGCACAGCCCGCTGCTGGCGCATCTATTGTTCTGGATCTTCCTGGTCGCCGGGGCGTTGACCGTGGTGGGCTATCTGACGGTGCCCTACGCCACGCTGGCGGAGATGACCGGCAACGAACTGCTGGCAACCATGGGCCGCGAGTTCCTGGAGCAGCCGCTGCCGACCAAGCTGGGCATCGTGGTGGTGGCGCTGGCCTTTCTGTACAACATCGGCATGACCATTCTCAAGGGTCGCAAGACCGCGATCGGCATGATTCTGCTGATGGGTCTGGTCGGGCTGGCGGTGTTCTTCCTGTTCGCCTTCTACAACCCGTCCAACCTGGTCAGGGACAAATACTTCTGGTGGTGGGTGGTGCATCTGTGGGTCGAGGGCGTGTGGGAACTGATTCTGGGCGCCATCCTCGGTTTCGTGCTGCTCAAGATCACCGGCGTGGACCGCGAGGTGATCGAGAAATGGCTGTACGTGATCATCACGCTGACCCTGGTCAGCGGCTTCATCGGCACCGGCCATCACTATTACTGGATCGGTACTCCCGGCTACTGGCAGTGGTGGGGTGGGATATTCTCGGCGCTGGAGCCGCTACCGTTTTTCGCCATGACCGTGTTTTGCTTCAACATGGTCAACCGTCGCCGCCGCCAGCACCCCAACAAGGCGGCGACCCTGTGGGCCTTGGGCACCGGGGTCATGGCCTTCCTCGGCGCCGGTGTCTGGGGCTTCCTGCATACCCTGGCCCCAATCAACTACTATACCCACGGCACCCAGATCACCGCCGCGCACGGCCACATGGCCTTCTACGGGGCCTATGTGATGGTGGTGTTGACCATCATCTCCTACGCCATGCCTATCTTGCGCGGGCGCGAGGCCAACCCGGAGCGGGCGCAGGTGCTGGAAATGTGGTCGTTCTGGCTGATGACGGTCTCGATGGTGTTCATTACCCTGTTCCTGACCGCCGCCGGCATCCTGCAAGTGTGGTTGCAGCGGATTATCCCCAACCCGCAACCGTTCATGCAGGTGCAGAATCAACTGACCATGTTTTACTGGATGCGCTGGCTGGCCGGCGTCGTGTTCTTGATCGGGCTGACGGTGTACATCTATAGCTTCTTCGCCCGAGACAGGCCGCAAACCGCCGAGGCGCGCGAGGGGCAAACCGCCACGGCTTGAGCGATGTTTCCTCTCCCTGCGGGAGAAGGGTCGAGGTGAGGGTCGGAGCGTCGAGAAAAATGCCCTCACCCCCAGCCTCTCTCCCGCAGGGAGAGGGGCGCAGTATTTTCTGATTGCCCGTTCATCCTGATGAAACCGCAGCTCGAGCCGCAGTCGATGGAAATTCCCTACTACGAACCCACCGGCGATGAATGCGCCGTGTTCGAAGCCGCTTGGCGCAACCGCCTGCCGCTGCTGATCAAGGGGCCAACCGGCTGCGGCAAGACCCGCTTCGTCGCCCACATGGCGGTGCGGCTGGGCTTGCCGCTGCACACCGTCGCCTGCCACGACGATCTGTCGGCCGCCGATCTGGTGGGGCGGCATCTGCTGCACGGCGGAGCGACCGTCTGGCGCGACGGGCCGCTGACCCGAGCAGTGCGCGAGGGCGGCATCTGCTACCTCGACGAAGTGGTCGAGGCGCGCAAGGACACCACGGTGGTGCTGCATCCGCTGGCCGACGACCGGCGGGTATTGCCCATCGAGCGCACCGGGGAAGTCTTGACGGCGCCGCCGTCGTTCATGCTGGTGGTATCCTACAACCCCGGTTACCAGAATCTGCTCAAGAGCCTGAAACCGTCCACCCGCCAGCGCTTCATCGCTCTGTGTTTCGATTTCCCCAACCCCGAGCGGGAACGGGCCATCGTGATGAGCGAAACCGGCTGCAACGCCGCCACCGCCGGGTCATTGGTCGAGCTGGGCCGCGCCTTTCGCGCCCTGGGGGAACAGGATCTGGACGAGGTGCCCAGCACCCGGTTGCTGGTGTACGCCGCGCAGCTGATTCACGGCGGCATGGATCGCGTCACCGCCTGTCGGGTCGCGTTGGTGGAGGCGCTGACCGACGACCGGCAGACCGCCGCCGCGCTGCTGGAGGTGGTCAATGCCCGCTTCGCCTGAACCGTCGCCGATTGGCGATGCGTCGCCGCCCGGTCAGGGTCTGGCCATCGCCGCCGAATCGCTGTATCTGGTCAATCTGCTGCTGTTGCCGGGTCTGGGTTTCCTGCTGCTGCTGTGGCTCTATTTCCGCCATCGCAAGGATGCGCCGCCGCTGGCGCGGGTGCATGTGTGGCAGACGGTGTCGGCCAGCCTGTGGGCGGGCGCGTTGCTGGTGTTGGCCAACCTGCTGATCGTCGCCCTGGGCGGTTATCAGGCTGCCTGGACCTGGGTGGTCGTCATTCTCTATTTCACCACCGCGCACACCACGCTCGTCGTCCTCGGCATTCTCGGCCTGGCGCGGGCGCTGGCCGGTCAGCCATGTCGTTATCCCGTGATCGGAAAACTGCTGCCATGACTCCCTTCCAACGCAAGCGCGTCCTTTATCAGGGCGGTTTCTTCATCCTGTTCGTGGTCGCCCCAGTTTTCGATCTGCTGCGCTTCGATCTGATCCAGGGCCATCCGATCGTGTTTGGCCAACCGTGGACGCTGGGTCTGGACGATTATCTGGCCGGTCGGATCGACAGCACGCACATGGCGCTGAACATCCTGCTGCGAGTGATCGCGCCGGTGTTGTTGCTGGCGACGACCTTTCTCGGCATCGCCTGGCGCTGGGGCCGGTTGTACTGCGGCTGGTTGTGCCCGCATTTTTCGGTGGTGGAAACCATCAACCAACTGGTGCGCAAGGCCAGCGGCAAGCAGAGCCTCTGGGACCGGAAACCGGGACCGCCCTGGCATCCGGACGGTACGCCGGCCCCCACCGATACCCGTTACTGGCTGCTGGCGATCCCTTTTGCCCTGGCCTTTGCCTTGCTGTGGGCGGTGGTGCTGCTGACCTACCTGCTACCGCCGGTGGAGGTCTACGGCAATCTGTTCAACCTGAGCCCGACCCGCAATCAGGCGCTGTTCGTCGGCGCCGCCACCGTGGCGCTGTTCGTCGAGTTCACCCTGGCCCGGCACCTGTTCTGCCGTTACGGCTGCGCGGTCGGCCTGTTTCAAAGTCTGGCCTGGATGGCCAATCGCCAGGCGATGGTGGTGGGCTACTCGCGGGAGCGCGCCCGCGCCTGCGCCGATTGCCCGTCGTTCTGCGACCACGTTTGTCCGATGCGGCTCAAGCCGCGCACCATCAAGCGCCTGATGTTCGCCTGCACCCAATGCGGCCAGTGCATCGACGCTTGCGACACCGTGCAACGGAATCATCCCGAAGGCGGTTTGCTGAACTGGATCGCGGATCGGCGGGCGCTGCAAGCCGATGGATCGCAGGGGCTGTTGGCCGGCGAACCGGCTGCCGATCAACCCAGGATTCCACCCAAATCGCTCAACCCGGTCGCGATGGTTCCCGTTCCCTCTGGAAAAGGGTTGGGGTGAGGGGCAGGAGTTAGCGAGCACCATGGAAGAACAGGTCGGCGCGCTCTGGCATCGCTTCGTTACCCGCGCGGCGCAACGCCATTACCCGGAGGCGGCGGTTACCCTCGCCGAAATCGAGAAAACCGCCGGCTTGTTGTTTCGCGCGTTTGGCGGCGACCCCGGTCTGCGGGTCGCGCCAGCGGCGACGGTTCGACACGGCGCGCGGCGCGGCTGGCTGGCGCGGATCGCCGAAATAGGGAATCGGGCGGATCGGGCCAGCCGCGATTCGGAAACCCTGCAACTGCCGTCGGAACTGGCGCTGCTGCCGAGCCGCGAACTTAACCGCGATCTCTACCTCTGGCTGATCGCGCTGGCCGCTGCCCACGACGCCATCGACCCGGATGCCGATTGGCTGAGCGGCAACCAGCGGGCGACCGTGCGGGTGCTGGAGCGTTATCCCGGTCTGCGGGCGCGTTACCGGCGGCTGGTGGCCGCCGTGCTGGGGGTGCGGCGACCACCGGAACGCTTGCCGCCCGACGAAGCGGCTCAGGAAAACCAGTTACGGCGAGCGTTGCACCAGCCTGGCAGCGTGGCGGAGTTGCCCGCCGCCCGCCGCCCGCTACAGCCCGTGCCGCTTTGGCTCTATCCCGCGACCGCCCGCGCCGCGACCCGCTCTCAGCGGAACGCGACCGGCCAGTCGCCGCCCGGCGGCGGTTCGCCGGCGGAACGCGACCGCCCGCGGCGCCGCGCCGAGTCCGTGGATTTGCCGGAACGCCAAAGTCCTTTTCTGCTGCCTTTCCGTGCGGAAAGTCTGTTGTCCTGGGCCGAGTTCGTGCGGGTCAACCGGCCCAGCGACGATTCCGAACCCAGCGCGGCGGCGGCGCAGGATATGGACGTGCTCAGCATCAGCCCCGACGGCGCCAACACCGCCTCCCGGGTGCGTTTCGACCTCGATCTGCCCTCCGCCAGCGAGGACGATCTACCGCTGGGGCCGGGGATCAAGCTACCGGAATGGGATTACCGCAAGCGCGCGCTGCGGCCGGAATATTGCTGCGTGCAAGAAATGCTGGCCCGCCGTGCCGAACCCTGCGAGTTGCCGCCGGCTTTGCGTCGGAGCGCCCAGCGCCTGCGCCGCCAGTTCGAAATCCTGCGGCCCGCCCGCGGCTGGCGCCGCGCCCAGCCCGACGGCGAGGAACTCGATCTGGATGCCTGCGTGCGCCACGCCGCCGATTGCGCCGGGGGTGGGCACGGTTACGAACGCGGGCTGTACCGGCAACTGGCGCGACAGGAACGCGATTTGGCCTGTCTGTTGCTAGCGGATTTGTCGCTGTCCACCGACGCCTGGATCAACAACCAGGGGCGGGTGATCGAAGTGATCCGCGACAGCCTGTTCCTGTTCGCCGAGGCGCTGGCGGTGACCGGCGACCGCTTCGCGCTGTACGGCTTTTCGTCGCGCAAGCGCCAGCATGTGCGGATGCAACGCATCAAGGCTTTCGGCGAGCGCTACAGCGCCTCGGTGCGCGGGCGGATCAACGCGATCAAACCGGGCTATTACACCCGCATGGGCGCGGCCGTTCGCCATGCCAGCGGTCTGCTCGGTCGGCAGAGCGCCGCTCGCCGTCTACTGCTGCTGCTGACCGACGGCAAACCGAACGATCTCGATCACTATGAAGGGCGGTACGGGATCGAGGACACCCGCATGGCGCTGCTGGAAGCCCGCCGCGCCGGTTTGCGGCCCTTCTGCGTGACCATCGACCAGGAAGCCGATGCGTATCTGCCATACTTATTTGGCCGGGACGGATTTGTGCTGATCCGCCACCCGGAAGAGTTGCCGCGCCGCCTGCTGCTGTTGTACGCGCGGCTGACCCATTGAACCGGGAGGAACGTCATGATCGATTCGCGACTGCTGGCCGAAACGGTGCGCGTTGCCTGCATCCAGGCGGCGCTGGAGGCTTACGAAGAGGGTGGGGTGCGCGGCCTGTGCGCCGAGGGTCGCTGGGAATACGCGATTTCCGCGATGCGGCAACTGGATTTGGCGGCGGTGCTGGACGCGCCATCAACCCTTCACCCGAGTACTCTGACCCGGACCGGTTCGTGAAAGTGTGCCCAGTCACTTCGGAGCTGCGCTGCGGGCACTCAACCGGCTATGGCGGGAGCACGTTTCACGAATGCCTGACGGTCGGCGGCGGCGGGGATGTGCGCGGCCAATAGCTGATAAAGTTCCTGCGGGTTATGGGCCTTGCTGGCGGCCTGTTTGACCAACACCTTGGCGATGGGTCCCAGATAAACCGCCAAGTCCCGGCGAGCGACTTCCAGCACTGTCTGATCGAACGACCCCAGCGATCCGCTGACCTGACTGCCAATTCCCGACGCGCCGTGGGTCGCCATGCCGGTGATGGTGCCACCGATCACCGCCCGCATCCGCCGCTGGAACAGCAGGCGGTCCCGTTCGCCGGGGATGGTCTCCGCCAGGCGTTGCACCAGTTCCGCCGGGCTGCTGACCTGCTGCGCGGTTTTGCGCACCATCACCCGAGCCATCGGACCGATGGTTTCAATCAGAAGCCGCTCGGTTTGGGCCAACAGCGCCGGGTCCCAGCCCTGCGGGGTATTGGCTCCAGCCGGCGCTTGCGGCGCCTGAACCGGCGCGACCCGGAACACGGTGGAGCCATCGGCTGCGGTCTCGCGATCCACCAGCCGGGAGTTTTCCAGCGCGGCGATGAATTCGTCGGCGCTTTGAAAGCGGGCGTCCGGCGACTTGGCCAGCGCCTTTTTCAGCACGCCGTCGAGTTCGGCCGGCAGCAGGGGATTAATCTGGGTCGCGCGCAACGGCGGGTCGTTCAAAACCTGATACATCAATTCGCTGGCGCTGCGCCCTGGAAACGGCCGGCTGCCAGTCACCGACTCGAACAGCACCACGCCGGTGGCGTATAGATCGGCGCGCCGGTCGGCCTCAAGACCCTTAAATTGTTCCGGCGCCATGTAACCGGGCGTGCCGACCGTCATCCCATCCTGGGTCATGTTGCCGCCGGCCTCCAGCCGGGCAATGCCGAAGTCGGTGACCTTGACCTGACCGTCGGCCAGCAAGATGATGTTGGCGGGCTTGATGTCGCGATGCACCACGCCGGCGATGTGCGCCTGGCCGAGCGCCTGCAACACCTGAATGGCGATCGCCACCGCGTTGGCCAGCGGCAGCGGATTGCGGTCCTTGAGGTAGCTGCGCAGTTCCCGGCCCTGCACGTACTCCATGACGATATAGGGCGCGCCCGCTTCCTCGCCGTACTCGAACACGGTGACGATGTTGGGATGCACGCAGCGGCCGGCGGCGCGCACTTCGCGGCGAAAGCGTTCCAGCCACTCGGCGCCTTCCTCGCCGCGCAACAGCCGGCGGTGGATGGTTTTGATGGCGACTTCGCGGTCGATCGCCGCATCGTGGGCGCGGTAAACCACGCCCATGGCGCCGCGACCCAGCATCCCGGTCACGCGGTAGCGGCCGATGTGCGGCGGCAGCGTGGCGCTGGTGTCGCCAGCGTCGTTCATCTCGGGACCAATACAAAAGCCCCCCTCTCCCCATGGGAGAGGGGCTGGGGGTGAGGGTTGTTTTTCAACGCCTTAATTCCCAAGAGGCCGTACAAAAACGCCTCTCATTCGCCCAGCATCTTCATGGCGTTTTCCAGGCTGAGCCGCATCCGGTTAAACGATTGCGACAGGGACGCGATTTCATCGGAGCCCTGACGGACGTATTCCGGCACGTCCGGCTTGCCCATGCTGACCTCGCCGGCGATCTCCGACATCCGCTTCACCGGCCGGATCACCACGAAATGCAGCAGGATGTTGAGCAGCAGCAGCAGCAGCGCGAAGACGCCGCCCAGCAGGATCATAAAGGTGGTGAAGGTCTGGCGGGCCCGTTCCAGCGGTAGCGACATCGGCACCGTCACCACCTGCGCCCCGATGATCTCGCCCATTTTCCAGCCGAAGCCGTTGTTGACGCCGTAGATGTCGGTCATGGTCTTGGGCGCGTCCTCGACCCGACCGTGGCAAACCAGGCAGCCTTCGTCGCGGATGCCCAGCGGCCGCGCCAGGTTGAGCATCCGTCCGGTCGGGGTGTCGCGCTCGACCACCAGTTCCTTTTTATCCGGATTGTTGCGGAATTCGTTGACGATGTCCGCCTCCCAGTCGCTGGCCCGGTCGGTGGGATTGGTCGGATTGAGCGCCGCCTCCTTGTAGGTATAGTCCGGATATTGTTCGCGCAGGGCCTTGAAGATTTGCACGGCGGCGTAGGCCGACACCGATTCCGGCCGGAACTGCCGTTTCATCTGCAAGGTCAGCAGCGGTCGGATGTGCTGGGCGGTGTAGCCGCGGGCGCCGAGCGCGCTCTCGATCATGATGCGGGCGTGCTGGACCACTTCCTCGCGGGCGTTGTCCTTGAGGACGTGATCGGACAGATAGGCGGCCAGCGCCAGACCGATGGCGAACGCCAGCAGCAACACCAGATTGAACTTCATGCGCAGACCCATGTAGCGGGCTCCTTGGTGCGAATAACGGAAGTCGGGTCGGGCAGCGCGCCGCCTTCAGCCCGATCGAGCAGGCGTGGCGCTGGCCGGCGGCAGGCAGTTGTTGGTCATGCCGTCGTGGGCTTTGCTGAAGCCGATGAGGCTGAACTTGACTGGAAACAGTTGGGTAACCGGCCAGGTTGGCCAGAACCGTAAATACGCAGTGACCTCGCTTCCCTTACGGAACTGTTGGATAAGTTCGGGCACTTCCCGATCGAACACCAGGGTCATGTTGTGATCGAGTCGGTCGGCGTGGAACGGTGGATTCTGATCCACCACCAACTGAAGGTCGCCGAAGGAGCGGTCGATTTCCGATTCGGCGACCACCAGCAGATCGTTGCCGTTGAACACCAGCGTCACCGGCGTGGTGTCGTAACCGTCCGAGGTGATCTGCGGCGCGCTGCTGAGCAGGCAGCGGGTCTGGCGGGTGAGAGGGTCGCGCTGGTTGGCCACCGTCCAGGCCGCCTCGGCCTGACTGGCCAGCAGCGTCAATCCCAGCAACAGTCTCCTGGCCTTTCGCCAGCGAGTCATCGGGTTGTCGGTCAGCACGATATGAGGGTCCTCTTGACGGCATGGGGTTTCGTTCGGTCCTTTCGCGCCGGCCGGCCGTCATGGCCTGTCCGCCGGCGGATTTCCTGTATAGTGTTGAGCTTAGACAACCATATGGAAGCGCGCCATGACTTGCGACCCCCGTGCGGGTTCGGACAACATTCTCGCCGGCGATGATGGCACGCTCCAGCGTCTGACCTTGGCGCCGACGGCGACGGGAACCGGGGCAATGCCGATGAATGCCGACGGCGTCCCCATCGACCCCTGGGAGGTGGAGCTGTGGCGCTGGCCGCCCGAGGCCGAGCCGGCTTTGCGGCGGAGCGATTGTCCGCGCGGTGGGCCACCGGATCTGGAGTTGTGGTGCAACTGCGCCGATTGAACTGAATTTTAACCCGTATTAAAACCCCTCCTGATTTGGCAATGGTTTTCCCGATTCTTCTCAACCCCTTTCAAAACTCCATCACCTTTCCGGAAACCGGGGTTCCCTCATGGATTTCCTGACCGATCTGCTCGCGTTTTTTCTTCATATCGACCAACATCTCAGGGAGATGGCCGGTCAGTACGGCGGCTGGCTGTACGCCCTCCTGTTTCTGATCGTGTTCTGCGAAACCGGTTTGGTGGTCACGCCGTTCCTGCCCGGTGATTCGCTGCTGTTCGCGGCCGGGTCGCTGGCCACTATCGGCGCGATGAACGTTCATGCGCTGTTTCTATTGCTGGCGACTGCCGCCATCCTGGGCGATACGGTCAACTACGCGGTCGGCCACTATCTGGGGGAAAAGGTGTTCAGCCCGAACGCTCGCTTCCTCAAGCAGGCGTATCTGGATCGTACCCACCAGTTCTTCGAGCGGCACGGCGGCAAGACCATCATCATCGCCCGCTTCGTGCCGATCGTGCGCACGTTCGCCCCCTTCGTGGCCGGCGCCGGCAGCATGAGCTATCGCCGCTTTCTGCTTTACAACGTGACCGGCGCCGTCGCCTGGACCGCCGCCTTCCTGTACGGCGGTTATTTCTTCGGCAACCTGCCGTTCGTCAAGCAGAACTTCACCCTGGTGATCCTGGCCATCATCATCCTGTCGATCATGCCAGGGGTGTTTGAATACTGGCGTCATCGCCGCGCTGGAATCGAGGTCCGGGCCGAATGAGCCCGACCGTTCGCAATTGGGCCGGCCGCTGTATAATCCGGCTTGCATGACACGCCCGGTGGGCGGTGGGATGCCAGACCCGACTGGCGATCTTATTAAATCAATAAGTTATAATTATGCCTCTCAGTCCATAGTCCGCGCGGACCACCCACTTCATCCTCAATACCAACGGAGCCCAAGCCATGAGTCATACGTGCCGCATCGAATTGGATGGCAAGTCCTACGACTTTCCCACCATTGAAGGAACCGAAAACGAGCTGGCGGTCGACATCACCACGCTGCGCGACCGCACGGGCTTCATTACGCTCGATGAGGGTTATGGCAACACCGGTTCCTGCACTTCGGACATCACCTATATCGACGGTGACAAGGGCATTCTGCGTTATCGTGGCATTCCGATCGAGCAACTGGCTGAAAAGGGTTCCTTCGTGGAAACCGCCTGGCTGGTGATTTGGGGCCGGCTCCCCACGGCGGAGGAGCTACAGCGGTTCCGGAACCGGCTCACCGCGAACGAGATGCTGCATGAGAGCCTGCGCAATCATTTCCAGGGTTTCCCGCCCAACGCCCACCCGATGGCCATTCTCTCGGCGATGATCAACGCCATGAGTTGCTACGAGCCGGAAATGATGGAGATCGAGGACGAAACGACGCTGGAACGGGCGGCGGCGCGGATTATTTCCAAGGTGCGCACGGTCGCGGCGGCCAGCTACAAGATGTCCATCGGCCAACCGCTGATGTACCCGCATCCCGATTTCAGTTATTGCAACAATTTCCTGCACATGATGTTTTCCCTGCCCTACCGGGAATATGTGCCGGATCGGGAGATCACCCGCGCGCTCTCGCTGTTTTTGATCCTGCACGCCGACCACGAGCAGAATTGTTCGACCAGCACGGTGCGGATGGTGGCCTCCAGCGGCGCCAACATGTTCGCCAGTTGCGCGGCCGGGGTGTGCGCGCTGTGGGGGCCGTTGCACGGCGGCGCCAACGTGGCGGTGGTGGAAATGCTGGAATTCATCAATCAGTCCGGCATGAAGGTGTCCGATTATGTCGCCAGAGTCAAAGCGAAGGATTCCAAGTTGCGGCTGATGGGCTTTGGTCATCGGGTTTACAAGAACTTCGATCCCCGCTCCAAGATTCTCAAGGCGGCGGCTGACAAGGTGCTGGCCAAGCTGAATATTAAGGATCCCTTGCTGGAGATCGCCGGCGAATTGGAAGACGTGGCGTTGAACGACCCGTATTTCGTCGAACGCAAGCTATACCCGAACGTGGATTTCTACAGCGGCATCATCCTGCGCGCCATGGGCATTCCGCTGAGCATGTTCACCGTGATGTTCGCCATGGGCCGGATGCCGGGCTGGATCGCCAACTGGAAGGAGATCCACGACAACCCGAAAGCCCGCCTGCACCGGCCGCGGCAGATCTATACCGGCAACGCGATTCAAGATTACGTGCCGATCGACCAGCGGTAACAGGCTCGCTTCCTCGGCGCGAAAGCCTGGGGTCCGGTCTTATCTTTTGCATCTCCGATGTCGCTAGCACCCGACCCAAGAGGTCGCCACGGGAACAGGGTCGCAAAAGACAAGGCCGGACCCCGACGGTGATGGGATGAGCCGTCGAAAACAGGACCGAAGATGCCCACCCTGAACTGGATCGGCAAAAGCGCCGTCGTCAACCACCACAAGGACGTGCCGTTCCGCCTGCTGGAGCCGGTGCCGGAACTGTCTTGCGGAACTGTCGACAGCGACAATCTGATCGTGCAGGGTGACAACCTGCACGCCCTCAAAGCCCTATTGCCACGTTATGCCGGACAGGTGAAGTGCATCTACATCGACCCGCCCTACAACACCGGCAACGAGGGCTGGGTCTACAACGACAACGTCAACAGCCCGGAAATCCGCCGCTGGCTGGGCGAAGTAGTCGGCAAGGAAGGCGAGACGCTGGATCGACACGACCGCTGGCTGTGCATGATGTATCCGCGCCTGGTGTTGCTGAGGCAGTTTTTACGGGAAGACGGAGCGATCTTCGTATCCATCGACGACAACGAAGTGGCGACGCTGCGCTTGTTGATGGATGAGGTTTTTGGGGCGGGAAACTTTGTCGCGACGGTGCTGTGGCAGAAAAAATATGCGGTGGCCAATGATCACAAGACCATCGCGCCGATGCATGACTTCCTGCTGGTGTATCAACGCTCACCAAGTTGGCAACGCAACTTGCTGCCTCGTGGAAATGATAAGGATAGTCAATACAAATTTGAGGATGAAAAAGGAGTTTTCCGTTTCAGCGATTACACTTGCAACAAGACTGCCGAAGAACGCCCCAATCTTTACTATCCCGTCCGCAACCCCAATACTGGCGAAGAAATCTGGCCCAAGCGCACAAGAGTTTGGGCCTATTCCCCGGAAGAATATGCCCGACACGTTGCCCAAGAGTTGATTTACTGGGGCAAGGATGGCAAGGGGAAAGTACCGGCCTACAAGCGCTACAAGCACTTACTCCGTAACGCCGATGGCATCGTGCCGCAAACCTTGTGGACGCACGAATTCGCCGGGCACACCGACAGCGCGCGCAAGGATTTGCGGGAAGTCCTGCACGATGTCTCCTCGGTTTCAGATTTCGCAACACCCAAACCTACGCAACTCATCCAACGCATCCTGCAAATCGCCACCGACCCGGATTCGCTGATTCTCGACAGCTTCGCCGGTTCCGGCACCACCGGCCACGCCGTGCTCAAGCAAAACGCCGAGGATGGCGGCAAGCGCCGTTTTATCCTGGTGGAGATGGACGAGAACATCGCCCGTAACGTCACCGCCGCACGGGTCAAGCGCGTGGCCAGCGGCTACACCAACGCCAAGGGACAGACCATCGACGGCCTGGGTGGCAGCTTCCAATTCTGCCGCCTGTCCGCCGAACCGCTGTTCGCCGCCGATGGGCAAATCCGCGAAGACGTGACGTTTGCCCAGTTGGCCGAATTCGTCTGGTTCGTGGAAACCGGCACCGGCTTCGCGGGCAAGGCCGACTCGCCGTTGCTGGGCGTGCACGAAGGTCGCGCCGTGTACCTGCTCTACAACGGCATCCTCAAGGACCCATCCATCGCCGGCGGCAACGTGCTGACCGGGCCGGTGTTCGACGTGCTGCCGAAGTTCGCCGGCCCCAAGGTCATCTACGCCGCCGCCAATCGCATGGGCGCCCGCGCCGCGCGGGAAGGAATCGCCTTCAAGCAGACTCCTTACGCGCTGGAGGTGTAAAGATGCCTCGCTCTCTTGAGCGCAATGAGCCCACGATCCCAATCCGCGAAACGCAGGGCAGCCGTTGGAACGCGCTGCGCCACGATCCCGTTTTGTCCGTGTTGCCGACAGGAGCGAGAACATGACCCTGCCCGAAACGATCTACGCACACGCCCGTGCATTGCCCGCTGACTTGCAACGCGAGACCCTGGACTTCATCGAATACCTGGAGCGCCGGTACGGGGTAGCCCCCCCGCCACCAAATTGTCTGATACCGAAGCGTTCATCGCCCGCGCCGCAGGAAGCTTGGGCGAGGATTTCCCGGACGACATCGATGGTGCCGACCTCGGGTCGGATGCGGCGCGGGACCCACTCGCATGAAGGATTTCCTGCTGGACACCAATGCCTGGATCGCCTTGCTAAAGAACAACGACAGGCTGGTGGCGGCAGTCCGCCGCCATGGCGTGGAACGGTTGTACTTGTGCACGCCGGTTTGGGCGGAACTCTGGTTTGGAGCCTGCAACAGCCAGCGCGTGGCCAAGAATCAAGCACGGTTGCGCGACTTGGCGGCACAGATCCGCAGCCTGCCCTTCGATGATCGCGCCGCTGAGCACGGCGGCGAAATCCGCGCCTTGCTCGCCCGTTCGGGTCAACCGATCGGACCTTACGACCTGCAAATCGCCGCCATCGCGCGCGCGGCCGACCTGTGCGTGGTCACGCGCAATCTGTCGGTGTTTTCTCGGGTTCCCGGTCTTGCCGTGGAGAACTGGCAGGATGCGACATGAGCACGTTTGCGCCGAAAACCTACCAATCCCAGGTGCTCGAAAGCATCGAAATCTATTTCCAAACCTGCCACGAACTGCCGTCACCGTCGATTGCCTTTACCGCGACCACGGAGCGCTTGTGGGACCGTGGCAACCCGTACCACCCGCTGCCGGGTTTCCCGGCCGACATACCGTACTTCTGCCTGCGCGTGCCCACCGGCGGCGGCAAAACCTGGTTGGCGGCCAAGAGCGTCCACCTCGTCAACACCCAGCTATTGCGTTGCGAGCACAGCGTCATCCTCTGGTTGGTGCCGAGCAAGCCCATCCGCGAACAGACGCTGCGGGCCTTGAAGAATCGCCAGCATCCCTACCACGCCGCCTTGCGCGAAGCTGGTCCGATCACGGTGCTGGATCTGGACGACGCCAAGAGCGTGACCCGCGCCGCGCTGGACACCTCGACCACGATCATCGTCGCCACCCGGCAAGCCTTCCAGGTCGAGGACGAGGAATGCCGCAAGGTCTACCAGTCCAGCGGCACGCTGATGCACCACTTCGAGCACCTCGCGCCGGTCCAGCGCGACGAATTGCTCAAGGACGGTCAGGGCGCCGACCAGACCATCCCCTACTCGCTCGCCAACGTGTTGCGCCTGCGCCGGCCCTTCGTCATCGTCGATGAAGCCCACAACAGCCGCACCGAACTGGCCTTCGACATGCTGGCGCGCTTTCGTCCCAGCGGCGTGCTGGAACTCACCGCCACGCCCGACCTGGAACGCACCCCGTCCAACGTGCTGCACAGCGTCTCCGCCGCCGAATTGAAGGCGGAGGAAATGATCAAACTGCCGGTGGTGCTGGAAACCGAGCCGAACTGGCAACAGTGTCTGGCGGACGCCATCGGCCGCCGCGACGCCCTGCACAAACTGGCCGACGAGGAACGCCGGGCGGGCGCAGCCTACCTGCGGCCAATCGTGCTGATACAGGCCGAACCGCGTCGGGCCGGCGTCGAAACCCTGGACTTCGAGCGGGTGCGCGCCGAACTCATGACCAATCACCGCATCCCCGCCGACGAGATCGTGGTCGCCACCGGCGAGGAAAAGGGACTGGAGAACATCGAGGCGAATTACCCACTGGGCATCGCCGATCCGAGCTGCCCGGTCAAATTCGTCATCACTCAAAAGGCGCTGGCCGAAGGCTGGGATTGCCCTTTTGCCTACATCCTGGTCAGCATGGCCTCGTTGCATTCGGCCACGGCAGTGGAACAGTTGCTGGGGCGGGTGCTGCGACAACCGGATGCCCGTCATCGGGAAGCTCCGGCGCTGAATCGTTCCTACGCCTTCGTGGTGTCGCGCAACTTCGCGGAAACCGCCGGCGCCTTGCGCGATCGACTGGTGGCGGGCGCCGGCTTCGAACGGCGCGAAGTGAGCGAATTCGTGACCGCCGCCAAGACCGAACAGGCGCGGCTCGATCTGGAAGGACACGCCGGGCGCGTGGCGATTCGGCCGGTGGCGATCACGCTGTCCGAGAAGCCGAATCTCAAGAGCGTGCCCAAACCCATCCGCGACAAAGTGACCTGGAACGGCGCGCTCAACACCCTGACCATCGACGCGCCGTTGAGCGAGGACGAGACGGAAACACTCAAGGCATCGGTCACGTCCGAATCCGCCGCCGCCGCCATCGCCGAGGCGGCCGAAATCAGCCGCACCACCGCCATCGAGTTCTTCCAGACACCGGCGGAACGGGGCGAACGCTTTCGGGTACCGCAACTCGCCCTGCGCGTGCAAGGCGAACTGCGCTTGTTCGATGATCCGGAGGTACTGGAATATCCTTGGGATCTCTCGCCCTACGACGCCGCGCCGACCGCCGACGACCTGAGTCTGCTGGGGGCTGGCCTCAAGGTCTCGGAAGGCGGCGAGATCGATGTGGACGACGACAGCGGCAAGATCGTTTCCCGCTTCCTGCCGGAACTGCAACGCGATCTGGGTCTGGCCTACCGGCCCGAGAACTGGGACGAGCTGCGCTTGGCGACCTGGCTCTGCCGCAACCTGCCGGAGCCCTCGCTCACCCACGCCAGCAAACAGGCTTTCGTGGCGGCCTGGCTGAGCGATTTGCTGCGCCGCGAGGGTTTCACGGTGGCCCGCGCCAATCTGCAAAAGTTCCTGATCCGCGACCGGCTCGAAGCACATATCCGCGACTTGCGCAAACAGGCCGTGAGTAAAGCCTTCCAACGGACGCTGTTCGGAGACGACGCGGCAACTCGCGTGACCGTCAGCGAGGTGGACGCCTTCAACTTTCATCCGCAAGCTTACGCGCCCAGTCGCGACTACGACGGTCGCTTCGGTCACTTCGATTTCCGCAAGCATTATTACGGGCGCATCGGCGATTTCGACAGCAAGGAGGAATTCGAATGCGCCTGCTGGCTGGATACCCAGGCGCAAAAAGGACGCATCCGGTTCTGGGTGCGTAACCTGGTTCGCCGCGAAGGCAGCTCCTTCTTCCTGCAAAAGGCGGACGGTCGGTTCTATCCCGACTTCCTGTGCCAATTGCCCGATTCAAGCGAGCCGGGTGCAATCCTCGCCGTGGAATACAAGGGCGTGGATCGCTGGGCGGCCACCGAAAACGACCGCTTGATCGGCGGGCTGTGGGCTGAACTTTCCGGGGGGCGCTGTCGCTTCGTGATGGTGAAGGAAAAGCGCTGGGACTGGATCGAGGAGCAGCTTCATTGACCCCCGCCCTCCTCGTCTCGGTTTTCGTCATCGCCTCTTGCGGGCTGGTGTACGAACTGATCGCCGGCACGCTGGCCAGTTATCTGCTCGGCGATTCGGTGACCCAGTTCTCCACCGTCATCGGCACCTATCTGTTCGCCATGGGGATCGGCTCCTGGCTGTCGCGCTATGTGGTTCGTGGCCTGATCGCCCGCTTCATTCAAATCGAACTGGCGGTGGGTCTGCTGGGCGGTTTTTCCGCGCCGGCCCTGTTCCTGATCTTCGCCACCGCCGGCGCGTTCCAATTGGCGCTGTACGCGCTGGTGCTGCTCATCGGTATTCTGGTCGGGCTGGAAATCCCGCTGATCATGCGGATTCTCAAGCAGCAGTTCGCCTTCAAGGATCTGGTGTCGCAGGTGCTGACACTGGATTATCTGGGCGCGCTGGCGGTGTCGCTGCTGTTTCCGATCCTGCTGGCGCCGCGGCTGGGCTTGAATCGCACCAGCCTGCTGTTCGGGTTGCTCAACGTGCTGGTGGCGGCTTGGGCGCTGTGGCTGTTTCGCGCGCAATTGCCGCAACTGCGCTGGCTGCGCGGCCAGTGCGCCACCGCGATTCTGGCGCTGGCCGTCGGCTTCATCGCCGCCGACCGGATCACCGCGCTGGCCGAGGAACAGCTCTACGCCGATGAAATCGTCTTCGCCCACACCTCGCCCTATCAGCGCATCGTGCTCACCCGCTGGAAGAACGACCTGCGGCTGTTTCTCAACGGCAACCTGCAATTCAGTGCCCGCGACGAATACCGCTATCACGAAGCGCTGGTGCATCCGGGCCTGAGCGCGGTGCCGGGAGCGCGGCGGGTGCTGGTGCTGGGCGGTGGCGACGGGTTGGCGGTGCGGGAAATCCTGCGTTACGACTCGGTGGAAGCCGTGACCCTGGTGGATCTCGACCCGGAGATGACCCGGCTGTTCGCCACCCATCCCCTGCTGACCCCGCTGAATGCCAACGCCTTGAACTCGCCCAAGGTCAAGGTCGTCAACGCCGACGCCTTCAAGTGGCTGGAGGAAAATCAGGAAACATTCGACTTTATCGTGGTGGATTTCCCCGACCCCACCAATTACTCGCTGGGTCGGCTGTACACCAACGTCTTCTACCGGCTGCTGGAGAAGCATCTGGCGGCGCACGGGGCGGCGGTGGTGCAAACCACTTCGCCGCTGTACGCCCGTCAGTCGTTCTGGTGCATCGTCCGCACCATCGAGAGCGTGGGCTTGCAGGTCACGCCCTATCACGCCTACGTGCCGGCGTTCGGCGAATGGGGGTTTGCGCTGGCGACGCGCCGGCCCTGGCAAGCGCCCGACCGCTATCCGCCCGGCCTGCGCTTCCTGACGCCCGACATCGTCGCCACCCTGCTACGCTTCCCGCCGGACATGGGGCCGGTCGCCACCGAGATCAACCGGCTCAACAACCAGATTCTGGTGCACTACTACGAACGGGAATGGCGGGAAGCGACACAGTGAATCACGACCCACTCGCGCCCATTCTCACGCCAGCAGCCCGGTATCCTCGTACAAGTCGTCCAGCGACAGCGGGATTTCAACATCGCCGCAAGCGATGACGACGATATCTTCACGGTCGAGCACCTGCTCGGTCCAGCGCTCTTCTTCCACCCGCGTCAGCAGTCGGGCGCTCGGGCGCTCGGCATCCACCAGCAGGTAGTAGCGCAAGCTGGGAATAGCCTGGTAGTGCAGCCACTTCTCGCGCTGGTCGGTGGTGGCGGTCGAGGGCGACAACACCTCGGCAATGAAGCAGGGCGTGGTCTTGTAGAACGGATGATCGTCATGATCGTCGCAAGCCAGCATCGCATCCGGGTAGTAGTAAATCCGGTGACTGGCGATTCGCAATTTCATATCGGCCATGAAGGCGCGGCAAGCATGACCCCGGGTCGCTAACCGCAAATGGAAAGCGATATTCAAACTAATCCGGTTATGGCGCTCGCTGGCGCCGGCCATCGCGAAGATTTCACCGGCGATGTACTCGTGCTTGGTAATGTTCCAGACATGGGTTTTATACTAAAACCCCAAATTCATATCGGTTGATAAACAGGCCAATCAAGATGTCATGCATTTTGTCGAGTTTAGAGAAACAAATCGTCTTTCTCACTAATCTT
>JAPUDV010000023.1 GCA_027492875.1 Candidatus Competibacteraceae bacterium | reverse complement strand
CGCGAGGGTGGTCGCACCGTCGGCGCCGGCGTCGTCGCCAAAGTGATCGAGTGAGTTTCAGTCATACCTTCGGGTGGATTCCCTACCGGGATTCCATCCCTTAAGTTACAGGCCAGTAGCTCAATTGGCAGAGCAGCGGTCTCCAAAACCGCAGGTTGGGGGTTCGATTCCCTCCTGGCCTGCCATCTTCCTTACGGCATGCTTCGCTTCCTACCTCGCCTCGTTGGGCGGGGTAGGAGTTCCCCGGAGCATGTAAGCCCAAGACCCGCATGAACCCAACCAAACCCGAACCGCAAGCGACCAACCGCGCCGATACGCTCAAACTCCTGGCCGCCGGCACCATCGTGCTGATCGCGCTGGTGGCTTTTTATGTTTTCGCGAATCATTCGTTGCTGGTGCGTGTCATCGGACTGCTGGCGGCGGCCGGCGCGGCGGTGTCCATCGCCCTGAAAACCGAACCGGGCACGGAAACCGTGGAGTTCGTCCGGGGCGCTCGCTCCGAACTGCGCAAGGTGGTCTGGCCGACCCGCGCCGAAACCACGCAAACCACCTTGATCGTCATCGCCATGGTCGTGATCATGGGCGTGCTACTGTGGTTATTCGACGTGTTGCTGTTGTGGCTGGTCCGACTGGTTACTGGTTAGCGGAGCGCTCATGTCGATGCGATGGTATGTGGTGCAGGCTTATTCCGGTTTCGAGCAACACGTCAAACGCTCGCTGCTGGAACGCATCAACCGCGAGGGTATCGCCGACCGCTTCGGCCAAATTCTGGTGCCCACCGAGGAAGTCGTGGAAATGCGCGACGGACAGAAGCGCAAGAGCGACCGTAAATTTTTTCCGGGCTATGTGCTGGTGCAGATGGAAATGGACAACGAGACCTGGCACCTGGTCCGCAGTGTTCCCAAGGTACTCGGCTTCATCGGGGGCAGCAGCGATAAACCGGCGCCGATTTCGGAAAAGGAAGCCCAAACCATCCTGCAGCGGATTCAGGACGGTGTCGACAAGCCCAAACCCAAGGTGCTCTACGAACCCGGCGAGATGGTGCGAGTCACGGATGGCCCCTTCAACGATTTTGAAGGCGTGGTCGAGGAAGTGAACTACGAAAAGAGCCGGCTGCGCGTCGGGGTGATGATTTTCGGCCGGACGACTCCGGTCGAACTCGAATTCATCCAGATCGAAAAAGTATCCCGCTGACCAGCAAGCCGCTGGTCGCTTGTTCGCGATCCGTCGACTGGATCGCTCATTCGGGGAGCCGCGAGGCGCTTGCACCCGACAGGAGTTTCAATGGCAAAGAAAGTTACGGCATACGTCAAATTACAGGTTGCCGCCGCCAAGGCCAACCCCAGCCCTCCCGTCGGTCCGGCGTTGGGCCAGCACGGCGTCAACATCATGGAATTCTGCAAGACCTTCAACGCGCAGACCCAGCATCTGGAACCCGGTCTACCGATCCCGGTGGTGATCACGGTCTACAGCGACCGCAGCTTCACCTTCATCATGAAGACCCCGCCAGCCACGGTGTTGTTGAAGAAGACGCTGGGGATCGGCAAGGGTAGTCCCACCCCCAACACCAAGAAGGTCGGTGAGGTTACCCGCACTCAACTGGAAGAGGTCGCCAAGGCCAAGATGCCCGACCTGACCGCCGCGAGCCTCGACGCTGCGGTGCGCACCATCGCCGGCAGCGCCCGCTCCATGGGTCTCGACGTTCGAGAGGAGGCGTGACCATGGCCAAGCTCTCCAAACGCGTGCGAGCGATTCGCGCCAAACTGACGCCAGGGAAATCCTATCCGATCGAGGAGGCCTTCGGATTGCTGAAGGAACTACCCGGCGCCAAATTCAGGGAATCCGTGGATGTGGCCGTCAACCTGGGCGTGGACCCGCGCAAGTCCGATCAGGTGGTGCGCAGCGCCACGGTGCTGCCGCACGGGACCGGCAAAACGGTACGGGTGGCGGTGTTCGCGCAAGGTGTCAACGCCGACGCTGCCCACGCCGCCGGCGCCGACGTGGTCGGCTTCGAGGATCTGGCCGAATCGGTGAAGGCCGGTAATCTCGACTTCGACGTGGTCATCGCCGCGCCGGACGCAATGCGACTGGTGGGCCAGCTCGGCAAAATTCTCGGCCCGCGCGGCCTGATGCCCAACCCCAAGGTCGGCACCGTGACGCCCGATGTGGCCGGCGCCATCCGCAACGCCAAGGCGGGACAGGTTCGCTATCGCACAGACAAGGCCGGCATCATCCATTGCACCATCGGCAAGCTGGAATTCGCCTCCGCCCAGTTGCAGGAAAACCTGCAAGCATTGCTACACGACTTGCAGAAGATCAAACCCGCGACCGCCAAAGGCATCTACATCCGCCGGATTACCGTGTCCACCACCATGGGACCGGGTCTCGCCGTGGATCAGGCCACGCTGTCATTCTGAACCGTTCTCCGACAGGGCGTCGGGGACGGAACGACGAACTTTGGGCCGGCCGGAGTTTCCGGCCAGCGTCAAAGACCGCGGGCGCCATCAGGCTCAATGGTTTCCGGTCATGACTGGAACAGCCCGCGCAGACGGTCAGGCCCTTCCGGATTATTCCTGGTCAGGCCGCCGCTCCCATTCTCCGCGATAGCGGGGAAAAACCACGAGGTAATGCAATGAGTCTCAATCTGGCAGAAAAACAGGCTGTGGTGGCTGAAGTCGCCAAAGTGGCTGCCAGTGCGCACTCCGCGATCGCCGCCGAGTACCGCGGGCTGAGCGTGGCCCAGCTCACGGCCCTGCGCATGAAAGCGCGGGAAACCGGTGTGTATCTGCGCGTCGTCAAGAACACCCTGGCGCGGCGTGCCGTGCAGGGGACCGAGTTCGAGTGCCTGCAACCCAATCTGGTGGGACCGCTGATTCTGGCGTTCTCCCAAGAGGAGCCTGGCGCAGCGGCGCGGATATTCAAGGAATTTCTCAAAGAGAAAGCCAACGACAAGCTGGTCGTCAAGACGCTGGCGGTCGGCGGACAGGCCTTTCCAGCCAGCGAGCTGGACCGTCTGGCCAGCCTGCCGACCCGCGATGAGGCGATCAGCCTGCTCATGGCCTGCCTGCGGGCGCCGCTCGACAAGTTCGCGCGGACTCTCAACGAAATTCCCGGCAAGCTGGTGCGCACGATCGAAGCAGTCCGGCGGCAGAAGGAAGCCGCCTGATCGTTTCGGCAAAACAACCAACCTGATTGATAGCAGTCAGAATTTTTAGCGTTTTTATCCAGGAGTGAACCTGCAATGGCCGTTTCCAAACAAGAAATGCTGGACACCATCGCCGGCATGACCGTGATGGAAATCGTGGATCTGATTTCCGCGATGGAAGAAAAGTTTGGCGTTACCGCCGCCGCCGCCGTGGCGGCGGCTCCGGCCGCCGCCGCCGCCGCGCCGGTCGAGGAAAAGACCGAGTTCGACGTGGTGATGTCCAGCTTCGGCGAAAAGAAAGTCGAGGTGATCAAGGTGGTGCGCGCCCTGACCGGTCTGGGCTTGAAGGAAGCCAAGGATCTGGTGGAAGGCGTACCCTCGATGATCAAGGAAGGCATCCCCAAGACCGAGGCCGAGGACATCAAGAAAAAACTGGAGGAAGCCGGCGCCAAGGTCGACGTCAAATAGGCGCCGCACCATCCCCCTGGTGGGATCTCGTTGCGCAGCATTGTCTGGCTTGGACGGACTCGAACAGGAACGGCTGGCGGCTTTGGGCCGCCGGCCTGTTTCCGTTTTGAGCCTGTCAGGGAAAACCGCCGTTTCGATTCGCGGAACAGCGAAGCGGGACCGGCAATGGAATCAGGCGGCCCCCGCCCTTGGCTGGTACTTCCGTGAGAGGAATCCCGATGGCCTACACTTTTACTGAAAAGAGACGCATTCGTAAAGACTTCGGCAAGCGCCCCAGCATTCTCGAAGTACCCTACCTGCTGGCGATCCAGCTGGATTCGTACCGCGAGTTCCTGCAAGCCGAGGTGCCGCCGGGAGAACGCCGGGTGGCGGGATTGCACGCCGCCTTTCGTTCGGTGTTCCCCATCATCAGCTACTCGGGCAACGCGCGGCTGGAGTACGTGAGCTATCGACTGGGCGAACCGGTGTTCGACGTCCGCGAATGCCAGTTGCGCGGGCTGACCTACGCCGCGCCGCTGCGCGTGCGGCTGCGGCTGGTGCTGATGGACAAGGATGCCGAGGCCGGCGCGCCCAAGATCAAGGACATCAAGGAAAACGAAGTCTACATGGGCGAACTGCCGCTGATGACCGACAATGGCACCTTCGTCATCAACGGCACCGAACGGGTCATCGTCTCCCAATTGCACCGCTCGCCCGGCGTGTTCTTCGATCACGACAAGGGCAAGACCCATTCTTCCGGCAAACTGCTGTTTTCGGCGCGCGTCATCCCCTACCGTGGCTCCTGGCTGGATTTCGAATTCGACGTCAAGGATATCGTGTACGCGCGCATCGACCGCCGTCGCAAACTGCCGGTCACCATCCTGCTGCGGGCGCTGTTCGACGAGCCCAATCCGAATGATCGCCACGCCACCAGCGTCAACGAACGAATTCTCGGTATTTTCTTCGAAACCAATACAATTCGCGTCGATGGCGAAGGTTTCTCGCTGGATCTGGTGCCGGAGCGCCTGCAGGGCGAAACCGCCGGTTTCGATATTCTGATCGGGGATCGCGTGCTGCTCAAGGCGGGCGAGCGGGTCAAGGCCAAGCACGTCCGCGACCTGGCCAAGGCCGGCGTGCAGCGCTTGCCGGTGCCGGGCGAATATCTGATTGGCAAGATGCTGGCCCACGACCTGCGCGATCCGGAAACCGGCGAGCAACTCGCCCAAGCCAACGACGAACTGACGCCGGACAAGCTGGAAAAAATCCAGGCCAGCGGCATCGCCGAATTCCAGACCCTGTACGTCAACGAGGTCAATCGCGGCCCCTACCTGTCCAACACCCTGCGCGCCGATCCCACCCGCAGCCAATGGGACGCCCAGGTGGAAATCTACCGGATGATGCGCCCTGGCGAACCGCCGACCAAGGACGCCGCCCAGCGTCTGCTGCACGACCTGTTTTTCTCGGCCGAGCGCTACGACCTGTCCGACGTGGGCCGGATGAAGTTCGACAGCCGGGTCAGCGACCGCCGGACGCCGATTCCCGGCGTGCCGGTCAAGGAGCACCTGCCCGGCGTGCTCTCGATGGAAGACATCCTGGCCGTGCTCAAGGTGCTGGTCGAAATCCGCAACGGCAACGGTCAGGTCGACGATATCGACCATCTCGGCAACCGCCGCATCCGCTGCGTCGGCGAGATGACCGAAAACGTGTTCCGGATCGGTCTGGTCCGGGTCGAGCGCGCGGTCAAGGAACGGCTGAGCCTGGCGGAATCCGAGGGCCTGACCCCGCAGGACCTGATCAACGCCAAGCCGGTCGCGGCGGCCATCAAGGAATTCTTCGGCTCCTCGCAACTGTCGCAGTTCATGGATCAGAACAACCCCCTGTCCGAGGTCACTCACAAGCGTCGAGTCTCGGCGCTGGGTCCCGGTGGTCTGACCCGCGAGCGCGCCGGTTTCGAGGTGCGCGACGTGCACGCCACCCATTACGGCCGGGTTTGCCCGATCGAAACCCCGGAAGGTCCGAACATCGGCCTGATCAACTCGCTGGCGGTCTACGCCCGCACCAATGCTTACGGCTTCCTGGAAACCCCCTATCGGCGGGTCGAAAACAGCTGCGTCACCGACCGAATCGACTATCTATCGGCCATCGAGGAAGGCCAGTATGTCATCGCGCAGGCCAACGCCCCGCTCGATCCCGACGGGCGGCTGACCGACGACCTGGTCTCCTGCCGCCATCTGAACGAATTCACCTTGACCGGTCCGGACAGGGTGCAGTACATGGACGTGTCGCCCAAGCAGATCGTCTCGGTGGCGGCGGCGCTGATCCCGTTTCTGGAGCACGACGACGCCAACCGCGCGCTGATGGGTTCCAACATGCAACGCCAGGCGGTTCCGACCCTGCGTGCCGAAAAGCCGCTGGTCGGCACCGGCATGGAGCGGATCGTGGCCCGCGACTCCGGCGTGTGCGTGATCGCCCGTCGCGGCGGGCGGGTGGATTCGGTGGATGCCGGCCGCATCGTGGTGCGGGTCGACGACGCCGAAACCGAAGCCGGCGAGCCGGGCGTGGACATCTACAACCTGACCAAGTACACCCGCTCCAACCAGAACACCTGCATCAACCAGCGGCCGCTGGTCCACGTTGACGACCGTGTGGCGCGCGGCGACGTGCTGGCCGATGGTCCATCCACCGACCTGGGCGAGCTGGCGCTGGGCCAGAACCTGCTGGTCGCCTTCATGCCCTGGAACGGCTACAACTTCGAAGATTCGATTCTGATCTCCGAGCGGGTGGTGCAGGAAGATCGCTTCACCACTATCCACATCGAGGAACTGTCCTGCGTCGCCCGGGACACCAAGCTGGGTCCCGAGGAGATCACCGCCGATATCCCCAACGTCGGCGAAGGCGCGCTGGCGCGGCTGGACGAGGCCGGCATCGTCTATATCGGCGCCGAGGTCAAGGCCGGCGACATCCTGGTTGGCAAGGTCACGCCCAAGGGCGAGACCCAACTGACCCCGGAAGAAAAATTGCTGCGGGCGATCTTCGGCGAGAAAGCTTCCGACGTGAAGGACACTTCGCTGCGGGTGCCTTCGGGCATGGACGGCACGGTGATCGACGTGCGGGTGTTCACCCGCGACGGAGTGGAAAAGGATTCCCGCGCCCAGCAGATCGAGGAAATGGAACTGAAGCGGATCCGCAAGGATTTGAACGACCAAATGCGCATCCTGGAGGACGACCTGTACCAGCGCATGGAGCGGATGCTGGCCGGCCAGGCGGCCGATGGTGGTCCCAATAACCTGCGCGGCGGCGCGGCGGTCACGGTCGAGTATCTGAGCGGTCTGCGACGCGAGCAGTGGTTTCACATCCGGATGCACGCCGAGGAATTGAACGAGCAACTGGAAAAGATCAACCGGCAACTGGACCAGCAGCGCAAGGATTTCGACCAGAAATTCGAGGAAAAACGCCGCAAGCTGACGCAGGGCGATGACTTGGCTCCGGGCGTGCTCAAGATGGTCAAGGTCTATCTGGCGGTCAAGCGCCGCGTTCAGCCGGGCGACAAGATGGCCGGCCGCCACGGCAACAAGGGCGTGGTGTCGATGATCGTGCCGCAGGAAGACATGCCTTATCTGGAAGACGGCACGCCGGTCGACATCGTGCTGAATCCGCTGGGCGTACCCTCGCGGATGAATGTTGGTCAGGTGCTGGAAACGCATCTGGGCTGGGCCGCCAAGGGTCTAGGACTCAAACTCGGCCGCTTGCTGGACGCGCGGGCACAAATCGTGGAGCTGCGCTCGTTCCTGGATCAGATTTACAACCAGGTCGGCGAGCAAAAGACCGGCGGACAAAAGATCGACTTGGAGCAATTCAGCGACGACGAGTTGCTGGTGCTGTGCCGCAACCTGCGCGGCGGCGTGCCGATCGCCACCCCGGTGTTCGACGGCGCCGCCGAGGAGGAAATGCGCGAGCTGCTGCGGCTGGCGGAACTGTCGGAAACCGGCCAAACCACCCTGTACGACGGTCGCACCGGCGATCCGTTCGACCGGCTGGTGACCGTCGGCTACATGTACATGCTCAAGCTGAACCACTTGGTGGACGACAAGATGCATGCCCGCTCCACCGGCCCCTACAGCCTGGTGACGCAGCAGCCGCTGGGCGGCAAGGCGCAGTTCGGCGGCCAACGCTTCGGCGAGATGGAAGTGTGGGCGCTGGAGGCCTACGGCGCGTCCTATACCTTGCAGGAAATGCTGACGGTGAAGTCGGACGACGTGAACGGCCGCACCAAGGTCTACAAGAACATTGTGGACGGAAACCACCGGATGGAAGCCGGCATGCCCGAGTCGTTCAACGTGCTGGTCAAGGAAATCCGTTCGCTGGGCATCAATATCGAGCTGGAAAGCGATGTGGCGCCGCCGGCGCGCAACGAGTGAGGCCGTCGGACCCGCCGCTGGCCGCGGCGCCATGCAATCCCGTGGGTGAGAGACGATGAAAGAGCTGCTGAACCCGTTCAAGACGTTCGACGAGGTCGAGGACTTCGACGCCATTCGCATCGGACTGGCCTCGCCGGAGATGATCCGGGCCTGGAGCCGCGGCGAGGTGAAGAAGCCCGAGACCATCAACTATCGGACTTTCAAGCCGGAGCGCGACGGGCTGTTCTGCGCCAAGATCTTCGGCCCGACCAAGGACTACGAGTGCCTGTGCGGCAAGTACAAGCGCCTCAAGCATCGTGGAGTGGTCTGCGAAAAGTGTGGGGTGGAAGTCACCTTGGCCAAGGTGCGGCGCGACCGGATGGGCCACATCGAACTGGCCAGCCCGGTGGCCCATATCTGGTTTTTGAAATCGCTGCCCTCCCGCATCGGCCTGCTGCTGGACATGACCCTGCGCGATATCGAGCGGGTGCTGTACTTCGAATCCTACGTGGTCATCGACTCCGGCATGACGCAGACGCTGGAAAAAGGGCAGATGCTCACCGACGAGGCCTATCTGGAGGCGGTCGAGCAGTACGGCGACGAGTTCGACGCCCGGATGGGGGCCGAGGCGATCCACCAGTTGCTGCACACGCTGGACTTGAAGCAACTGGTGGTGCAACTGCGCCAGGAAATCCTCGAGTGCAGCTCCGAAACCAAGCTCAAGCGGCTGTCCAAGCGGCTCAAGCTGGTGGAGTCCTTCCTCAACTCCGGCAACAAGCCGGAGTGGATGGTGCTGACCGTGCTGCCGGTGCTGCCACCCGACCTGCGGCCGCTGGTGCCGCTGGACGGCGGGCGCTTCGCCACCTCCGATCTCAACGACCTCTACCGCCGGGTGATCAACCGCAACAACCGGCTCAAGCGGCTGCTGGAACTCTCGGCCCCGGACATCATCGTCCGCAACGAAAAGCGCATGTTGCAGGAAGCGGTCGATTCGCTGTTGGACAACGGCCGTCGCGGACGGGCCATCACCGGCAGCAACAAACGGCCGCTGAAGTCGCTGGCCGACATGATCAAGGGCAAGCAGGGCCGCTTCCGCCAGAATCTGCTCGGCAAGCGAGTCGACTATTCCGGTCGTTCGGTGATCGTGGTCGGCCCCACCCTGCGCCTGCATCAGTGCGGGCTCCCCAAAAAAATGGCGCTGGAGCTGTTCAAGCCGTTCATCTTCAGCAAGCTGCAGTTCCGCAACATGTCCACCACCATCAAGGCCGCCAAGAAGATGGTGGAGCGCGAGGAACCGATGGTGTGGGACATCCTGGAAGAGGTGATCCGCGAACACCCGGTACTGCTCAACCGCGCCCCCACCCTGCACCGGCTGGGCATCCAGGCCTTCGAGCCGACCTTGATCGAGGGCAAGGCCATCCAGTTGCACCCGCTGGTTTGCACCGCCTTTAACGCCGACTTCGACGGCGACCAGATGGCGGTGCATGTCCCGCTGTCCATCGAGGCGCAGCTCGAAGCCCGGGCGTTGATGATGTCCACCAATAACATCCTCAGCCCGGCCAACGGCGAGCCGATCATCGTCCCCTCCCAGGACGTGGTGCTCGGCCTGTACTACCTGACCCGCGAGCGGATCAACGCCAAGGGCGAGGGCATGGTGTTCGCCGGCCTCAAGGAGGTGCATCGCGCCTACGAAAGCCGACAGGTGGAACTCCACGCCCGGGTCGATGTGCGCCTGCCGCTGGAAGACACCGATGAGGCGGACCGCGCCCGCACCGTGCTGAAGCGGGTCAAAACCACCGTCGGCCGGGCACTGCTGTCGGAAATCCTGCCCCGAGGGCTCCCGTTCGCGCTGGTCAACCAGGCGCTGACCAAGAAAACCGTGTCCCGGCTGATCAACGAGTGCTACCGGCGGTTGGGATTAAAGGATACCGTGATCTTCGCCGATCAGTTGATGTACACCGGCTTTCACTACGCCACCCGCTCCGGTTCCTCGATCGGCTTCGAGGATTTCAAGATTCCCAGCCAGAAAACCGCTCTGCTGGAAAAAGCCGAGCAGGAAGTCAAGGAAATCGACCAGCAGTACAAAGACGGCTTGGTGACCAAGGGCGAACGCTACAACAAGGTGGTGGACATCTGGTCGCGCACCAATGAAGAGGTCGCCAAGGCGATGATGAAGAACCTGAAGGTTGAAACCGTCGTCAACCGTCAGGGGGAAACCGAGCAACAGGATTCTTTCAACCCCGTCTTCATGATGGCCGATTCCGGCGCTCGCGGCTCGGCGGCGCAGATCCGCCAACTGGCCGGGATGCGCGGCCTGATGGCCAAGCCGTCCGGCGAGATCATCGAGACCCCGATCAAGGCCAACTTCCGCGAAGGCTTGAGCGTGCTGGAGTATTTCATCTCCACCCACGGCGCCCGCAAGGGTCTGGCCGACACCGCGCTCAAGACCGCCAACTCCGGCTATCTGACCCGGCGGCTGGTGGACGTGGCCCAGGATCTGGTGGTCACCGAGCCGGACTGCGGCACCAACGAAGGGCTGTTGATGACCCCCGTGGTCGAAGAAGGCGACATCAAGGAGCCGCTGCGCGACCGGGTGCTGGGACGAACGGTGGCTCAGGATGTGTTTCAGCCGGACGACAACGACATCGCCCTGCCCGCCGGCACTCTGCTGGACGAGTACTGGGTAGCGAAGCTGGATGAATGGAACATCGATCGCCTGCGGGTGCGTTCGGCCATCACCTGCCGGACCCGCTACGGCGTCTGCGCCACCTGCTACGGCCGCGACCTGGCGCGCGGCCATCGGGTCAACAGCGGCGAGGCGGTGGGCGTGATCGCCGCCCAGTCCATCGGCGAACCCGGCACCCAGCTCACCATGCGCACCTTCCACATCGGCGGCGCGGCCTCGCGGACCACGATCAGCAACAACGTGCAGATCAAGTCGCGGGGCACCCTGCGCTTGCACAAGATGAAAGTCGTGCAACGGCGGGACGGCAACCTGGTCACGGTCTCCCGTTCGGGCGAAATCACTCTGGTGGACGATCAGGGCCGCGAGCGGGAGCGCTACAAGGTTCCCTATGGCGCGGTGCTCACGGTCAAGGACGGCGACGCGGCCGAGGCCGGTCAGGTGATCGCCCGCTGGGATCCCTACACCCATCCGATCGTGACCGAGGTGGCCGGTTCGGTGCGCTTTGCCGAGTTCGAGGAAGGCATCACCGTGCAACGGCACTCCGACGAGATGACCGGTCTGACCAGCCTGGTGGTGATGGACCCCAAGCAGCGTGGCGCGCAGGGCAAGGACAAACGACCGCTGGTGCGGCTGGTGGATTCCTACGGCAACGATCTGTTCATCCCCGGCACCAGCAACCTGGCGCAATATCCGCTGCCGGCCGGCGCCATCGTCAACCTGGCCGACGGCGCCGAGGTGGCGGTGGGCGACATCGTCGCCCGCATCCCGCAAGAATCCTCCAAAACCCGCGACATCACCGGCGGCCTGCCGCGGGTGGCCGACCTGTTCGAGGCGCGCAAGCCCAAGGAACCGGCCATCCTCGCCGAGAAATCCGGCATCATCGAGTTCGGCAAGGAAACCAAGGGCAAGCAGCGGCTGGTGATCCGCGACAAGGGCGGCGATGTCCTCTACGAGGAATTGATTCCGAAATGGCGGCATGTCGGCGTGTTCGACGGCGAGTACGTCGAACAGGGCGAAATGATCGCCGACGGCGAACGGAACCCACACGACATCCTGCGCCTGCTCGGCGTGCAAGAGCTGGCCGCCTATCTGGTCAGGGAAATCCAGGACGTGTACCGGGTGCAGGGCGTGAAGATCAACGATAAGCATATCGAGGTGATCATCCGCCAGATGCTGCGCAAGGTCGACATCATCGACCAGGGCGAAACGCCTTTCATCAAGGGCGAGCAGATCGAGCGCACCCGAGGGCTGGAAGAGAATGATCGGGCCGAGGCCGAAGGCCGGGTCAAGGCGATCTGGCAGCCGATCCTGCTCGGCATCACCAAGGCTTCGCTGGCCACCGAGTCGTTCATCTCGGCGGCTTCGTTCCAGGAAACCACCCGGGTGCTGACCGAGGCGGCGGTGCGCGGGCTGCGCGACGACCTGCGCGGATTGAAGGAGAACGTGATCGTCGGCCGGCTGATCCCGGCCGGCACCGGCTTGGCCTACCACCTGCAACGGCGGCAAGGCTGGATTCCCAGCCAGCCTACCCTCAACAGCGGCCATCTGTTCGAGAGCAGCGAATCCGAAGTCAAGGTGAGCGGCGACGACGACAAGAGCGACGACAGCGAGGTCGGATCGAAAGACCTGACCGCGTAGGCCCGCAACCACCGGGGCGCTGCGGGAAGGCGGGGGACGCACGACGAACCCCGCCTTTTTCTTGCAGTCCCATCCTGGCCGATCCGCCGCCCCAGCGACTTCCCTTCGATTCCGCGCCACGAGTCCCATGACCGACCTGCTGGAAACCCGCAATCTGATCAAGCACTTTCGCGGGGTCAACGCCGTGAACGGCATCGACCTCGCCATTCCGGCCGGCTGCTGCCTCGGCCTGCTCGGCCCCAATGGCGCGGGCAAAACCACCACGGTCGAAATGTTGGAGGGCATCCAGCAACCGACCTCGGGCAGCATCCGCTATCGCGGCGAAGTGCTGGGACCGCGCTTCCGCCAGGAAGTCGGCATCATGTTCCAGTCCACGGCGCTGCAAGACTTCATCACCGGCCGCGAAAACCTGCGGATGTTCGGCAATTTCTACACCCGGACCCTGCCGCTCGACGAATTGATCGACGCCTGTGCGCTGGGCGAATTTCTCGACCGCGATACCCGCAAGCTGTCCGGCGGCCAGCGCCAGCGGCTACTGCTGGCCATTGCCCTGGTCAACGATCCGGAACTGATTTTCCTGGACGAACCCACCACCGGCCTCGATCCGCAGGCCCGCCGCAACTTCTGGGAACTGATCCACCACATCAAGGCGCGTGGCAAAACCATCCTGCTCACCACCCATTACATGGAGGAGGCTTACCATCTGTGCGACGAAATCGCCATCATGGACCACGGTCGGATCATCGCCCAGGGCACGCCGCGCGAGCTGCTGGAGGCCCACTTCGATGACGTGGTGCTGCAACTGCCGGCGACGGACTTTCCCGATCCCCCTCCTTCGCTGTCGCACACCGTGGTGCGAGGCCGGAATTCGGTGGAAATCCTGACCCGCGACGTCACCGCCGCCATCCGCGAATTGCTGGCCCGCGACATCCCGCTGGCGCGGCTGCAGATCCGGCCGCGCACCCTGGAGGATCTGTTTCTGGAACTGACCGGCCGAGAGTTGCGGACGTGAACTTCAAACGTTTCTGGGCGGTGTTCGTGCACCGCAACTGGGAATTCCTCCGCGACCGGTCCTCGCTGACCTGGAATCTGCTGTTCCCGATTTCCCTGATCGCCGGTTTTACCTTCGCCTTTTCCGGACCGGGCCTGGATCTTTACAAGGTCGGTCTTCTCAACGACACCGGCGACCGCAACGGCAGCGAATTTTTGCGGACCCGCTACATCCGCTTCATCCCTATCACCGACCCGAGCGCCGCGCTGACCAAGGTCGAGCGTCACCAGCTCGACATGCTGTTCGATCCCGCCGGGCGGCGCTACTGGATCAACGAGGAATCGCCGAAAGGCTACGTGCTGGAGCGGATACTGCGCGGCGCCGACGCCCGGCCGACCTTCAGCAAGCAGAGCGTGAGCGGCCGCCCCATTCGCTATGTGGACTGGGTGCTGCCCGGCGTACTGGCGATGAACATGATGTTCAGTTGCCTGTTCGGGGTCGGTTACGTGATCGTGCGCTACCGCAAGAACGGGATGCTCAAACGTCTCAGGGCTACCCCGCTGCTGCCGCTGGAATTTCTTTCCGCCCAAATCACCTCGCGGCTGCTGCTGGTCCTGGTCTCGACCGTGCTGGTGTTCGTCGGCACCGACCTGTTTGTCGGTTTTGCCATGTTCGGCTCCTATCTCGCCCTGTTCGTGGTATTCACGCTCGGTGCGGTCAGCCTGCTCAGCCTCGGCTTGCTGGTCGCCGCCCGCGCCACCAGCGAGGAGTTGGCGGCGGGACTGTTGAACGCATTGAGTTGGCCGATGACGTTTCTGTCGGGGGTCTGGTTTTCGCTGGAGGGCGTGCATCCCTTCTTGCAACAGTGCGCCCAACTAGCGCCACTGACACATATCATCGATGCCTCACGCGCGATCATGATCGATGGCGCCGGTCTGATGGATGTCTCCGGACACCTGCTGGTGCTGGCCGCGATGAGCTTGATCTTCATGCTCATCGGCGCCTGGATGTTTCGGTGGGAGTGAGCGATCTCCCGGCAGCTCGACTGCACGGCCTATTGGTGGGTACGGCGGTTGGCGATACGTTGGGCCTGCCCGCCGAAGGTCTCTCGCGCCAGCGCATCCGCCGACTGTTCGGAAGACGCTGGCGACAACGGCTGGTGTTTGGATACGGCATGGTCAGCGACGACACCGAACACACCGTGTTCGTCGCCCAGAGCCTGCTGCGCCACCCCGCTTCGCCCGAACGCTTCGCCCGCCGGCTGGGCTGGTGTCTGCGCGGCTGGCTGCTGTCCCTGCCAGCCGGGATCGGTTTTGCCACCTTGCGGGCGATTAGCAAACTCTGGCTGGGTTTTCCGCCGGACCGCAGCGGCGTGTATTCCGCCGGCAACGGCCCAGCGATGCGGGTTGCTGTTATCGGCGCCTGCTTCGCCACCGACCCCAACCAGCGCGCCGCCTATGTCGCCGCCTCGACCCGCCTCACCCATACCGACCCCAAGGCGCTGATCGGCGCGACCGTCATCGCCGAACTGGCGGCCTGGATCGTGCGGGATCGATTGACCGAGCAGCCAGCGTTGGAAGCGTTCGTCGCCTTGCTCCGCTCCTGCGGTCCGAAGGATCGGAAATGGCTGGCCACCGTGGACGCCATCGCCCAAGCGGCGAGGGACGACGCCACCGTCCTGGAACTGGCGGACCGGTTGGGACTGGCGCGGGGCGTCACCGGCTACATCCACCACACCGTGCCGGTCGTGGCCTATGCCTGGTTCCGGCATTGCGGCGATTTCCGGCGAACCCTGACGGCCGTGCTGGACTGTGGCGGCGATACCGATACCACCGGGGCGATTGTCGGCGCGCTGGCGGGCGCGACGGTGGGAGCCGCCGGCATTCCGACCGAATGGCGATCCCGCATCGCCGACTGGCCTCGATCCTTGTCGCTGTTGGAAAGCATTGCCGACCGACTGGCAATGGTGGCAATTACGGGTCACTCTGCCGCACCGGTGCGTTATTTCTGGCCAGCCATCCCGTTGCGCAATCTCGTGTTTCTGCTGATTGTGCTGGCACACGGCTTCCGGCGCCTGTTGCCACCGTATTAACCTCGATTCCCCTTGTGCTTTCGGCAAAACTGGCCACACTGGCCTGCGGAATTTTCCGGATCGCACCGCGAGGACACCATGTCGAACCCGTCTTTATCCCCGCTGACCTTGGCCGCCGCGACCCGCCAACTGAACCTGAGTTGGGCGCTGGGCTGGATCATGATCGTCGGCTTCACCATCCTAAGTTACTTCATCGGCCAGATCGTGGTCCTTCCACCCGTGCAGGGCGTCCCGACGGGGACCCTGACCCTACTGCTGCTGGTGCTGGCCGGCATCGAAATCGGCGTGCTGTCCTTCGTTCGCGGCAGGATTCTGAACGGCAACGCGCGGCTCTTGCGCGGGCAAACCCCTCCTACCCCGGTTGCTCGCTACATCAGCGCCAGCTTTGTCACTTCGGTCATGGCCGGCGGCATTGCGATCTATGGCCTGGTTGCACATCTGATCGACCGTTTTGCCTGGGCACCCGCCATCTTCGCCGTGCTGGCCTGCCTGCCGCTGCTGTACTTTCGTCCGGATACGGGGAAACTGCGGCGTCTGCTGGCCAAACCCCCGACGGGCTAAAACTCCCGCCATCGCTGGCGCTCACCTGCTGCCGAAAGCGGGAGCGAGGGACGAGCGGACGCTGTAGGCAGTCAGGTGCAGCGCTTTTTGGGCGGCATCAGTGCTTGTTGACGACAGCGTCCAGCATAGCTGCGGACGTGACCTGCTCGCCACGTTTGCGTAACTCCTCGGCCGCATTGATGCGATCGCGCTCCTCCCGGTTCTGGCTGAGCTTCCACTTGCCGAGCAGCTTGGTGATCTCGATCTCGATGCCGACAATGGCTGTCAACATCTGATCGATATACTCCTTTGAGGAATCGGTCATCTTCCAAGGCTTCTCGGACCCGGTGCGCGCCTCATTCACCCGGGTGAGGCGTGCCACGACACCTCGTAGGAACTTCTCGTCATCGCGAATTTTGATCTTCCCGTGGGCGTGGACGGCCTGGTAGTTCCACGTTGGCACTTGCCGGTGAAACTCGTGCTTGCTCGGGTACCAGTTGGGTGAGATATAGGCATTGGCGGCACGAAAGATCACAAGAGCTTCGTCGCCATCCTTCGCCTCTTGCCATAGTGGATTGGCGCGCGCGACGTGAGCCAGCAGCTGCCCGCACTCGCTGTCATTGGGGTTCAACTCGAAGGGCAGATGATTAGCATCAAGACCGTTCGGCCCGTTAAGTATAAGTACCCCAAGCGGGTACTCTCTAATCACGCGGTGAAGCTCTTCCACTCGCGTTTCTTCAAAGTGTTGAGGTAGGTACATACCGTTTCCTTCATATGCTCCTGAAGGCAAAGTGTGTAATCGGACTTGATCGCTGGCGTAATTGCAGCCCAACGCCTCGATACGACTCGTTCCCTTCGCTACGGTCGCGGTTACCCTCGCCTATAATTATGGGATTACCATGACTAAAGTGAGGCATACCCATGACCACGCCTTCCGCGTCGCCCACCCCCGACAGCAAGAAACCCGATTTCAACAAGCTGGCTCAGAATTTTTCCAAGATCATCGAACAGAGCCAGCGGGTACTACAGGAATTCCTCAAGCGCCAGGAAGGCGGCGACCCGCTCCCGATCATGGACCCCGCCATCATCAGTAAGTCCTTTCAGGAACTGTTCGACAAGCTGCTGAAAAACCCGGACCAGTTGGTCGAGGCCCAAGTCAATTTCTGGAAAAACTACCTCGACCTGTGGCAGGCGGCCTCCCAGCGGCTGCAAGGCAAGGAAAGCAAGCCGCTCATCGAGCCGCCACCCGGCGACAAGCGTTTCAAGGACGAGCAGTGGGCGGAAAACGCGGTATTCGATTTCATCAAACAGTCCTATCTGCTGGCCGCCGACAGCCTGCAAGGGTTGGTTCGCAAGGTTGAGGGACTGGACGACAAGACTGCCCGCAAGGTCCAGTTCTACACTCGTCAGTTCGTGGACGCCATGGCGCCCACCAATTTCGTGCTGACCAATCCGACCGTGCTCCAGGCCACGCTCGATTCCGGCGGCGACAACCTGGTCAAGGGTCTGCAAAACATGCTGGAGGACATGGAGCGCGGTCGCGGCCAGGTGCAGATCAGGATGACCGACCTCAAAGCCTTCAAGCCGGGCGAGAACATCGCGGTCACACCGGGCAAGGTCATCTTTCAGAACGAGTTGATGCAACTGGTTCAATACAATCCCAGCACCCCGACCGTGCACCAGCGGCCGTTCCTGTTCGTCTCGCCCTGGATCAACAAGTTTTACATCATGGACATGCGACCCAAGAACTCCATGGTCAAGTGGATGGTGGACCAGGGTTTCACCGTGTTCATAACCTCCTGGATCAATCCGGACGAGCAACTGGCGCACAAGAAGTTCGAGGACTACATGCTGTCCATCGTGGAAGCGATGGACGCCATCGAGCAGGCCACCGGCGAGCGAGACATCAACGCCGCCGGCTACTGTCTGGGCGGCACCATCCTGCTGACCACGCTGGCCTATCTCGCCGCCAAGAAAGACAAACGGGTGAAAAGCGCCATTTGCTTCGCCTGCATGACCGATTTCAGCGAGCCGGGTGAACTGGAAGTATTCATCGACGAGGAATTGATCACCCTGCTGGAAAAACAGATGGGCGAGCGCGGTTATCTGGATGGCAGCCAGATGGCGGGCGTATTCAGCATGTTGCGCGCCAACGATCTGATCTGGTACTTCGTGGTCAACAATTACCTGCTGGGCAAGGATCCCTTCCCCTTCGATCTGCTGTACTGGAATTCCGATTCCACCCGGATGCCGCGAGACATGCACAGTTTCTACGTGCGCAACATGTACCAGAAAAACTTGCTGCGCGAGCCGGGCGGCATCACCCTGGCCGGCGTGCCTATCGACCTGCGCAAGATCAAGACGCCGGTCTGCTTCCTGTCGGCCTTCGAAGACCACATCGCCCCGTGGACCTCCACCTATGCCGGAACCCAACTGGTCGGTGGACCGGTGAAATTCGTGCTGAGCGGGTCCGGTCATATCGCCGGGGTCATCAATCCGGCCTCGTCGGACAAGTACGGTTTCTGGCTCAATCCCAACACCCCACCGAATCCCGATGACTGGTTCAAGGACGCAGTCAAACAGAACGGTTCCTGGTGGCCGGACTGGCTGGCCTGGCTGCAACCGCACGCCGGCCCGCAAGTACCGGCCCGCACGCCGGGCGACGGCAAGCTGAAACCGATTGAAGACGCACCGGGTTCCTTCGTCAAGATGCGCTACGATCAGTAAGCGGCTACAGGTCGTACCGCAACCGCACCGCCTCCGCGCCGGCCAGCTCCCGCAGCCGGCGCAGCAGCGCCTCGCACGGCTTGACCCGCCAGTTCGAGGCAAACGCCAGTTCCACCCGCGCGCCGGAACCGACATATTCCACCCACACCGCGCAACGGCCGTCGGCGCGATGCTCGGCCAGCACGCCGGCCAGTTTCCGCAGCGCACCCATCGCGCACTGTTCCGCGTCCAGGCGCAGTTGCAGCCGTCGGGCTCGTTCGGCGCGCGCGCCGTCCAGATCCAGCACCCGCTCGACATTCAACCGCGTGGTCTGGTTGAATTCGTCCCAACCTAAACTCCCCTGTACCAGCAGAATGGCGTCCTCGACGATCAGTGACCGATGCTGTTCGTACACCTCCGGAAAAATGCGGATTTCCATCCGCCCGCCGCCGTCGTCCAGAGTCACGAAGGCGATCCGTCCGCCCCGGTTGGCGTTGCGGGTCCGCAGGCTCACCACCAGACCGGCCACGGTCAGCGAACGGTCGTTGCCCCGGCGCGAACTGCTACCGTTCTCGCTCAGATCGCGCAGCCGGGTCGCGCCCAGCGCCTCCAACTCCGATTTCAACCGATTGATCGGGTGGCCGGTCAGGTACACCCCCAGCGTTTCCTTCTCGCCGCGCAACCGCTCCTCTTCATCCCATTCACGTTGGACATTATTCCCCGAGCATCCGGCGGGCGGCATTGCCGTGCAATCCGGTTGTACCGCCGGCTGGTCCGTACTTTCGGTGACATGCGGCAGCCGCGCCGGCGTTTCCTCGGCAGTGGCCAACCCGAACATATCGTTCTGGCCGGCGGCGTCGTTGCGGGAATGCTGCTCGGCCAGTCGCAACGCCTCCGGCAATTGCGTCATCAGCGTTGCCCGGTTGGCGCCGAGCGCATCGAAGGCCCCGGAACGGACCAGCGCTTCCAGCACCCGACGGTTGAGCTTGCGCAAATCCACCCGCTGGCACAAATCGAACAAATCGCGGTACGGCCCGCCTCGCTCCCGCTCGCGCAACAGCGCCTCGATGGCGCCCTCGCCCGCCCCCTTGATGGCGCCCAAACCGTAGAGGATCTCGCCGATGGCGCCGACCGTGAAGCGGTACTCGGACGCGTTGATGGCCGGCGGCGCCAGCTTGAGACCCATGCGCCGGCATTCCTCGATGAACACTACCACCTTGTCGGTCTTGTCCATATCCGAGGACAACACCGCCGCCATGAACGCCGCCGGATAATGGGCCTTCAGCCAGGCGGTCTGATAGGACACCAGGGCATAGGCGGCGCTGTGGCTTTTATTAAAACCATAACCCGCAAATTTATCGATTAAATCAAATATATAAGAAGCTGTCTCCGGCTCGACCGCGCGATTCGTCGCGCCTTTCACAAACCCCTCCCGCTCCTTGGCCATCTTCTCGGCGTCCTTCTTGCCCATGGCCCGCCTCAGCAAATCCGCGCCGCCCAGGCTATACCCCGCCAGCACTTGGGCGATTTGCATCACCTGTTCCTGATAGAGGATGACGCCGTAGGTGGGCTGGAGAATCGTTGCCAAGGTCGGATGGGGATATTCGATGCGGGCGCGGCCGTGCTTGCGGTCGATAAAATCATCCACCATCCCCGATTGCAGCGGTCCCGGCCGGAACAGCGCCACCAACGCCACGATGTCCTCGAAACAGTCCGGTTGCAGGCGGCGGATCAGATCCTTCATGCCGCTGGATTCCAACTGGAACACCGCCGTGGTCTGATAGCGTTTCAACAGATCGAAGGTCGGCGCGTCGTTCAGGGGAATCGTAGCGATATCGAGCGGCGGCTCGCCCGCCGCCGCCCGCTCGCGGTTCGCGGTCTGTACCGCCCAATCGATGATGGTCAGGGTCCGCAGGCCCAGGAAGTCGAATTTCACCAGCCCGGCCGATTCGACGTCGTCCTTGTCGAACTGGGTCACCGGCCCGGCGTCGCCTTCTTCACAGTACAGCGGCGAAAAATCAGTCAGGGTGGACGGCGCGATCACCACCCCGCCAGCGTGCTTGCCGACGTTGCGCGCCAGCCCTTCCAGCTTGCGGGCCAGGTCGATCAGCCCACGAATTTCCTCGTCGTTCTCGTACAAGCGGCGCAGTTCCGCTTCCTGTTCGATGGCCTTGTCCAGAGTGATGCCAATTTCGAAGGGAATCAGCTTGGCGATGCGATCGACGTACCCGTAAGGATGGCCCAGCACCCGGCCCACGTCGCGCACCACCGCCTTGGCCGCCATGGTGCCGTGGGTGGCGATCTGCGACACCCGGTCGCGGCCGTAGCGCCGGGCGACGTATTCGATCACCCGGTCGCGCCCTTCCATGCAGAAATCGATGTCGAAATCCGGCATCGACACCCGTTCGGGGTTGAGGAAGCGCTCGAACAGCAGGTCGTAGGCCAGCGGGTCCAGATCGGTGATGCCCAGTGCATAGGCCACCAGCGAACCGGCGCCGGAACCGCGCCCCGGCCCGACCGGCACCCCGTTGGCGCGCGCCCACTGGATGAAATCGGCCACGATCAGAAAGTAGCCGGGGAACCCCATCTGGATGATGACTTTCAGTTCGATTTCCAGCCGTTGGTCGTAGGGCCGGCGGCGTTCGGCGAAATCGGGCGCGGCGGGGTCGAACAGCCGCCGCAGCCGCTGTTCGAGGCCGGTGCGGGCCTGGACCGAGAAAAAATCGCCGATGTTTGTGCCCGCCGGAATGGGGAAATCCGGCAGCACGTTTTTGCCCAGTTCCAGTTGCAGGTTGCAGCGGCGGGCAATTTCGACGCTGTTTTCCAGCGCCTCAGGCACATCGGCGAACAACTCGCCCATCTCGGCCGGCGAGCGCAGATACTGCTGGTCGCTATGGCGGCGCGGCCGGCGCGGATCACCCAGCGTCGCGCCCTCGTGGATGCACACCCGAGTCTCGTGCGCCTCGAAGTCCTCTCGTTGGAGAAAACAAACCTCGTTGGTCGCCACCACCGGCGTTCCGGTCGCCGCCGCCAGGTCCAGGACGGCTTCGAGATACGCTTCTTCCTGGGGCCGGCCGGTGCGTTGCAGCTCCAGATAAAAGCGCTCGGGAAATAATTGCCGCCACTCGGCCAGCCAGTTCCGGGCCTGCTCGGTCCGGTCGTTCAGCAGCGCCTGGCCCAGCTCGCCCTCCCGGCCGCCGGACAGGGCGATCAGACCTTCGGTGTTGCCGGCCAGCCAGCGGTAGTCGATCGCCGGCACCCCGCGCTGCTGGCCTTCGAGATAGCCTCGGCTGACCAGTCGGGTCAGATGACGATAGCCGGTCAGATCCTGGCACAGCAGCACCAGCCGCGTCGGTTCGTCGCCCCGCCGCACCCAGACCTCCACGCCGATGATCGGTTTGATCCCGGCGCCGAGCGCGGCCTTGTAGAACTTGATCAACGCGAACAGATTGCTCATGTCGGTGACCGCCACGGCCGGCATCCCGGCGGCGGCCACCTGCTTGACCAGGCTCTTGATGCGGATCAGCCCGTCCACCAGCGAATATTCGGTGTGCAGGCGTAAATGCACGAAGGGCGCGGTCATGCCCGTTCCCCGACGAGGGCGGCTTGCAGCGCGGCGGCGACCGGCGCGAAGGAACGACGGTGTTCGGGACAGGGGCCGAAGCGGCGCAACGTTTCCCGATGGGCGGCGGTCGGATAGCCCTTGTGCCGGGCGAAACCGTAGTGCGGATAGCGCTCGTGCAATTCGCACAGTTCGGCGTCCCGCGCCACCTTGGCCAGGATCGAGGCGGCGCCGATCACCGGCACGCTGGCGTCGCCCTTGACGATGGCCGTGCAGGGACAGGCCAGCGGCGGACAGTGCTTGCCGTCCACCAGCACTCGATCCGGGGTCACGGACAAGGCTTCGACCGCCCGCCGCATCGCCAGCAACGAGGCCTGGAAAATGTTGAGCCGGTCGATTTCGGCGACTTCGGCGCGACCCAGCGCCCAGGCCAAGGCATGGGCGCGGATGTCCAGCGCCAGCCGTTCGCGGCGGACGGGGCTGAGTTGCTTGGAATCGGCCAGGCCAGGGATGGGACGGGCGGGGTCGAGGATGACGGCGGCGGCGACGACGGGACCGGCCAGCGGACCACGCCCCACTTCATCGACGCCGGCGATCAGGAGGGTGCCGGGCATGGGGTTCCTTCAAGCTTCATCAAATGAACGTTTAACTCTGCACCATCGCGGAGCGCATGCCGAGGCGTTCAACGAACGGCTCGAAATCGCGGTCGCTGTACAGCAAGGAATAATCTCTTTCAATACAAAATGTTGCAATCAGCGTGTCGATGGTTTTTCTGACCGTTACGCCGAGCAGCCGCAGGGTGCGAAAGTGACGGGCGGCCTGAATGGCGATTTCCCGCCCCCCAATTTCCACCACGTCCAGGGAGGTTAGCAACTTGCGAGCCCGGTTGAAGTCCCGTTCGCTGTCGAATCCTTGCAGGACTTCGGTCAGGATGAGGTCTCCCACCGCCAAGGGCTCGCTGCCCAGCAGCGCGTCCAGACGCTCGGTCTGCGCGGTGATGGTTCCCCTGAAGTAGTCGATCCAGACGCTGGAATCGACCAGGATCACCGGTCGATTCTCATGGCGTCGAGGTCGCCTTGCCAGTCGAGCTTGCCGCGGAAGCGGCGGATTTCTTCCTGCTGGCGCAATCGCAGCAAGGTGCGCAGGCCCAATTCAACGACCTCGCGCTTGGTCTTCAAACCCGTCACGCGCAAGGTCTCCTTCATGAGTTGATCGTCGATCACGATATTGGTACGCATGATGTGTATCTCTTGTTAAATTTTTACACATCATAAAACTTCGAATGGTGGCGCACAACCGGGGGCAGGGGACGTCAGGGCAGCGCCCGATCAAGCGTCTCCCGGTAAACAGAAACAGCAGGGCGCCGCGTCTCTGCTTTTGAGAGGAAGCGGCCACTTTGTCCTTGGCGACGAACAACCGCCGCGCCGAAATCAGATCGCATCGAGCGGGCTGACCACGCCCCGACCACCGCGGTTGAGGACGTGGGTGTAGATCATGGTGGTGCTGACGTCCTTGTGGCCGAGCAATTCCTGCACGGTGCGGATATCGGAGCCAGACATCAGCAAATGGGTGGCGAAACTGTGACGCAGGGTGTGGGGCGTGGCGGGCTTGGTCAGACCGGCATCGCGCACGGCCTGATGCATGGCGCGCTGCACGCCTTTTTCGTCGGCGTGATGGCGGCGGGTGACGCCGGAGCGGGGATCGACCGAGAGTTGCCGGGAGGGAAAGACATATTGCCAGCCCCAGTCGCGGTGGGCGTTGGGGTATTTTCGTTCCAGCGCATCGGGGAGATAGACGGCGCCATAACCCTGGCGTAAATCTTCCCCGTGCAGGGTCTTGACCCGGATCAGATGGTTTTTCAGCGGATCGATCAGGGTGACGGGCAGCATCGTAATTCGGTCCTTGGCGCCCTTGCCTTCCCGCACCAGGAGTTCCCGTCGCTCGAAGTCGAGATCCTTGACCCGTAGCCGCAAGCCTTCCATGAGCCTCATGCCGGCGCCGTAGAGCAGGCGGGCTAACAAACCATGGGTGCCGCGCAACCGCTCCAGCACGGCTTTAACCTCGGCGTGGGTGAGCACCACCGGCAGGCGCAGGGGGCGCTTGGCCAGCGTGATGTCGTCCATCCAGGGTAGCGCCTGGTCGAGCACTTCCTTGTAAAGAAACAGCAGGGCGCTGCGCGCCTGATTCTGGGTGGAAGCCGCCACTTTGCCCTTGACGGCCAAATGGGTCAGAAAGGCTTCAACCTCGGATGCGCCCATGTCGGTGGGGTGCCGCTTGTTGTGGAACAGGATAAACCGACGAATCCAGTCCACATAGGCTTGCTCGGTGCGAATACTATAGTGTTTTAGTCGTATCTTTCCGCGAACCTGATCGAGCAATTTTGGAGTTTTTGGCAACGACACGGGAGGGGTATTTATGTCACTAAATGGGACGGTCATTTCAAGATAACCTATTGACAGGTTTATACAAAGTGATATATTTTTTCGATTATACACCTTCTGGGTGTGAAATAAGCCCCCTTTTTAGGGGGCCTACTACTCGTTAGCCCATCTCCCGCATTGATTTTATTGGATATTTTTAATAAAATTCTGGAAAAAACCCCAAAAATCGGTTATGCAGCGTCGCTGCTGCGCCGCAGACGCATAACAAGTTGATGCGTCAGTGGCGCCAGCCAGCGACGCTGTTCACGGTGTGTGGAAGCACCGCGCGGATTTTGAAGGTTCGAGCGGTTGCGGGGCGGGGACGGGCTAACACGGCGCTGGAGCGCACACCGCTACGCGGCGCTACGCGCCCCGCGCAAGCGCGGGGTGACGCTCAGCTTGGTTCGTTCGTCGGCGCTTCGCGCCGACGAACGGGGCGCGAGTTGAGCCAACATCGGG
>JAPUDV010000022.1 GCA_027492875.1 Candidatus Competibacteraceae bacterium | reverse complement strand
TAAAGCGGACAAGAAACCCGCCGCCGCGCAGGAGTCGCGTGATAATGATGCGGCGCGAAACGACGCCGAAAAACCAGAGTAATACACGCATGAATGAGAACGCTGACATAGAGGATGCGTTTTATGGGTAAGTATTTCATTGGGTGGCTGCTGGGTGTTCCGGTGATTGTGCTGGTGATTATTTATCTCCTGATGCACTAAATGGCTGCGCGAGAAACTTCGGCATTCCCGCCGCGAGCGGTTTCGCGCGCAACCCGGATCCATTTAATTGCAACCTCAACCGTATCGATAAAGGAGAATGACCATGGAAGTAGCCGAAAGATTCACGACCCGTCCCAACGACCTGGGTGGCGCCAACCCCGCCGGCGCGAAAGCGGCCGACATGGCCCACAAAGCGGCGGATGCCGCCGGTTCGGCCGTGGACCGCATGGCGTCCGGTGCCCACGCGGCGGTCGATAAGACGGCCGATATGGCCGCGCGCGCGGCGGAAACGCTCGATGCGAAAAGCGAGCAACTGAACGACCTTCAGGTGCGATGGCTGGAGAACAGCCGCGCTTACATCCGCGACCATCCGGTGAAGGCGTTGGGTATCGCGCTCGTCGGCGGCTTCCTGTTGAGCCGCCTGTTGAGTTCTCGCTAGAGAGTGTGCCCCCCAGCATGGACCCAACCACCGCAGTGAAGCAGACTGCTGGATCACGGGCTACTTCCAGCGACCCGGGCCATCGTGCGGGCTTGCCGGAAGAGGCCCAGTTGTTATGGCACGAGTTGCGTGGACTCGCGAATGACCACCTGCGACTCGCCGCGTTGGAGACTCAGCGGGCGGGCGAGAGCCTAGTGATCATGATCGCGGTGGGAATGATTGTGGCTGGTTTGTTGCTCGGCGCGTGGCTGGGACTGATGGGCGCCGCCGTCCTCGCGCTGGCGGGCCGTGGCGCCATGGAGAGCGACAACGCCCTGCTGCTGGCGGTCGCGGTCAATTTGCTGGTCGCGCTCGCGCTCTGTGGCGTGATCCGCCGCCGGAGCCATCATCTACGGTTCCCCGCCAACACCGGCGGTCTGCGGCCGGCGGCGTCGGAGCCCCCGGATGCGGGGACGTCCTGATGACCACCGACCTTCGCAGCCCCAGCCCACGCACCGCTTCTCTGGCCGTTCAAATCAGCGAGGCCGAACGTCGGCTCCGGAGCCGACGGCGGTTGGTCCGGGTTCACGGCGCCACGCTGGGCCGGACGCTCCATCAGCGGATGACGGCTCCAGCCATGCTGTTGCTGGCTGGCGGCTTGGGATTTCTCATGGGAGAACTCACCCGGCGCCAAACCCCCCAGTTGCGGGGCGCGGATCGCTCGCCGGACTCGGGTCATCCATTCTTCGAGACCGTGCTGAATCTGATTAAGCTGGGTACTTGGGCGCGCACCTTATTCGCGGCGTTGCCTGGCGCGCGGATGCAGGCTTCCTCTCCATCAGAGATGGATGGTTCATATCACAGAACCGCCATTTAGTTCACAGGGAACGTCTTTCGGTGAAGCCCAACCTTGCGATCCACCTCGATTACAGGAAAATTCAAAGTAGGCATTCCGCTGAAAGCAAAACGGTAAATTCTCATTAACTGCGGGCAGCTGCGGTCCGTGGTGATCGACTTGGCTATACTGGAGACCATGATAATTCCCCGGTTCAAACCCAAACTGCCGGAGATCGCCGAGAGCGAGCAGACGCCCTTGGTACGGAGTCTGTTGCAACTCATCACCGAACAGCAAGAGAAAATCCAGCGATTGGCGGACGAGGTGCGACGGTTGAAGGGTGGTCCACCGCGTCCGCTGTTGAAACCGAACACCTTGGAACCGGCCGGCGCTGCGAACGCCGAGGGATCCGGCGTGCCAGATGGCGCCTGCCCTCGTCGTCGGGGTCCGCGCCGGGCAAAGACGGCGGAACGGGTCATTCACGAAACCTGCTCTGTCCCGTTGGTCGGGGTACCGGACGGGTCGCGGTTCAAGGGATATCGACGGTCTGTGGTGCAGGAGGTGGAGATCCGCACCCACAATACCTGTTACCTGCTGGAGCCGTGGCGGTTCCCGACGGGTGAGTGTGTGACGGCCCCGGCGCCACTGGCGGTTCACGGTGGCCATTACCGGCCCCTGGTGGGTGAGCGATCTTCTGCACCAGCATATCATGCGCACGTCACGCAACCCTTGTTGCTGGCGCAGATGCAGGATTGGGGGATTGGATGTCGGCGGGGCAACTCAACCCCCTGCTGACGGAAGACCACTCTCCCTTTCATCAGGAAAAAGCCGAGATCAAGGCGACGGGACTGGCGGTGTCGGCTTATGTCCAAGCCGATGATACCCGGTGCCCGTTATCGAGGTCGCAACGGCTACTACTGCACTTACATCGGCAATGAGTGGTTTGCCTGGTTTGCCAGCACCGAATCCAAAAGCCGAGTCAATTTCGGTAGTGCGCTAAAAGTGGATACCGGCGCAACCAAATCCCGTGCAATCAGCTAGTTGTGATTGTTCATAACCACGTTAAGAACACTACCGTCAATTTCTTGGAACTGCTGCAGATCGAACGTCGGTATGAGGTTAACGCTCAGGCGCTAGCCTACATGGCGGAGCGGGGCTTGGCGGCGGGCCACCGCGAGAGGCTGGCCGCGCGCCCGGTGGTCGTGACTGACCCCAAGGACTGGGCGGCGCACCTGCGCCGCAACCTGGTCGACAGCCGCCGTGCGGTGACTTTGGCCACCGAAGGGGCCTTGATCGGCGGCTTGGTGGCGCAAGGCTTTAACTTGGAGATGAGCTTGCTCAGTGACGATGCCGGGCAGTTTGATCTGTTCGTTCATGGCCTGTGCTGGGTCCATGCCGAACGGCCGTTGCAACACCTGCTGCCCCTGAACGAGTCAGACCGGCAGGCCATCGCCGGGGTCCGGGAGCAGATCTGGGGACGGTATCGGGACCTGAAAACCTACCGGCAGGCCCCCGACCCCGCCGCTAAAGCCGACATGACCGGCCGCTTCGAGGCCCTGTACACCACGGCAACGTCCTGCGAACCGCTCAATCAGGTGCTGCGGAGGTTCCAACACCAGCAGGCCGAACTTGTTGCGGGTGCTGGACCACCCCGACCTGCCGCTTCATAACAACCGCAGTGAGAACGACCTGCGAGACAGGGTGAAAAAACGCAAGATCAGCGCCGGTACCCGGAGTGAGGTCGGGCGACAATGTCGCGACACCTTCGCCAGCCTCAAGAAAACCTGCCGTAAACACGGCCTCTCCTTTTGGGAGTACCT
>JAPUDV010000021.1 GCA_027492875.1 Candidatus Competibacteraceae bacterium | reverse complement strand
ACCGGAGTCAGGGAAGATATGCCCCTCAATTGATTTATGCACCAACGCCGATTTTATCATGACCACAGCCGGGGCAAAGGACAGGAATTAAAACCATATTGAAACTCCTTAAAAAGATTAAAAATACCCAAGCGGATTCAAAATGAGAAATATAGCACATCCATGTCTGGAACACTACCTAATATAAAACCCATGTCTGGAACACTACCCCTTTTGTGGTCCTGGGCGCGGCACGCTGATACCTTAGAGTGCGTAAATTTCCGTTTCGTGTCTTCCCCTCTATCGGCGGGCTCCTCGGGTGATCGTTCGTTTGGTGACATCAAGCTACCCGTGCCCGGACCAACCGAACAAGGCGCTCACCGCCCCTTTCCACCCCGGCGCCCTATCCCGCGCTCCACTGGTTACGCCCGTTAGCCTCCATGCGCAAACCTACCGATGCTCCAACCATTCTGATCGGGGCGCGTCTGCTCAACCGTTGGGACGTCCTGCTGCTGCCGCTGGTGTTCGGCGCGTTGTTTTTGCTGGCTTGGGGCGCGCGCCAGATGATCGCACCCTATCGGTTCGGCGCACCGCTGCCGATTTCGCTCGATCCCGCCCTGTTGCCGGAATACGCCCTGCGCACCACCCTACGGATGGGCATCGCCCTGCTGTGCTCGCTGCTGTTCACCTTCGTCTACGCCAAGGCGGCGGTCGGTGGCCGCCGAGCGGAGCAGATTCTGATTCCACTGCTGGACATTCTGCAATCGGTGCCGATTCTGGGCTTTCTGTCGCTCACCGTGCTGTGGTTTGTCCACCTGTTTCCCGGCAGCCTGCTGGGTCCGGAATGCGCGGCCATCTTCGCCATTTTTACTTCGCAAGCCTGGAACATGGCGTTCAGCTTCTACTACTCGCTGCGGATGTTGCCCAAGGATTTGCATCAGGTCGCCGACCTGTTCCAACTGTCGGCCTGGCAACGGTTCTGGAAGCTGGAACTGCCCTACGCCATGCCCGGACTGGTGTGGAACACCATGATGTCGGTCTCCGGCGGCTGGTTTTTCGTGGTCGCCGCCGAAGCCATCACCGTCTCGGACCAGACGGTGCTGTTGCCGGGCATCGGTTCCTATATCGCGGTCGCCATCGAGCAACGCAACCTGCCGGCGGTCGGTTACGCCATTCTCGCCATGGGGATGGTGATTCTGTTGACCGATCAATTGCTGTTCCGCCCGCTGGTGGCTTGGGCCGACAAATTCAAGTTTGAATTCGCCGAAGGTCAGGATGTGCCGCGGTCGTGGTTTCTGGAATTGCTGCGGCGCGCCCGATTGGCGCGAGGGTTGAGCGCGCTGCTGGTTTGGTTATGGGAATGGCCGTGGTCGCCCATGCCCCGACGACCGGCCTTGCGTCGGCCCTTGCCCAAACCGCGGCTGTGGCGGCGGGTCGATCCATGGCTGGATTATCTATGGATGGGACTGCTGGGCGGGGTGGCGGTCGCCAGCATCGTGTTGCTCGCCCGCTTCGTGCTGAGCGAGGCCAGCGATGCCGAGGTCGCGCACGTTTTCCTGCTCGGCCTGTACACTCTGACGCGGGTGGTGATCCTGACCGCGCTGGCCAGTTTGATCTGGGTACCGATTGGTGTTTGGATTGGCTTGCGGCCACGACTGGCCCAGCGCGTCCAACCATTGGCGTTGTTCCTGTCGGCGTTTCCCGCCAACGTGCTGTTTCCGGTGGTGGTGTCGTTCATTGTTATCCACCAGCTCAACCCGGAAATCTGGCTCAGCCCGTTGATGATCCTGGGCACGCAATGGTACATCCTGTTCAACGTTATCGCCGGGGCCGCCGCCCTGCCCAGCGATCTCAGGGAAGCCGCCGCCAATCTGGGTCTGCGAGGCTGGCTGTTGTGGCGGCGGGTGTTGTTGCCGGCGGTGTTCCCGTCGTATCTCACCGGCGGCCTGACCGCCTCCGGCGGCGCCTGGAACGCCAGCGTGGTGGCCGAGGTCGCCAGTTGGGGTTCGACGACCCTGATCGCCAGCGGCATCGGCGCCTATATCGCCCAGCAGACCGTCCGGGGCGATCATCCCCGGGTGGCGTTGGGCATCGCGGTGATGAGTTTGTACGTAGTGCTATTCAATCGCCTGTTCTGGAAACGTCTGTACGCCTTCGCCCAGCGGCGGCTAGCCCTGGATTGAGGAGAGTCTCGTGGACGACGCCGAAGTTCTGCTCGAACTGCGCCAAGTCAACAAGCGCTTTATCTCGACCGACCACCGCGAGGATATCGTGGTGTTGAAAGATATCGATTTCAGGCTGCGTCCCGGTGAAATCGTCGCGATGCTGGGCCGCTCCGGCTGCGGCAAATCCACCTTGCTGCGGATCATCTGCGGCCTGACCCCGGTCAGCGCCGGTCAGGTTCTGTACCGGGACCAGCCGGTGACCCAGCCGGTGGCGGGCATCAGCATGGTGTTTCAGACCTTCGGCCTGTTTCCGTGGCTGACCGTGCTGGAGAACGTGGAACTGGGACTGGAGGCGCAGGGTATTCCGATGGTGGAGCGGCGCAAGCGGGCGCTGGCGGTGATCGACCTGATCGGACTGGACGGTTTTGAGTCGGCCTATCCCAAGGAACTGTCCGGCGGGATGCGCCAGCGGGTCGGTTTCGCTCGCGCCCTGGTGGTCAATCCCGACGTGCTGCTGATGGACGAGGCGTTCTCGGCGCTGGACGTGCCGACCTCGGAGACCTTGCGCGGCGACCTGCTGGATCTGTGGCTGGAACGGCAGATCCCGACCCGCGCCATCCTGATGGTGTCGCACAGCATCGAAGAGGTGCTGATGATCGCCGATCGAATCGTGATTCTGGATAGCAATCCGGGACGGGTGAAGGCGGAACTGCCGATCACCCTCAAGCATCCCCGCGATTACACCGCACCGGTGTTCCGGCGACTGGTGGAGCACATCTACGAGATCATGACCACGGCGGCGGGCGAACCACGGGCCATCGGCATCGGCCACCGCCTGCCGTCGGCGCACGTCGCCCAGTTGTTGGGCGTGCTGGATGAAATCAACCATCCGACGCATCAGGGCAGCGCCGATTTGTCCGCGCTGGCCGATGCGCTGAACCTGAAGGTGGACGATCTGTTCCCGATCATCGAGGCGTTGCAGTTGCTGGATTTCGCCCAGGTCACCGATGGCGATATCCGGCTGACCCGGCATGGCGAGGCGTTCCTGGCCGCCGACATCCAGCGCCGCAAGATGATTTTTGGCGAGCATTTGCTGAAGCGGGTGCCGCTAGCCGGCCATATTTGCCGGGTGATCGACGAACGACCCGGCCAGCGCGCCCCGGCCAGCCGCTTTCTGCGCGAGCTGGAGGATTTCCTGACTGAGGACGAGGCCGATCGGGTGTTGCAGGTGATCGTCGACTGGGGCCGCTACGCCGAGCTGTTCGCCTACGACTATCACACTGGCGTGTTCAGCGCCGAGAATCCGGGCGCGGAGCCGGCGGAAGCGTGATCCCTGCCGCCGGGGAATCGCGCCCGACCCGTTCGAGGTCTTTCAGGCTTCGTCTTCCAGCAACTTGCGGATGTCCCGCAACTCCTGACGCCGCTCCTCGCTGATCTCGGGATAGCGCAGATTCAACCGCTTCAGGGCGCGCACGACGATTTCCGAAACGGTCAGCCGGGTGAACCATTTGTTATCGGCGGGGACGACGAACCACGGCGCCCATTCGGTGCTGGTGCGGCTGAGGCAGTCTTCGTAGGCGTTTTGGTAATCGTCCCAGAACGTCCGTTCCTTGGCGTCGGCGGTCGAAAATTTCCAGTTTTTCTCGGGCCGGTCGATCCGCTCCAGAAAGCGCTTTTTCTGCTCCTCCCTGGACACGTTCAGAAAGAATTTCAGGATCACCACGCCATTCTCGGACAGGTATTTTTCCATGTTGTTGATCTGTTGGTAGCGGCGTTTCCAAAGATGTTCGCGGGTCGCCGGCGGGATTTTTTGATGATCCAGCAGTTCCGGATGGACCCGCACCACCAGCACTTCCTCGTAGTAGGAACGGTTGAAGATGCCGATCCGGCCGCGCTCCGGCAGTACCTTGTTGGTCCGCCACAGGTAGTCGTGATCCAGTTCCTCGGCGGAGGGGGATTTGAAGCTGTATACTTGGCAGCCCTGCGGGTTGACGCCGGACATCACATGCTTGATGGCCCCGTCCTTGCCGGCGGCGTCCATGGCCTGAAAGACGAGCAGCAGCGCGTAGGTGTCCTGGGCGTAGAGAATATCCTGATACTCGGCCAGTTCGGCGATGTTCCGCGCCAGCTTTTTGCGGGCGTCCTTCTTGTCCTTAAAACCGGCGGTAAACTTGGGATCGTAGTCCTCGCGCAGGGAGATCTTGCGGCCAGGCGGCGCCATGATGTGCTTGAGACGCAGCTCCAGTTCGGAGTCTTCGGAAACCTGGACGGTGATCTTGCGGTTGGGGTCGAGGCGGTTTTTCATGGTCACGGCTCTTATACGGGCAGAGTGGGATCGGGCGGACGGCGATACGGAAAGGCTCTGGTAACTGTAGCGGATGTCCGCCGGCGCGATCGACGGTTTCGGTTCGCCCCCGATGCGGGTTGAATCCTTATACTTCCTGGTAACCCCGACCGTTCCGCATCGGGACTTCGCTCAACCGCCGCCAGGAGAACCGACCCATGCTCAAACTGTACTATCACCCGTTCTCCACCTTTACCCGCCGCGTTCTCATCGCACTGATCGAAAAAGCGATTCCGCACGAATTGATCCCGGTCGACATGGCCGCGCGGGAACACATCCAACCGGCCTATCGCGCGCTGAATCCCTACGGCCGGGTCCCGACGCTGATGGAGGATGACTTCGTCCTGTACGAATCGACGGCCATTCTCAATTACCTGGAAGCGATCCACCCGTCGCCGCCGCTAACGCCGGCCGACCCGCGCGGTCGCGCCCTCGTCGATATGCACATGAAGCTCTGCGATCTGGAACTGGCGCGGCAAACCGGAACGATCATTTTCCCCAAGCGCTTTTTGCCGGAGCAGCGCTGGAACCGGGCGGAAATGGCGCAGGCCAAGGTGGAGATCGAGCAGCACCTAAAGATCCTGGAAAGCCTGCTGGCGGGTCGGGAATATCTGGTCGGTGATCGATATACCCTGGCGGAAGTCTGTTATACGCCCTTCGTCCAGTTCTTTCCGCTCATGGACATCGCGCCACCTTCCGCAGTCGGCGCCTGGGTGGAACGAATCCTCAACCGTCCGAGCGCCGTGCAGACCCGGCCCAGTCATTGAAGCGTGATCGACGCTCAAACGAGAGAAGAGGTAAAGGGAATGCCCAGCGATGCCAGTACCCGCTCCGCCGCCAGCACCCCGCGATAATTCGCTTCTTCGAAGATCGAGCAACCGCTCAGATCGGAGTGGGCAAACAGCACCCGATCCCGTGTGTTCAGTAATTGCTGACGGGCCGCGCCCCAGACGAAACCGGGCCGGGGCCGGACCATGGCATGACCCCAGCGCATCAGGTCCAGCCGGGTGACCTGTTTCCGGATATCGGGGTGCGGTCCGGACAGATCGCGCAGAATCCACTCCGCCCACGCGGCCCATGGCGTTTCCAGCAGACGTTGCCGTTCGCGATTCGGCGGGCCGTCGCACAGCGCGTGATACCAGGTGAACACGGTCCGGTCTCGATGCACGGCCAGATGCTGGTGGGTAGCGACCACGTAGCCCAGCGCGGCGCTGTCGTACAGCACGTTATCCCAACTCAGCGGCGTGCCCCGGCGCTCCTCGGGGAAGCCGCGCAGGCTGAGATTGGCCACCAGCCAGGGCGCGTACTGGAAGTCACCGATGGCGACTTTCAACTCGGTCGGGAGTTCCTGGAACACCCAGGGCGCCTGAAACACCGGCGCGGCCCAGATCACCGCCCGAGCCAGCCGCCGCACCGAGCGGTTTTCGCGCGGCTGATACGCATCCACCAACACCGCCCAATCCAGTTCCGACAAGCGAAAAGCCAGCGACTCGGTGACGATGTGCGGCTCCAGCCGTTCCCGCAGACGCCGGACCAGCCATCCGTTGCCTTCCGGCCAGGTCAGCACATCGTCTTCGTCGGCGTCGCGGACGCGGGCGTCGCGGCTGGCGAAGTAGTGAATTCCCATCCAGGCCGAGGTCTGATCGTAGCGACAGCCGTAGTCGTCGCGGCAGGCGTAATTGACGTACCAGTGCAACGGCTCGGCATCCAGCCGGTGTTGCAGCAGAAAATCGCGCATGGAAATTCGATCCAGCGCCAGCAGGTCGGGATCGCGGGCGCTGAAATCGATGGGAATGGCGAAGGCTTTGCGGCCGTCCGTCCCGCGCCAGCGCTGGAAACCGTCCATCAGATCGTGGAAGCGTTGATACTGATCGACATCTTGCTGGCGAACGCCGACCTGCGGCCACAGGCCGTCGTGCCAGACACCGTTGGCGTACAGCCGTTCCCGAGGCGCGAAACTGATGAAACGCTCGTCGTAGACGGGCTCCGCCGCCTGTGGATCGCCCCGCAGCACGCCGAATTCGGCCAACAGTTCGCGCACGGCGCGGGATTCCCGGGTGGGAAACGGCAGGTAGTGCGCGCCCCAGGGGTAGGCGGTGACGGCGTTTTTACCGCTGCGGGCGTTGCCGCCGACTTCGGGCTCCAGTTCCAGGATCGTGAAATCGGTGAATCCGGCTTGTTGCAACTTCCAGCCGGCCGACAACCCGGCGATGCCGCCGCCGACGATAAGCACCGGTGTCTTCAGCGTCTCGCCCGGTTCCGGGAACTGCCCGGCGCGCAGGCGATGACCCAGGATGTTGGAAGCGCCGAGAATTTCTCCCTCCGGCAGCAGCGGCGCCTTGGGCGAATCCAGCCGCCGCCAAGCGTAGACGCCGCCAGCGGTGGCGGCGGTCAGCGACCAGAGGAATCGGCGGCGGTTCATGGGGCGCGGCGGGCCACTTCAGACCGTCCGTCGTTCAATCGAGGCCAGCGTGAGGATCGTCCATCGCCAGCAGAAAATCCGCGAGGAAACTCAGCAGGACTTAAGTGTCTGGGCTTGAAGATGGCGCTCACGCGGGATTCTCTCCTGTAAATTTCCCTGTGATCCGAACGACAGGTCGAGCGCGCGCAAGGCGCGTCTCTCATCCAGATCAATGGGTTGAACCAAATAAATACGAACACCCCACGCCACGAACCCCGCGTTCAACCCCCTTGCCGCGCCCGCCAGACCGCGATGCCGCCGCCGATCAGTAGCAACCCCAGGATAACGGCGAAGGCGATCTTCCAGGAACTGTAGGGTCGCTCGCCCTGCACCTCGCCGCTGCGGCCGTTGACCACGAAACGGTAGACCCGGTCACGAAAGCGGAAGGCCGACATCCAGATCGGCAGCAGGATGTGCTTGAAGCGGATTTCACCGTAGCGGGTGTCGGCGGCGTGGATGCGCTGGTGGTCGCCGCCGATGTCGTGTTGGATGTCGCGCTGGATGGTGGGCGCCATAATTTCGCGGGCGCGCTCGAAACCCTGCTCCAGCTCCACCTGATACATCTCGCTGCGAAAACCGCTCAGATACTCCTCCCGATACGGCAGCAACTTGGCCAGATCCCAGGGTTCCAAACGTTCGGTGACTTCGCGCGGCAACGAGCGGCTGGCCAGAACCAGCACGTCGTCGAAAAACCGGGAAACCACGCCCGCCGCCGGGGTCCAGCGGATCTTGGTCGCCAGACGCGTGCGCACGACCTCCTGGCCGTCCTCCATGGCGCGGTAGCTTTCCTGAACCTGATAGTTGTCGCCGCGCTCGCCCTGATAGCGGGTGGTGGTGTCGGCGTCGTAGGTCCAGTAGGGCACGTACATGCCGGTCAGGCGGGCATCGTTGCGGGCATGGTCCTTGAGCTTGCCGGGCGCGAACCACAAACCGCCGAGCCAGCGGTGGAACGCCGCGCGGGCCTGTTCCCGTTCGATCTTGAACGGAAGCAGCGCCTGAACCTGCAACTGGCGGTACCGTTCGGTCTTCGCCACCACCGGCGCGCCGCAGAACGGGCACTCACCGGCGTGCGCGGCGGCATCGAAACTGTAGGACGCCCCGCAGGAGTCGCAGTGGATAGAAATGCTGTCGTGGATGGTCGCGGTGTTGGCCAAATCGCGCAGCGTTTGCCGGAAATCCTGTTCCTCGATGGGGACGGCGACGACGGCGATGCGATTTTCATGGCCGCAGTAGGTACAACGCTGCACCTCGGTGCCGGGGGCGTATTCGAGCGACGCGCCGCACTGCGCGCAAGGAAAGCGCCGGGGGTCCGGGTTGCTGTCGGATTCCTGCTGCATGAGGGTGGGTTCCTTTAGCAAGTTTTTAAGTTTTAAGCTTCAAGCATTCCAGGGTGTCGTGGAGAGCATGCGCGGGCAACGCTTCGAGCCTGACCGGATGCCCCAGCAGGTGCTCCATGATCCCAGCGGTCGGTTCGAGTGGGCCGCTGGTGAAATAACGCGCGCCGCCGGTCGCGTGGATCTCGGCCAGCAGCCCCCCGGCTTCCAAGCGGCGGCGCAACTGCCGGGCTACCGCCGGACTGGGGTCGAGAATGGCGACCGCCGGGCCGGCCAGCCGTTGGATCGACGGGATCAGGAACGGGTAATGGGTGCAACCCAGCACCAAGGTGTCGGCGCCCTCGGCCAGCAGCGGTTGCAGGTAACGCGCCAGCAGTATCTGGCAGCGCGGGCCGTGCAAGTCGCCCCGTTCCACGCAATCGGCCAAGCCGGGGCACGGCTGCACGATCACCCGCGCCCGCTGGCCATGCTGATCGAGCAGGGCGGCGAATTTGTCGCTGCGGACGGTGTTTCCGGTGGCCAGAATGCCGACCACGCCGGATCGGGTCGCGGCCACGGCCGGCTTGAGCGCGGGCTCGATACCGATGATCGGGATGGAAAAATGGGCGCGCATCCGGGCGATGGCCGCCGCCGTGGCGGTGTTGCAGGCCACCACCACCGCCTTGACCCTCCGTTCCAGCAGGAATTCGGTGATGGCGAACGCGCGCCGCACGATGAAATCGGCCGGCTGGTTGCCGTAGGGCGCATGGCCCGAATCCGCCACGTAGAACAGCGTTTCCTGGGGCAGGTCGGCGCGGACGTGCTGGAGCACCGACAACCCGCCCACCCCGGAATCGAACATTCCGACGGGATTGTTGTTGTTTGTCATCCCTTATCGATCCGCCTCATCCCCGACCGGGGCCTTGTTCGGGAAACCCGTAGCCTGGTTGCACGAGCGCTTGGCATGAAGAAAATCATTGCATCGTCACAACCCGCGCCAGGTTCTGCTGACATTTCATCGAGTCCAGGGGAGGAAAGCACACGAAGCGCGGGAAGGCCATACGATTGTCGGCGGTTTTCTCGAAACATGAACAGACGCGGCGAGGAATCGAGTCATGAAATGCCTTTTTACCGGCGCGTCATGACCATCACTCCGGCGATGACCAGCGCCGAACCCGCCAGTTGCACGCCGCCGATGGTCTCATCGAGCAGCAGCCAGCCCAGCAGCAGGGTCACCACCGGCCCCAGGCTGCCGGTCAGCGCCACCGGGCCAGCGCCGAGGCGGCGGATGGCCTCCGACACCAGCCACACCGGCAACACCGTGGCAAAGAGCGCCATCGTCAGCGCCAAGGCGTAGACCGGCCCCGGCTGAGCCAGCGCGGCGAACGGACGCAGCAGCAGGAATTGGCCCAGCGCCAACAGGCAAGCGACGATGGAGGCGAACGCGGTGACCCGTCCCGCGCCGATCCGGCCCACGACCCGCCCGTTTCCCAGCAGATAAAGGGCGTAGGTCAACGCGCTGCCGAACACCAGGCCACCACCGAGCGCGATGTCCCGCGCCGATCCCGCCAACTGTAAGTCGTGCGCCACCGCCAGGGCGACGCCGGCATAGCACAGCAGCAGCGCGCCCAGCATCCGGCGAGTGAGCGGTTGCCCCAGGAACAATGCCGAGAGCAGGACCACCAGAGTCGGGTAGACGAACAGGATCAGCCGCTCCAGTCCCACGCTGATGTAGTGTAGGCCGAGAAAGTCCAGATAACTGGCCAGGTAGTAGCCGAACAGGCCCAGTCCGAACAGCCAGACTCCATCGCGCAAGGTGAGAGCGGTGGACGCTCGCCGGGTGCTGAACCAAGCCATGGCGATGAAGAACGGCAGGCTGAACGCCATGCGCAAGGCCAGCAGGGTTTCCGCATCCGCCCCGTACCGGTAGGCAAGTTTGACCAGGATGGCCTTGCCGGAAAAGCCGATCGCCGCCAAGCCGGCGTAGAGCAGACCCAGCCGGTCGGGCGCGGCCACGGTTGGGTTGGAAGAGGCGCTTGGCCGGATCACCGTGCTGGACACTCCATCGGATATCGGCAACGCGGCTCAAGCGAAGACATAGGCATCCATGGCCAGCGCGCCCAGCGTGACACTGGCGTGGACCCGACGAGGAGTCACACCCGGCGTTCCCGCCCCCCAGGCCACCAGCAACGGCAGAAAATGCTCTGGGGTCGGATGATTCCAGTGCGCCTCGGGCGCTAACCGTTCGTATTCCAACAGATCGTTCGGGCGAGGCCCACTCAGGGTGTTCGCCACCCAGGCGCTGAAGGCATCGACCGGCGCCGGCGTCGGTGTCCCCGGAACCCAGTGGAACGCGGCCCGCAAATTGTGGGTCAGGCTGCCCGAGGCCAGAATCAACACCCCCTCCTCCCGCAAGGGGCGCAACGCCTGGCCCAAGCGCTGATGATGGGTCGCGCCCAGCCCGGGTTGGACGCTCAACTGCGCCACGGGGAGATCGGCCTCCGGGTACATCAGCGACAGCGGCACCCAAGCACCGTGATCGATGCCCCGCTTCGGGTCGAGACGCGGGTCGAAATCGGTGTCTTTCAGCAACTCCCGCGCCCGCACGCCGACCTCGCTGGCGCCGGGTGGTGCGTAGCGCGTGGCGTAAAGCGCCGGATCGAAACCACCGAAATCGTGGATCGTCTCCAGACGCGCAGCGCTGGTCAGCATCGGCGCGGCGGTTTCCCAATGAGCCGAGACCACCAGAATCGCCGCCGGTCGGCCCAGTTCCGCGCCGAAGGTCCGCAGGAATCGATAGGCCGGCTGTTCCGGTTCCAGGAGCAGGCTGGGTGCGCCGTGCGACACAAAAACGCTGGGAAAAGACATGGGATCGCCTCCGGGATTGGGATGGATGCCCAGAGGCGCTTTTGTACGGCCTCTGGTAGCTTAAAATATTGAAAAACAACCCTAACCCCAACCCCTCTCCCATGGGGAGAGGGGGATTTTTGTACAGGCGCTCAGAACCGCCCGGCCCGATAGTCAGCCAGCGCCTGTTCGACTTCTTCGCGTCGGTTCATGACGAACGGTCCCCACTGGGCGATGGATTCATGCAGCGGTTGGCCGGCAACCAGCAGCAACCGCGCGCCCTCCGCGCTGTGCAATCGGACCCCGTCGGCTTCGGGCGCATTGCTCAGCACCATGAGCTGACGAGCCGCGACCGTATCGCCGCGTTCACCCACGTCCACTTGTCCCTGATAGACATAGCCAAACGCGTTGTGGCCGGCCGGAATCGCCGCCAGGTGCGTCGTCTCCGCCGGTAGTTCGATGTCCAGATACAGTGGCGCGGTGGCATCGCGCTGGATCGCGCCAATCACGCCCTCGCTGTCGCCGGCGATCACCTTGATCGTCGCGCCGCTGGCGGTCCGGTACCCTGGAATCGCCTCTTCGGGAATATCGCGATAGGCTGGCGCCGTCAGCTTGTCCCGCGCCGGCAGGTTGACCCAGAGCTGGAAGCCGTGCATCAAGCCGTTTTCCTGCTCGGGCAGTTCCGAATGGACGATACCACGCCCCGCCGTCATCCATTGCACCCCGCCGGCGGTCAGCAATCCCTCGTGACCGGCGTTGTCCCGGTGCCGCATCCGCCCGGCCCGCATATAGGTGACCGTCTCGAAACCCCGGTGCGGGTGATCCGGAAACCCGGCCAGGTAATCGTCCGGATTGTCGGAACGAAACTCGTCCAGCATCAGGAACGGGTCCAGCCGCCGTTGCAAGTCGGCGGTCAGCACCCGCAGCAGCTTGACGCCGGCGCCATCGGACACCGCTTGGCCGGTGACCCGGCGCTCGACTTCGCGACTGCGAAAAGTGGTTTCGGATACGGTGTTGCTCGCGCTCATGTTCGAAGCCTCCACATTCAGGAAATTCGGTTCACTGGGGGCGGAACCGGGTCTGGAGACATTATCGAACTTGCCATATTGATAAAAAAGCGCGATTTTTCCGTTTTATAGATCGATTTTTTCGATCTATTCGAGGCATCTTTTCTGGATGCGGCGTCTGTTTCAGGCGTTCACCAACCGCATCATCTCCTCGGGATAGCGAAGACCGGCGACGGCATCCGGCGGAAAGAAGGCATCCAGCTCCGCCCGTTCTTCCGGGGTAAGGGTGATTTCGACCGCGCCGATATTTTCCTCCAGATACCGGCGCCGCTTGGTGCCGGGAATCGGAATGATGTCCTCGCCCTGGGCCAATACCCAGGCCAGGGCAAGCTGTGAGGCTTTACAGCCCTTGCGTTGGGCCAGGGCCTCGACCTGCTCCACCAGATGCAGGTTCCGAGTGAAGTTTTCCCCCTGAAACCGGGGGCTGGTACGGCGATAGTCGTCTTCGGCGAAGTCTTCCGATCGCTGGATGGCGCCGGTCAGAAAGCCGCGCCCGAGCGGACTGTAGGCGACAAACCCCACGCCCAACCGCCGGCAGGCAGCCAGTACGCCATCCGCTTCCGGGTCGCGGGTCCACAGCGAGTATTCGGACTGTACCGCCGTGATCGGATGCACCGCGCAGGCCCGTTCCAGCGTGGCGGCCGAGACCTCCGAAAGTCCGAGATAGCGGATCTTGCCGGCCTGCACCAAATCGGCCATCGCGCCGACGGTGTCCTCAATCGGTGTGTTCGGGTCGAGCCGGTGCTGGTAATACAGGTCGATCGTTTCCACGCCCAGCCGCCGGAGACTGCCTTCGCAGGCCGCGCGGACATACTCGGGACGGCTGTTGAGACCGCGCCGACTGGCATCATGAGGATCGCGCACGATGCCGAACTTGGTCGCCAAAAACACCCGATCGCGCTGGCCTCGGATCGCCCGACCCACCAGCTCCTCGTTGGTGTGCGGGCCGTACATGTCGGCGGTATCCAGCAGGGTAATGCCGAGATCCAGGGCGCGGTGCAGCGTGGCCAACGACTCTGCGTCGTCGCGCCCGCTGTAGAAATCGCTCATGCCCATGCAGCCCAGGCCGATGGCCGAGACGGTGGGTCCTTGAGCGCCAAGGTGTCGAGTTTTCATCCGAAGCTCCTTTTATCCTCGTTTAGAAGGTAGCGATTCAGCGAAAATGGCAGGGGGGGCCTACGGTCACAAAGTCCGCTTCCGATAGACCACATAGGGCCGCGGATTGTCGTAGTAAAGACTCCGACACCGGAAGCCCATCGATGGGTACATCCGCATGGCGCTATCCAGTCGGTCCAGGGTATCTTTGCCGAAAATCCGGTCACCTTGCGCCAACAAAATACACGTCATCAAGTGGCGCTCGATCGATCTCCATGACGGCACTGCCGCCGATTTCAAACTCATCTGCCTTTTCGACCAATTCGATGCCCATTCCGCGAACCACACTGGAACAATGGCAGGTCTTGCAGGCCATTGTGGAATGCGGCGGCTTTACCCAGGCGGCCGCCGCGCTGCATCGAAGTCAATCGGCGATCAGTTATGCCGTGGCGCGCTTGCAGGCCCAGTTGGGCGTGGATCTGCTGGTCCCGGACGGTCGCCGCATGGTGCTGACCCCGGCTGGCGAGGCGTTGCTGCGGGACGCCCGGCCGTTGCTGGATACGGCATTTCGCCTGGAGCGGCGTGCCCGCGCATTGCAGCGGGGTTGGGAGCCCGAAGTGCGGTTGGCGGTGGATGGGCTGTGCCGTACCGCCCCGCTGCTGGCCGCGCTGGCGGCGTTTGCGGCGCAGTGCCCGGCGACGCGCCTCCAGTTGCATGAGGAAGTACTGTCGGGCGCCGAAGACGCCTTGCTGCGCGGCGAAGTCGATCTGGCGCTCGTGACACGAGTCCCACCGGGCTTTCTGGGCGACGCCATCACCGAGGCCGAATTCGTGGCGGTGGCCACGCCTGGCCATCCCCTGCACCAGAGCGGTGAGGCGTTGACCGCCGCCGATCTGGAAGGCTGCACTCAGGTGGTGGTGCGCGATTCCGGCGCCCGCCAGCCGCGCGACGAGGGCTGGCTGGGGTCGGCCCGGCGCTGGACGGTCAGCCACCCGGACACGGCGCTGGCTTTGGTCAGCGCGGGTTTGGCGTTCAGTTGGCTGCCGCGCCATGCGATCCAGGAACAGTTGGACGCCGGAAAGCTGTTACCCCTGCCCTTGAGCCGTGGAGCCCGCTATCGTCGGGCGCTCTATCTGGTGGTGGCCGATGAAACCGGGACAGGTCCGGCCGCGCGGGCGCTGGCCGACGCCCTGCGCATCCATCTGGGCGACCCTGTGCCATCGACCGGCATCTGATCGCACCGGCCGGAACGTCGGCTGGAACGGCGGGTTCCAGCTCAGGCCCCGGTTGGAAACGGATTCCGCTCGCTGAAGCCGGCCTGATGCCAGTAGGGATAAATCTTCGGCACGGCGCTGGCCCGATCCAGTTTCGCGATCTGTTCGGCCGTGAGGCGCCAGCCGACCGCGCCCAAATTGTCGCGGAGCTGGCTCTCGTCGCGCGCGCCGATGATGAGCGTGGAGACGGAGGGGCGCTGCAACAGCCAGTTCAAGGCGATCTGCGGAATGGTCTTGCCGGTTTCGGCCACCACTTCGTCCAAGGCGTCCACCACCTTGAACAGATAGTCCCCGGGCACCTGGGGACCCAGACTGGCGGCGACGGAACTCTGCAAGCGGCTGGACGGGGGAAGTGGCTGGCCGCGGCGGATTCGGCCAGTGAGCCGTCCCCAACCCAGCGGGCTCCAGACGACGCAGCCAACCCCCTGATCGAGGGCGAGCGGCATCAATTCCCACTCGTATTCCCGGCCCACCAGCGAATAATATGCCTGATGCGCCACATAGCGCGTCCAGCCGTGCCGTTCCGCGACCGCCAGGGATTTCATCAGGTGCCAACCCGAGAAATTCGAGCAGCCCACGTAGCGGAGCTTGCCGGCCGTGACCAGGTCATCAAGGGTACGCACGGTCTCTTCGACCGGCGTGGCCGCGTCGAAGCCGTGAAGCTGAAACAGGTCGATATAGTCGGTGCCCAGGCGGCGCAAGGCGCCATCGACGGCCCGAATGAGATAGTGGCGCGAGGAACCGACGTCATTGACGCCGGCGCCACTGCGGAAGGTGGCCTTGGTGGAGATGAGCACCCGATCACGGCGGCCCTGGATGGCCGCGCCCAGAATCTCCTCGGCCGCGCCGTCCGAATAGACATCGGCGGAGTCGAACATGTTTAAGCCCGCCTCAAGGCAGAGATCGACCAGGCGTTTGGCTTCGGCGACATCGGTGCTACCCCACGCCTTGAACAGTTCGCCCCGACCGCCAAACGTACCCGTGCCCAAGGTCAGGACGGGAACCTTGAAACCCGAAGCGCCCAAGAATCGATAGTCCATGAGTCTTTCACCTCGCAAATCCGCATGAGTAAAAATATAACGACCAGGATTGGGACAGCATTCGGTTTTTTTGATTCGCAAAGCACATTTCTCGATCCGGCCTTGCTGTGCTTAAATGACAATCCGATGAAGCGGGGGTGCTCCCAAGCGGGAGCTGAGAGAGTCCCTTTGAACCTGACCCGGATTATGCCGGCGTAGGGAAGCTGCTCCAGGCCTACCGGTACTCGCCGCTCGTCCGTCGCAACCGCCACCCGAACCAGGACGATGCCCATGAGCGCTATCCCGCAGGATTTTCTCCGCGCCACCGCCGAACTGTCGACCGCGGCCACCCGCCCCTTTCCCAGCTCCCGCAAGGTTTACCTCAGCGGCTCGCGCCCCGATCTGCGCGTGCCGCTGCGCGAGATCGCCCAGCAGCCGACCCCGACCGGTTCGGGGATCGAAGCCAACCCGCCCGTCCCGGTCTACGACAGTTCCGGCCCCTACACCGACCCCGCCGCCACCATCGACCTGCTCGCGGGTCTGCCCGGCCTGCGCGCCGGCTGGATCGAAGAACGCGGCGACACCGAACGGCTCGCCGGCCCGACCTCCGCCTACGGCCGCGCCCGCGCCGCCGACCCGGCGCTGGCCAGTCTGCGCTTCGAGCACCTCCGCGTGCCCCGTCGCGCCAAGGCGGGCGCCAACGTCACCCAAATGCACTACGCGCGCCGGGGCATCGTCACCCCGGAGATGGAATACATCGCCCTGCGCGAGAGCCTGCGCCTGCGGGAACTGCGCGAAGACCTGCGTTACACCAAGTTGCTGCGCCAGCATCGCGGCCACAGTTTTGGCGCGGCCATTCCCGATGAAATCACCCCCGAGTTCGTCCGCGACGAGGTGGCCCGGGGGCGGGCCATCATCCCGGCCAACATCAATCATCCCGAACTGGAGCCGATGATCATCGGCCGCAATTTCCTGGTGAAGATCAACGGCAATCTCGGCAATTCGGCGCTGAGTTCCTCCATCGCCGAGGAAGTCGAGAAAATGGTGTGGGGCATCCGCTGGGGTGCGGACACCATCATGGATCTGTCCACCGGCAAGAACATCCACGAAACCCGCGAATGGATCATCCGCAACGCGCCGGTGCCCATCGGCACGGTGCCGATCTATCAGGCGCTGGAGAAGGTCAACGGCAAGGCCGAGGATCTGACCTGGGAGCTGTTCCGCGACACGCTGATCGAGCAGGCCGAACAGGGGGTGGACTACTTCACCATCCACGCCGGGGTACTGCTGCGTTACGTGCCGCTCACCGCCGACCGGGTGACCGGCATCGTCTCGCGCGGCGGCTCGATCCTGGCCAAGTGGTGTCTCGCCCATCACCAGGAAAACTTTCTGTACACGCACTTCGACGAGATTTGCGAAATCATGAAGGCGTATGACGTGAGTTTCTCGCTGGGCGACGGCCTGCGGCCCGGCTCGCTGGCCGATGCCAACGACGACGCCCAGTTCGGCGAGCTGGAGACCTTGGGGGAACTGACGAACATCGCCTGGAAGCATGACGTCCAAGTCATGATCGAAGGCCCTGGCCATGTGCCGATGCAACTCATCAAGGAGAACATGGACAAGGAACTGAGCGACTGTTTCGAGGCGCCGTTCTACACCCTCGGCCCGCTGACCACCGACATCGCCCCCGGCTACGATCACATCACCAGCGCCATCGGCGCGGCGCAGATCGGCTGGTACGGCACCGCCATGCTGTGCTACGTGACGCCCAAGGAGCATCTCGGCCTGCCCGACAAGCAGGACGTGCGCGAAGGCATCATCGCCTACAAGATCGCCGCCCACGCCGCCGACCTGGCCAAGGGTCACCCCGGCGCGCAACTTCGCGACAACGCGCTCAGCAAGGCCCGCTTCGAGTTCCGCTGGGAGGACCAGTTCAATCTCGGCCTCGACCCCGAGCGCGCCCGCGAGTACCACGATGAAACCCTGCCCAAGGAATCGGCCAAGGTCGCGCATTTCTGCTCGATGTGCGGCCCGCACTTCTGTTCGATGAAGATCACCCAGGAGGTGCGCGACTATGCCGCGCGACAGGGTCTCGACGCCGAGGTCGCACTGGCCAGAGGCCTGGAAGCCAAGGCGGCGGAGTTCAACGAAAGCGGCGGGCGACTCTACCACAAGGCTTGAGAGAAACCGCCAGTCCCTCTCCTCATGGAGAGGGAGTTAATGCCTGTTCTCAATCGGCGGCGTCGGCGGTGGCGATGAATACATCGTCCACTTCGTTAATATGGAAGCGGTGGGGCTTTCCGGTGATGGGGACATCGCTCTCGCTCAACCCGGATTTCTGCATCTGATAAGCGCGAATGGCCGGGTCGTTCAGGTTTGCCTGGCCATCCTCCAGCCACTGGCGGATTTGCGGGTCCTGCGGCTGGAACAGATGCGCTTCCCGGTGGCCGCGCTGCATGAAGGCGTAGACCGGGGGATTGCCCAATTCCAGCAGCTTGGCGTAGCCCAAATCCTCGTACATGCTCACGGCCTGTTTGACGCTGGCCAGCACCTTGCCGTTGCCTTCGTAGGCCGGGCCGCGCTCGAAACGGTTACCCTGCTCCAGCAGATGCGCGCGCAGCGCCTTGACCGCATCATCGAGAGTGCCCGCCGGTTTGGTGGATTTTTCGCTCATCGGTATGTTCTCCATCGGTATTCCACGTGGAATATTTCGCCTTCACCCCCGATCCCTCCCAACGGGGTGGGGGTGAATGACGCGCGGGCGGGTCAGCTTTCCTTGACGGGAGCCGCGACCGGTGGCGCGGTCATCTGCTCGGCCTGATTGACCCAGCCACCGCCCAGCGCCGCATACAGACTGACCATCGCGGTGTACAGAGTTCCCTGATCCTGCACGTACTGGAGTTGCGCGGCATAGAGATTGCGCTCGGCATCCACCACGAGTAGGTAATCGGAATAGCCGTTTTGATAGCGAAGCGTGGCCAAATACAGAGTGCGTTGTAACGCCTCGACCTGCAATGCTCCGTCCTTCAACTGCTCACGCAACTTGTTGATCGCGACGAGACTGTCATCCACTTCGGCGAAGGCTTTTTGAATCACCTGCTGATAATTCAACAAAGCCTGCTGTTTCACGGCTTCCGCAGCCTGCAACTGGCCGGTCAGAGCACCGCCGGTGAAAATGGGCTGGAACAGTTGGCCCGCGAACTGCCAGGTGCGCGACGGCCCCTTGAATAGATCCGAGAGGTCGGTGCTGGCCGTTCCCAGAAAACCGGTCAGGGAAATACTGGGGAAAAACGCTGCCTTGGCCACCCCGATCAAGGCGTTGGCGGCGATCAATTGTTGTTCCGCCTGCCGGATATCGGGACGGCGCTCCAGCAGATCGGAAGGCAAACCACCGGGGATTTGTGGCAAGGCCAAGAGATCCAGGGTGACCCCTCGACTGATCTTGCCGGGATTGCGTCCCAGCAGCAGGCTGATGGCGTTCTCCTGTTGAGCAATCTGCCGCTCCAGCAAGGGCACCTGCACCGCCGCGTTCTGGTATTCCGCCACGGCCTGCTGGTAATCCAGTTCCGAGATCAAACCGGCCTTGAAGCGCAGGCCGTTGATCCGCACCGATTCACCACGGGTTTGCAAGGTTTCCCGAGTGATGGCCAGTTGCTTGTCGTAGTCGAGCAGTTGCACGTAGCTGTTGGCCACCCGACTCACCAGGCCGAGAATCACCGTGCGCTGGGCTTCCTCGGTCGCCAGCAGTTGCGCGCGGGCCGCTGCGGTGGCGCTGCGCAACTTACCCCACAAATCCAGCTCGAACGACACGCCCAAATCAACTTGGAAACTGTTGGTCGGGTTTTCGCCCAGCGTAACACCGCCATTCTCGGTGTTGCGGGTGCGCGCCGCGTCGGCGTTGGCGCCAACCTGGGGGAATTGCGCGGAGCGAGTCACGCCATAACGGCCGATATACTCTTCCACTCGCGCGGCGGCGATTTGCACATCCTTGTTCTCTTGCAACGCGGTTTGGATGAGATTGTTCAGCACCGGATCGCGGAACTGCTCCCACCAAGCGGTATTGGCGAGACTGTTGGCGGTCTGGAGATCGACCTCCCATTGCGCCGGAATCGGTACCTCCGGGCGTTCGTAGGTCGGACCGACGGCGCAACCGCCGAGGGCGAGACCGACTGCGATGGCGAGTAAGGTCTTACGCATGATGGCGATCCTCCGGCGAACTCTCGTCCCCGGCCGCTCTCCCATTGGGGGAAGGAAGTGCGGCGCCGGTGTGGGGAGCTTCCCCCTTCTTGCCGCCCCGCTCGCTCAAGCCCTCGAACAGGCGGAAAAACATCGGCACGAAGAAGATCGCCAACACGGTGGCAGCGGTCATGCCGCCGACGATACCGGTGCCGATGGAATGCCGGCTGTTGGCGCCCGCGCCGGTGGCGATGACCAAAGGAATCGCGCCGAGAATGAAGGCCAGCGAGGTCATCAGAATCGGCCGGAAGCGCAAGCGCGCCGCTTCCACCGCCGCTTCCAGCACCGGCATCCCCTCTTCATGCTTCATCACCGCGAACTCCACGATCAGGATGGCGTTCTTGGCCGCCAGACCGACCAGGGTCAGCAGGCCGATCTGGAAATACACGTCGTTTTCCATCCCGCGCAGCCAGACCGCCAGCAACGCGCCGAACGCTCCGAACGGCACGGCCATCATCACGCTGAACGGCAGCGACCACTTCTCGTACTGGGCCGCCAGGATCAGGAACACCATGATCAGGCCATAGATAAACACCATCGCCGAATCGCCGCCGACCTTCTTCTCCTGATAAGCCTGGCCGCTCCAGCCGAAGGAATAACCCTGCGGCAGCACCTCGCGGGCCACCGTTTCCATGGTGGCCAGCGCCTGGCCGGAACTGTAACCCGGCGCGGCGCCGCCGGTCACCTTGGCGGCGGGGAAGGTGTTGAAGCGGGTGATCAGGTTCGGGGCGCTGGTGTATTCCAGCTTGGTGACCGCCGCCAGCGGCACCATGCCGCCGTTGGTCGAGCGCACGTAGACCTGCTTGATGTCGTCGGGCCGGGAACGGTATTCCGGGGCCGCCTGCACGATCACCTGCCACACTTGGCTGTACAGGTTGAACTGGCTGACGTACAGCGAGCCGAACAGCGCTTGCAGGGTGCCGAATACGTTGCCGACCGGTACTCCCAGAGTTCGGGCCTGTTCGCGGTCCAGCGAAACGTACAACTGCTGCGAGGCGGCGTTGAGAGTCATGGTCAAGCCGCGCAATTCCGGGCGTTGACTAGCCTTGGCAACGAAATCCTTGGTCACTTGCGCCAGTTGCTTGATATCGCTACCGCCGCGACTCTGAATCCAGAATTCGAAGCCGCCGGTGGTGCCGAGACCGGGAATCGAGGGCGGATTAAACACCAGGGCAATGGCTTCACCGATGTGAGCGAATTTCCCCATCACCTCGCGGATGACATTGGGAGCGCTCTCTTTCGGGTCCTTCCGTTCTTCGTAATCCTTGAAGGACACGAACAGCGTGGTGTCGGTGGTCTTCATTTGCGAATCCAGCAGGCTGTAGCCATTGACCGCGACTACGCTACCGACCGCTGAATTGGCGCGAAAGATATCGCTCATCTGCGCGCCCACCGCCTCGGTTCGATCCAGACTGGCGCCATCCGGGAGGATACCCACGCCGAACACATAACCCTGGTCTTCATCCGGCACGAAACTACTGGGCACTTTCTGGAACAGGCCATACGTCGCCGCCAGCATCACCGCGAACAGGGTCAGCCCCAGCAATACCCGCTTGGCGACAAAGCGCACGCTTTTGGCATAACCGCTGGTCAGCCAGTCGAACCCACGATTGAACGGACCGAAAAAGAATCGATACAGCCAATCGGTTCGTTGGTCGCCATGTTCCCCCGGCTTGAGCAGCAGCGCCGCCAGCGCCGGACTGAGGGTCAATGCCACCAGGCCGGAAATCGCCACCGAAATCGCGATGGTGATGGCGAACTGTTTGTACAATTGCCCGGTCATGCCGCCCAGGAACGCGACCGGCACGAACACCGCGCTCAACACCAGCACGATGGCGATCACCGGCCCGGTGACTTCTTCCATCGCCCGATGCGCCGCTTCCTTGGGCGACAGATGGAATTCCGCCATGTTGCGCTCGACGTTCTCCACCACCACGATGGCGTCATCCACCACGATGCCGATGCACAGCACCAAGCCGAACAGGGTGAGCATGTTGATCGAGAAGCCGAGCAGATACATGCCGCCGAAGGTGGCGATCACCGAGACGATCACCGCCACGATGGGAATGACGGTTGCCCGCCAGCTTTGCAGGAAGATGAAGACCACCAGGATGACCAGCACGATGGCTTCCAGCAGAGTATGCACCACCTCGTTGATCGAAGCCTTCACGAACTTGGTGGTGTCCAGAGCGATGGCGTAATCGATGCCAGCCGGAAAGCTCTTCTTCAGTTCCTCCAGCGCCTCCCGTACCTGCTTGGAAACGGCCAGGGCATTGGCGCCCGCCTGCTGGTACACGGCGATGGCGGTGCCGACCTTGCCGTTGAAGCGGCTGCGCAGGTTATAGCTTTGCATTCCCAGGGTCACGTAGCCGACATCCTTGAGCCGCAGCACACCGGCGCCGCTGGAACTGGCCCGCAGGATGATGTTCTCGAACTCCTCGGGCGTGCTCAGCCGCCCCTGGGTGGAGACCGGAAAGGTCAGTTCCACCGGGCCGTTGGTCGGCGACTGGCCGATCTGACCGATAGCGAACTGCTGGTTCTGGGTCTGGATGGCCTGAATCACCTCGTCGGTGGTCAAGCCCAGATCGCTCATCCGATCCGGTTTCAGCCAGACCCGCATGGCGTAATTGGGAGTGCCGAAGATGCTGGCCTGATTGGCGCCGGGAATGCGTTGCAGGGCGTTGAGTATATACAGGTAGGCGTAATTACCGACATAGGTTTCATCCTGGCTTCCGTCCGGCGAATAGATCGCGATCACCATCAGAAAGGTGGACGATTTGGTCTGGACCTGCACCCCCTGTTTGGACACCGCTTCCGGCAACTGCGGCAAGGCCAGACTCACCTGATTTTGCACGTTGACCTGGGCGATGTCGGGATTGGTGCCGATGTCGAAAAATACGTTCAGGGTCATGTTGCCGGTCGAGGAGCTGGACGAATACATGTACATCAGGTTGTCCACGCTGTTGACCTGCTGCTCGATGGGCGCGGCCACGCTTTGCGAGACCACATCGGCGCTGGCGCCGGGATAGGTGGCGCTGACCGTCACCTGGACCGGGGTAATTTCGGGATACTGGGCGATCGGTAACACGCCCATCGCCGACAGTCCGGCCAAGGTCAGAATGATGGAAATGACCGCAGCGAATACCGGGCGATCGATAAAGAAATGGGAAATCATCGGGCGCCCTCTCAGGGTTTGAGCGGCGTGGCGCTGGGCACTTTCGCCGGCTCGGGCTCGGGCGCCGCGGCCGGACGAATCTGCACCGATGCGCCCGGTTGCAGGCGTACCGCCCCATCCACCACCACCCGGTCGCCGGCTTGCAGCCCGGAATTGATGATCCACTGATCGCCGTACCAGTCGCCGACCTGAATCGGCGTGGGCCGAGCGGTATTATCCGGGCCGACCACGAACACGAACTTACCGCTCGGCCCCTGCATCACCGCCACTTGCGGCACCATGATGGCGTTGGGGCGAACCGCGCCCCTGAGTTGCACGCGCACAAACTGGCCGGGACTGAGCTGATTGTCCGGGTTGGGCACCACGGCGCGGATGTTATAGGTGCCGGTTTGCGCGTTGATCACCGGGTCCATGAAGGTGATCTGTCCCTTCTGCGGATAGGTTGCTCCGTCGGCCAGGATAAGATCCACTTGCACCTTGCTCAGCCCCGGTCTGCTCAATTGTCCCGCCTCCTGTTGAGCCCGGATTTTCAGGACTTCGTTTTCGCCCACCCCAAAGTTGACCCACATCGGATCGATCTGAACGATGGTGGTCAGTTGGCTGCCGCTGCCCCCGGCGCGGATCAGGGCGCCCTCGCGGTAGTTGGCGCTGCTGGACAGGCCGTTGAGCGGCGATTTGATCGTGGTGTAACCCAGATTCAGTTGCGCCTGTTCGACGCTCGCCTTGGCCGCCTGCACCTGAGCCTCGGACGCCAGAACGTTGGCGGTGGCATTATCCAGATCCTGCTGGCTGACCGCGTTTTGCTTGGCCAGCGGCTTGACTCGGGCCAGGGTTTGACGGGCGCGGGTCAGCAGCGCTTCCTGCTGCGCCAGGTTGGCCTTGGCGCTGGCCAACGCGGCCTGAAATTGCTTGGGGTCAAGCTGGAACAGCAGTTGCCCGGTTTTGACCAGACTGCCCTCGACGTAGGCGATCTTGTCGAGATAGCCCTCGACCCGGGCGTTGATTTCCACCTGTTGGGAACTGGCCGTCTTACCAGTGAATTCGAAGGTCGCCGGGGTGTTCTCCGGTTTGATCTCGATCACGCTGACCGGAGTCGGCGGGCGAGCCTGACCGGCGGGCTGTTGGGCGAGCGCAAGCGCCGGCCCAACGCTCAGCAGGACCGCCAGCAAAGCTCCGGCACTTGGCCGGAGTTGGAATCGAGGCATCGACTTATGATTGGAGCGTAAATCTTGCACGAGATGGGACTCCCGCTTGATGAATAGGGATACAACCGAGCGGATTTTGAATCAAGAGTTTTCCTCGAAAACCGCTCATCTTCGAAGAAATTATACGCCACTTGCGCGATGGCGTTGCGGCGATTCAAACTTCGACCACCATGGGGTGGCTTGCCCGTCAAAGCGCAATCTGTTTTCTCTCTAATCCCATAAGGATGATGCCGTCCATAAGGGCATTGATCCAACCGAATTAAAGGCGCTGGAGCCCACTTATCCGCGACCAATAATGCGCCACTCAAGCATCCGGGATTCATGGACAGTTCACACTATTATTGTTAGGCTTTTTAGCCTTCATCAACCCGTCGTCAGGATGAATGATCATGAAAAAAAAACAGGCTTTGTTAATCTCCATGCTGGGTTGCGCGCTGGCAGCCCCGGTCTGGGCGGCGGAACCGCCGAAAACCGAAAAAGCCGGCGAGGAACTCCGGGCGGTGCTGCGCCAGCACCATGAAGCCCTGAACAAGCACGATCTCAAGGCGTTGCTGGCGCTCTACGCCGACAGCCCCGACGTGGCGGTGATGGGCACCGGCCCCGGCGAATTCTGGAAGGGCAAGACGGCGGTGGAAAACACCTACCAACATTACTTCGAGACCTTCAAGGCTGGCTCGCTGAGCAACGAGTGTCCGGAAACTACCGGGGTTGAAGAGGGTAACAATGCCTGGCTGATGGCCTCCTGCATCATGAAGGATACTGATCCGGCCGGTCAGCCGCGCGAGTTCGGACTCAACATCTCGGCGGTTCTGAAGAAAGAGAAGGCCGGCTGGCGCTTCCAAGCCTTGCATTTCTCCAACCTGGTGGGTGAAGAAGGGTCGCCACCGGAAGGCGCGGCGACGGCGGTTCCGGTTCCGGTTCCGGAAGTCGCCCCGAAGAAGGCTGAGTGAGCGGAGAATCGTCATGACTGATCGATCTGAGATAACTCACTCCAAACCGACCGACGCTCCAGTTGCCGAAGAGCGGCGCGACTTTCTGCGCGGCTTGGGCAAGTGGTCGCAGGCGGTGATCGGCGGCGTTCTACTGGGCGGCGGGTTGCTTGAATCCAAGCCGGCCAACGCCTGGGCCGCCGCGCGCGGCTACGGCGGCTCCGCTGCGGTCGGCGCGCGCGGCGGTTGGGTCAACCGCTATGGTGGCGGTGGCTGGGCCAACCGGGCTGGCGGTGGTGGCGGCTGGATCAATGGCGGCGGTGGTTACCGCTACGGCGGCGGCGGCTGGATCAACGGTGGCGGCGGCGGTGGCGGCTGGATCAACCGCTATGGCGGCGGCGGCTCCGCCTGGGTCAACCGCTACTAAGGGGTTGTACGAAAAACCCCTCTCGCCCCGTGGAGCAACTGCGTTGAAACCTCAGGGCCTGCACTCTGCCAGGGGCTGCCAGGGGGT
>JAPUDV010000020.1 GCA_027492875.1 Candidatus Competibacteraceae bacterium | reverse complement strand
TCACCGCGTAGGTCTCGAACAGGTCGGCGGCCATGCCGGCGCAGTCGCCGACGTTATCGCCCACGTTGTCGGCGATGACCGCCGGATTGCGCGGATCGTCCTCGGGGATACCGGCTTCGACCTTGCCGACCAAGTCGGCGCCGACGTCGGCGCCCTTGGTAAAGATACCGCCGCCGAGACGGGCGAAGATCGAGATCAGCGAACTGCCAAAAGCCAGCCCGACCAGCGGGCCGAGATCGGAAACCGCGCCGCTAAAGCCGCCCAGCAGCACGTAATAGCCCGCCACGCCGAGCAAGCCGAGACCGACCACCAGCAGACCGGTGATCGCGCCGCCGCGAAACGCCACTTGCAACGCTGCATTCAGACCGTCATGTGCCGCCTGCGCGGTGCGGACATTGGCGCGCACCGACACGTACATGCCAATGTAACCCGCGACGCCCGAGCAGATCGCGCCGATGGCGAAGCCGATGGCTGACAATGCGCCCAGGGTGAAAAAGATCACCACGCCAATGACCACGCCCACGATGGCGATGGTGGTGTACTGCCGGTTCAGATAGGCGCTGGCGCCTTCCTGGACGGCGGAGGCAATTTCCTGCATCCGGGCGCTGCCGGGATCCTTGGCCAATACCCATTTAACCGACTGGACGCCGTAGACGAGCGCGCCGATGGCGCAGACTAACGCGATGATCAATCCTACCGCCGCCATGACAAGGTTCCTCCAGGATGTGAATAGCGTATCCGCATGATATTCTCCCAATTATTGTGCGATATTTGTTCGTTTGTTCGCGCGACCGGCCGGGCGAATCCCGGAACCCGGTTTGGACGCGACGCTATGTCCAAGTCACCGGGCGGGGGAATCCGGAACGACCTTTCACACTTCCCTAAGAATAGGTCAAGGATAACCATAACATACAGCGCCGATCATCGGCGACTACCAACGATTGGCCCGTTGCGACCGTGCGGCGCGCGGCGGTGACGGGGCCGCCGCTTTACTTATTTTTTTCCTGGTTATAGCGCTCCACGCTCTCCAAAATCTCGGCCTTGGCCTCTTCAAAACCACCCCAGCCGTCGAGCTGAACCCATTTTCCGGTATCGAGATCCTTGTAGTGCTGGAAAAAATGGGCGATCTGATTCAACTGCGCCTTGGACATCTGTTCGACCGACTCAATGTGGTCGTACAGGGCACATTCCTGTTTGATGGGCACCGCCAGCAGCTTGGCGTCTCCCCCTCCTTCATCGGTCATTTTCAGCACGCCCAGCGGTCGGCAGCGCACCACGCAACCACTGATGACCGGTAGCGGGGCCACCACCAGCACGTCCAGCGGATCGCCGTCCTCGCACAAGGTGTTGGGAATATAGCCGTAGTTGCAGGGGTAGTGCATCGCGGTGTTCATGAAGCGGTCCACGAACAGCGCGCCGGATTCTTTGTCTACCTCGTACTTCACCGGGTCGGAATGCGCGGGGATTTCGATGATGACGTTGAACTCGTCCGGAAGATTATGACCGGCGCCTACTCTGTCCAGAATCATGGAACTTGCCTTTTTGTAATGCCGCGTTGATGGAGGGAAGGGCGTTTATACTACAACAAGGCCGGCCGCTTGGCAGCATGGCGGCGCCATGCTGCCTTGTCGCGACGGGGATCAAGCACGATACTGCTTCCAGGTGCTCAGCCGCCCAGATAGGCTTTGCGAACCTCATCGTTGGCCAGCAGCTTGGCGCCGGTGTCGGCCAGCACGATCCGCCCGTTTTCCAGCACGTAGCCGCGATCGGCCAGTCGCAGGGCGCGGTGAGCGTTCTGCTCGACCAGGAAGATGGTGACGCCTTCTTCACGGATTTCCGCGAGAATTTGAAAGATTTGGGCAATGATGATCGGCGCGAGTCCCAGCGAGGGTTCGTCCAGCAACAGCAGGTTAGGCCGACTCATCAGCGCCCGGCCGATCGCCAGCATCTGTTGCTCGCCGCCGGATAGGGTGCCGCCGCGCTGGTTACGGCGCTCCTTCATGCGCGGGAACAGAGTAAAGACCCGTTCCAAGTCGATGTCCAACCGCGATTGATCCGCGAAGAATCCACCCATTTGCAGATTTTCCTGCACGGTCAGGCCGGGAAAGATACGCCGACCCTCCGGCACGATCGCCAACCCGCATTGCATGATGACATGCGTCGGTTTATGCGTGATGTCCTGGCCTTCAAAGAGGACGCTGCCTTTGGTCGCCTGTGGCGAACCGCAGATAGTCATCAACAAGGTACTCTTGCCTGCACCATTGGCGCCAATCAGGGTCACGATCTCACCGGGATGGACATCCAGCGACACGCCCTTGAGCGCCTCAATCTGGCCGTAGAAGGTGTGGACTTGATCCAGCTTGAGCATCATCACTCTTCTCCCAGATACGCTTTGATCACCTGGGGGTCATTGCGGATTTGCTCAGGGGCGCCGTTAGCAATCGGTCGACCGTACTCCATGACCAGAATTTCATCGGAAATGCCCATGACCAGACTCATGTCGTGTTCGATCAGCAGCACCGCCACATCATTTTCAGCACGCAACTCGTTAATCAGCCGATCCAGATCGCGGGTCTCCTGCGGATTCAGGCCCGCCGCCGGCTCATCCAGCATCAGCAACTTGGGTTGCGTAATCATGCAACGGGCAATCTCCAGTCGCCGCTGCTGACCGTAGGCAAGATTGCCCGCCTCGCGATTGGCCACGGGCAACAGGTTGACCTTTTCCAGCCAGAACGCCGCCCGTTCCAGCGCCTCGGCCTCGGCGCGACGGTACTTGGGGGTTTTGAACAAGCCGTGTAGAAGCCCGGTTTCCAGTTGTGCATGCTGGGAAATCAGCAAATTCTCAACCACCGTCATGTTCTTAAATAGCCGCACATTCTGAAAGGTGCGCACCAGTCCCAGACGGGCGATGCGATGGCTGGGCAGACCATGAATCGAATGACCGTCCAGCAGTACGGTTCCGGAAGTCGGGCGATAGAAACCACCGATGCAGTTGAAGACCGTGGTCTTACCCGCGCCATTGGGACCGATGACCGCAAAGATTTGGTTACCGTGCACGTCGAAGTGGATGTTATCCACGGCCAGCAGTCCACCGAAACGCATGCTCAGATCGCGGACTTGCAATAACGGACGGTCCGCCACTGCGGTTGTGGGAAGGGCGAGAGGACTCGGTTCGCTCATTGCGGCGCCTCCGGACGCACCGGCAATTCCAGCCGGGGCCGGGTGGCCGGCAGCAGTCCCTGAGGTCGCCAGATCATCATCAGCACCAGCACCAGACCAAAGATCAACATGCGGTACTCGGCGAACTGTCGAGCGATTTCCGGCAACGCCGTCAAGGCGATGGCGGCCAGAATCACTCCGATTTGGGAACCCATGCCGCCCAGCACGACGATGGCCAGAACGATAGCCGATTCAATGAAGGTGAACGACTCAGGGTTGATGAAACCTTGCCGGGCCGCGAAGAATGCACCCGCGAAACCAGCGGTCGACGCCCCGAAACCGAACGCGGAGAGTTTGATGACGGTGGGGTTCAGGCCCAACGAGCGGCAAGCGATTTCGTCTTCCCGCAAAGCCTCCCAGGCCCGCCCCACCGGCATGCGGATCAACCGGTTGATCATATAGAGAATCAACAGGGTCATCACCAGCGCCACCAGGTAGAGAAAAACCACGGTGTCAGCCCCGTTGTAGTCGAGGCCGAAGAATTCATGAAAAGTGGTTCCACCCTCGATGCTTGGCCGGCGGGCGAACTCCAGGCCAAACAGGGTGGGCTTGGGGATATTGCCAATCCCATCCGGCCCACCGGTTAGATGATCCAAGTTGTTCAGTAACAGGCGGATGATCTCGCCGAAGCCCAAGGTGACGATGGCCAGATAATCACCGCGCAGTCGCAAGACCGGAAACCCCAGCAAGCAACCGGTGGTGGCCGCCATGATCACGCACAGCGGTAGGCATTCCCAGAAGGACAGGCCAAAATGCATCGATAGCAGCGCGTAGCCATAGGCGCCCACCGCGTAAAAGGCGACGTAGCCCAAATCCAGTAATCCGGCGAAACCCACCACCACGTTCAGGCCCAAGCCGAGCATGACGTAGATCAGCGCCAGGGTAGCGATGTCCACCGAACCCCGCGAGGCGGTAAAGGGCCAGATCGCAGCGGCAACGATGACCAGGGCCAGCAAAAACGGACGATAAGCCGTCGGCAAATGGGTCGGCAGAGGGAACCGGCGGGTGATATGCATCAGGCCAGAAGCCGCCTTCAGGGGAACCTGCAGCAACCGCAACAGAAACACCACCGCCATGGCCAGCAACACTGGTGCGGGATTGCCCTCCAGGGAGACGTGAATGCCTTCCACCTGAATCTGGATGCCGAGAATGGGGACGGTGAGCAATCCGGCTAACAGGGCGACCAGCACCGCCTCGGAAAAATGCCTGGGCATGGTGTTTATACCTTCTCGATCTCGGGTTTGCCCAACAAGCCGGTCGGGCGAAACAGCAGCACCAGCACCAGCAGGCTAAATGCCACCACGTCCTTGTATTCGGTAAGCAAATAGGCTGAGGCGAAGCTTTCCGATAACCCCAGGATTACCCCTCCCAGCATCGCGCCGGGAATGCTGCCAATGCCACCCAGCACCGCGGCGGTGAACGCCTTGATGCCCGCATCAAAACCAATAAAGGGATTAATTTTGCCGATGTACAGGCTGATCAGCACGCCGGCCACTGCCGCCAGGGCCGCGCCCAACACGAAGGTCAGCGAAATCACCCGGTTCGTATCGATACCCAGCAGGTTGGTCATCGTCAGATCCTGGGAGCAGGCGCGACAGGCGCGTCCCAAGCGCGAGCGGGCGATGAACAGGGTCAGCGCGGTCATAAAGATCACGGTCACGACGGCGATCAACACCTGCATGTAGGACAAGTAGATTTGAAACCCTGCTTCGGGACCAAACCGCCAGCCGCCGCTGATCAATGGCTGCATGGACAAATCCCGGGCGCCTTGGCCGATCTGCACGTAGTTTTGCAGAAAGATGGACATGCCGATGGCCGAGATCAGCGGTATCAAGCGGGGGCTGCCCCGCAACGGGCGGTAAGCGACCCGCTCGATGGTCCAGCCGTAGGCGCCGGTCGCCAGAATGCTGACCACCAGGGTAAACAGCAGGATCAAGGGAACATTCTCGACACCGAACTGCACGGTGAGCGCGGTGATGGTGATCAACCCGATATAGGCGCTGATCATGTAGATCTCGCCGTGGGCGAAATTGATCATGCCGATAATGCCGTACACCATGGTGTAACCGATGGCGATCAGGGCATAGATGCTGCCCAAGGTCAGGCCGTTGATGACCTGCTGAGAGAATTCGAGCATGGAGGAACCGGATGGGGGCGCTAGGTCGAGTGATGTGGAACGGGCATCCTGCCCGTTCCGACACGGGTTGGAAGCCCCGTGCCACTTCGAACGGTTACTTGACCGGCGTCTTGGTCGCGTCGGCGTGCCACTTGAAGATCACAAACTGGAATTCCTTCAGGTCGCCGTTCTCCTTGAAGGCGACTTTGCCGATCGGCGTGTCGAAGCTGTGCTTGCGGATATAGTCAGCCAGCTTGACCGGATCTTCCGTTTTGGCGCCCTTGACGGCGTCCACGATGATCTGTACCGCCGCGTAGGCGGGCATCACAAAGGGGCCGGTGGGATCCTGATTCTTGTCCTTGAACGCCTTGACCAAGTTCGCGTTGGCCGGATCGGCGCTGAAATCGGCGGGTAGCGTGACCAGCAGCCCTTCCGAGGCGGGACCGGCGATGGCGCTGATATCCTTGTTGCCGACGCCTTCCGGCCCCATGAAGCCGGCGTCGAAGCCCTGCTCCCGGCATTGGCGCAGGATCAGGCCGAGTTCCGGGTGATAACCCCCGTAATAAACGAAATCGATATTGGCGCTTTTCATTTTGGTGCAGAGCGCGGAAAAGTCGGTTTGCCCCTTGCTCACGCCTTCGAACAGGACCACCTTGAAGCCCTTGGCCTCGACGGTTTTCTTGACTTCCTCGGCAATCCCCTGGCCGTATTGCTGCTTGTCATGGATCACCGCCATCTGTTTGGGCTTGATCTGGCTGGCAATGTAGTTGCCGGCGGTCGGGCCTTGCTGGTCATCGGTGCCAATGGTGCGGAACACCATCTTGTAGCCTTGGTGGGTAATGTCCGGGTTGGTGGCCGCCGGGGTGATCATCAGGATGCCCTCATCCTCATACAGCTTGGAGGCGGGCTGGGTCGAGCCGGAGCACAGGTGGCCGACCACATATTTGATCTTGTCGTTCACAATCTGGTTGGCGACGGCGACCGCCTGCTTGGGTTCGCACACATCGTCCATTAGCACCGCTTCCAGCTTTTTGCCGTTAACGCCGCCCTGGGCGTTGATCTGTTCGACCGCCATCTGGGCGCCGCTCATCTGCATGTTGCCATACTGGGCGACCGGACCGGTGATCGGGCCGGCCACGGCGATCTTCAGGGTATCGGCGGCGTGCGCCACCCCGCCCAAACCCAGGAAGACCGCGCCGACGGCGGCGCTCAGGACATTACGGCTGAAGGTGTTCATCAAGCGACTCCTCTCCTCGTGATGGTGGCTTCAATGATTTTGACTGCATCCGCCACGGATGGGCGTTTGTATTTAACCGCTTAAAGAATTAACCAAATTCCCAGAGAGAACAAGCCAGCATGGAAAATCGATGCCCGGAACGGAGGGAGAATACCGGAGAATCCGGCGCGAAAGCCAAAGCCACCTGATTCTCGTGCAGACTCTCCCGCCCCTGCTGGCGGCCTCACTCCCGCAAGGTGGCCAGAATCGCCCGAGCGGCGTTCGACAAGGTGCGGCCCGCGTGTCGCACCACGCCCAGCGTGCGTTCCAGCTGCAGCCCGGCAACGGCCAGCTCGACCAACTCCCCGTCCCGCATGGTGCGCGGCAGCACGCTCCAGCCCAGTCCGACCGCCACCATCATCTTGATGGTTTCCAGGTAGTTGGTGGAAAACGCCACCAGCGGCGTTACCCCCAGCCGCGCTAGACCCTCCTCGATGAGTCGTCGGGTGAAGGTCGCTTCGCCCGGCAGAATAGCCGGGTGTTCGCCCAGGCTTCCCGGTGCGACAGCTTTCCATTTCGCCAGTGGGTGGGCGGGCGATGCGACCGCCGTCAATGGATCCGACCAGAGCGGCAGCGCTTCCAGCGGCGGCTCGACCCGCGATGGCAGCGTGATGATCGCCAGCTCCACCTCGCCGCGCAGCACCGCCGCGCCGGCCAGTTCCGAATCCATGAACCGCATGTCCAACCTTACCTGGGGATAGCGGCCAGAAAAGATTCGTAATACCGGCGGCAGGCGATGCAGGCCGATATGATGGCTGGTGGCAAGGACCAGCGGCCCGCCGACCGCTCCGGATAAATTGCGCAGCGCCCGCCCGGTGTCGTCCACCTCGGCCAGGATGCACCGCGCCCGCGACAGCAGCACGCTGCCCGCCTCGGTCAGGCGTACCGCCCGCCCCAACCGGTCGAACAGCCGCGTGCCCAGCTCCGTTTCCAGCGCCGCCAGCCGCTTGCTGACCGCCGGCTGGGTCAGGCGCAGCCGCTCGGCGGCCAACGAAAAGGAGCCGCTGTCGGCGACGGTGACGAAAGCCTGCAAGCCAGCAATATCCATAAGATTTGGAATCGTTTTAGCGGTAATAATGGATGCCTGTATTTTATAGGAGTCATGAAAAATATGAATTTGTGCTATGCGTTGATGCGCCTTAAGCTGGATACACGCTTGAGGCAGGAGGTAAGACATGGCCGGCAAGACCCTTTACGACAAACTCTGGGACGCCCATGTGGTGCGGATCGATCCCAATGGTACGGCGCTGCTCTACATCGATCGCCATCTGGTGCATGAGGTCACCTCGCCGCAGGCTTTCGAGGGCCTGCAACTGGCTGGACGCCGGCCGTGGCGGCTGGAATCCATGATGGCCATGCCCGATCACAACACCCCGACCGATCCCGGCTTTACCACCATCGCCGATCCGGTGTCGCGCCTGCAAGTCGAGACCCTGGACGCCAACGCCCGCGCCCACGGCCTGCGCTACTTTCCCATCGGCGACGTCCGTCGCGGCATCGTTCACGTGGTCGGACCGGAGCAGGGCGCCACCTTGCCGGGCATGACCGTGGTCTGCGGCGACTCGCACACCTCGACCCACGGCGCGTTCGGCGCGCTGGCCTTCGGCATCGGCACCTCCGAGGTCGAGCATGTAATGGCCACCCAGTGCCTGATCCAGAAAAAATCCAAGGCGATGCGGGTACGGGTGGACGGTCGGACCCGGCCGGGCGTGACCGCCAAGGATATCGTGTTGGCGATCATCGGCCGGATCGGCACCGCCGGCGGCACCGGTTACGCCATCGAATTCGGCGGCGACGCCATCCGGGCGCTGAGCATGGAAGGACGGATGACGGTCTGCAACATGGCCATCGAGGCCGGAGCCCGCGCCGGCATGATCGCGGTGGACGATACCACCCTCGCCTACGTCAAGGATCGGCCGTTCGCGCCGCAAGGCGAAGGGTGGGATCGGGCGGTCACGGTCTGGCGCGAGCTGCACAGCGATCCCGACGCCGAATTCGATCAGATGGTGACGCTGGACGCGGCGACGATCCCGCCGCAGGTGACCTGGGGAACCTCACCGGAAATGGTGGCGGCGGTGGGTGGACGCATTCCCGACCCGGCCCAGGAAACCGATCCGGTCAAGCGCGAGGGCATGGAGCGGGCGCTGCGCTACATGGGTTTGCGGCCGAACACGCCGATCACTTCGATCAAGCTGGATCGGGTGTTCATCGGCTCCTGCACCAACGGCCGCATCGAGGATCTGCGCGCGGCGGCGGCGGTGATCAAGGGCCGCAAGGTCGCGCCGAACATCAAGCAGGCGCTGGTGGTGCCGGGTTCCGGCCTGGTGAAACAACAGGCCGAGGCCGAGGGCCTGGATCGGGTGTTCGCCGCCGCCGGCTTCGAGTGGCGCGAGCCGGGCTGTTCGATGTGCCTGGCGATGAACGCCGATCGCTTGCTGCCCGGCGAACACTGCGCCTCGACCTCCAACCGCAATTTCGAGGGGCGGCAGGGACAGGGCGGGCGCACCCATCTGGTCAGCCCGGCGATGGCGGCGGCGGCGGCGTTGGCCGGTCATTTCGTGGACGCACGGATATTCTGAGGAAGATAGCGATGCAAGCCTTTACCCGACTCGACGGTCTGGTGGTTCCCCTGGATCGCGCCAACGTGGACACCGACGCGATTATTCCCAAGCAGTTCTTGAAATCGATCAAGCGCACCGGCTTCGGCCCCCATCTGTTCGACGAATGGCGCTATCTGGATCACGGCGAGCCGGGCATGGACTGTTCGGAACGGCCCCGAAATCTCGATTTTCCCCTCAATCATCCGCGCTATTGGAAGGCGAGCATCCTGCTGGCGCGGGAAAATTTCGGCTGTGGCTCCTCGCGCGAACACGCGGTCTGGGCGCTGGACGAATACGGCATCCGCTGCGTGATCGCGCCCAGCTTCGCCGACATTTTTTTCACCAACAGCTTCAAGTCGGGCCTGCTGCCGCTGCGGCTGCCCGTCGAGACGGTGGACCGGCTGTTCAAGGAAGTCGCGGCGCAACCCGGCTACCGGCTAACCGTGGATCTGCTGGCGCAAAGCGTGCTCACCCCCAAGGGGGCGGTGTTCGGTTTCCAGATCGATCCGTTCCGCAAGGAGTGCCTGCTCAATGGCTGGGACGACATCGAGCTGACCCTGCGCCACGCCGACGAAATCCGCGCCTACGAAGCGCGGCGGCGCCAACAGGCGCCCTGGCTGTTTTCCTGAACTCCGCGGAGGGAGCGAACGCGCATGACCCATAAAATCCTTATCCTGCCCGGCGACGGTATCGGCCCGGAAATCGTTGCCGAGGCGGCGAAAGTGTTGGAATGCCTGCGCCAGGAACACGGTCTCGATGTGGTGCTGGAATACGGCCTGCTCGGTGGTTGCGCGGTGGACGAGCTCGGTGAGCCGTATCCCGAAGCCACTCGCCGCCAGGCGCGCGAGGCCGACGCCATCCTGCTCGGCGCGGTCGGCGGCCCCCGATGGGAGCGGATCGAGCGACCGTTGCGCCCGGAGCGCGGCCTGCTGGCGATCCGCGCCGACCTGGAACTGTTCGCCAACCTGCGCCCGGCGCTGCTCTACCCGCAACTGGCGCCGGCGTCGGCGCTCAAGCCGGAGATCGTCGCCGGGCTGGACATCCTGATCGTGCGCGAACTGAACGGCGACATTTATTTTGGCCAGCCGCGCGGCATCCGCACCCTGGAAAACGGCGAGCGCGAAGGTTTCAATACCATGCGCTACAGCGAGTCGGAAATCGAGCGCATCGCCCGGGTGGCGTTCGAGGCGGCTCGCAAGCGCCACCGCATGCTGTGCTCGGTGGACAAGGCCAACGTGCTGGAAGCCTCCGAATTGTGGCGCGAAGTGGTCGGGCGGGTGGCTGGGGATTATCCGGACGTGGAGTTGTCGCACATGTATGTGGATAACGCCGCCATGCAACTGGTCCGCGCGCCCAAGCAATTCGACGTGATCGTGACCGGCAACCTGTTCGGCGATATTCTATCCGATTGCGCCGCCATGCTGACCGGCTCGATCGGCATGCTGCCGTCGGCTTCGCTGGATCGCCAGGGCAAGGGGTTGTACGAGCCGATTCACGGTTCCGCGCCCGATATCGCCGGCAAGGGCGTGGCCAATCCGCTGGCCACCATCCTGTCGGTGGCCATGCTGTTGCGCTACAGCCTGAACCAGCCGCAACGGGCCGGGCGGGTCGAGGAGGCGGTCGGCCGGGTGCTGGATCAAGGTTCACGGACGCTGGATATCATGGCGGAGGGCATGACGCCGGTCGGCACTCAGGCGATGGGCGACGCGGTGGTGGCAGCGCTGGTCGAGTGAGCGCGCGAGGGACAAGAGACAGGGATAAGGTTTTTTTCGGGCAGGGAGCCGCCGCTTTGGGCAACTTTTTGATGATTGATCTATTCAAGGTATGGCGATGATGAAGCGAGTGGGTTTGATCGGCTGGCGCGGCATGGTGGGTTCCGTGCTGATGGATCGGATGATGGCGGAAAACGATTTCGCCCTGATCGATCCGGTGTTTTTCACCACGTCCAACGTGGGCGGCCAGGGGCCGGCCATCGGCAAGGATACGCCGGTTCTGAAAGATGCCCGGTCCATCGCCGACTTGAAGGCGCTGGACATCATCATCACCTGCCAAGGCGGCGATTACACCAATGAGATTTACCCGCGACTGCGCGCCGCCGGCTGGCGGGGCTACTGGATCGACGCCGCCTCGGCACTGCGGATGAAGGACGACGCGGTCATCATTCTCGATCCGGTCAACCGCACGGTGATCGAGAACGCGCTGGCGCGGGGCGTGAAAGACTACATCGGCGGCAACTGCACGGTTAGCCTGATGCTGATGGGTCTGGGTGGACTGTTCGCGCACGGATTGGTGGAGTGGGCGAGCATCATGACCTATCAGGCCGCTTCCGGGGCCGGCGCTCAGAACATGCGCGAGCTGATCCAGCAGATGGGTGCAATCCACGCCGCGGTGGCCGACCGACTGGAGCAACCGGCTTCGGCGATTCTGGAAATCGACCGCATCGTGGCCGACACCCTGCGCTCGAGCGATTTCCCGACCACCAGCTTCGGTGCGCCGCTGGCCGGTAGCCTGATCCCCTGGATCGACAAGCAGCTCGACAACGGCCAGAGCCGCGAGGAATGGAAGGGGCAAGCCGAGACCAACAAAATCCTGGGGCACGCGGACCATCCCATCCCCATCGACGGTATCTGCGTCCGAGTCGGCGCGATGCGCTGCCACAGCCAGGCGCTGACCATCAAGCTGGTCCGGGATGCACCGTTAGACGAGTTGGTCGAGATGATCGGCACCGCCAACGACTGGGTGCAGGTGGTGCCGAACGAACGCGAGATATCCATGCGCGAGTTGACCCCTACCGCCGTTACCGGCGCCTTGGCCGTGCCGGTCGGTCGGCTGCGCAAGCTCAACATGGGGCCTGCGTATCTTGGCGCGTTCACCTGTGGCGACCAACTGCTATGGGGCGCCGCCGAGCCGCTGCGTCGCATGCTGCGCATCCTGCTGGACGCGTAATTTCCCCACCAAACATGCTTCATCCGCGCGACCGGCTCCTCCGCCGGTCGGCGGCGCTTTCCACGCCGGTTCTCGAAACTGCTTCCAAATCGCGGAAATCCTCTGCATTAAGGAGTATCTTTAAGGGGAAGCTTCGGGAGGTCTCGACTACTCGAAGCGGGAAGGCCGCCGGCTCGATGCGCCGGTGGCGACAAGCCAATCCCGCCGGCACAGCGACGCTCCGGCGGCGGAATGGAGACAGTCCATGCCGACCAGGATATTAATCCGACTATCCCTTTTGGCCGGGCTGGTGGCGCCGTTGTGCGCCTTTGCCCTGGGTGTCGGCTCTCTCGAGGTACGCTCGGCGCTCAATCAGAACTTCGAAGCCGAAATCCCCCTGATCAGCAGCAACCCCGTCGAATTGATCGGCCTGACCGCACGAATCCCGCGCCAGCAGGAATTCGACTGGGCCGGAGTCGAGCGGTATAACTTTTTATCGAAGCTGCGTTTTTCGGTTCAGACGCCGCCCGGCGGCCCGAACCTTCTCAAGATCACCTCGACCGAGCCGCTCCGCGAGCCCAACTTTACCCTGCTGCTGGAGCTGGTTTGGCCGCGTGGTCGGCTGCTGCGGGGATTCCCGATCCAACTCGATCCGGAACTGTACGCCGACCGCCGGTCGCCGCCTCCACCCCCGCAACCGGTCATGGTTGCGCCGCCGATTGCGGCCGAGCCGGCCACCGCGCTGCCAGCGCCAAGGCTGCCGCCGGCCCCGTCGGTCAGTTTCGAGGGTGCGACGGTCTGGCCGGTGAAATCCGGCGAGACGCTCACGGGAATCGCCAGCCAGGTTCGTCCCTCAAGCGCCGTCAATCTGCCGGAGATGATGGCGATCCTGGTGGCGGGCAATCCAGAAGCCTTCGTCAATGGCAATCCGAACACGCTGCGAGCCGGTTCGGTGCTCAAGGTGCCGACCCCGCGGGCGCTGGGCGTCGAGGGTACGCCCGCGCCATCGGTTCCGAATCTGGCTGCGGCACCGTCCCCGGCCGCACCGGCTCTAACCCAGCCGCTCCCGATCGCCCCGGTCGCCCCGGTCGCCCCGGTCGCCCCGGTCGCCCCGACCGTGCAACCGGCCGTACAACCGGCCGTACAACCGGCCGTCCCGGAACCGCCGCCAGCCGCGGCATCTCATCCGGCGCCATTGCCAGTACCGGCCGAACCGTTGCGGGAGATCGTTCCTCAATCCAGTATCCCGCAAGTGGAAGCAACCCCACCGGTCGCCCAACCGGCGCCGCCGCCTCCCGTGGCCCAACCGGCGCCGCCGCCTCCCGTGGCCCAACCGGCGCCGCCACCCGTTCAGCCGCGCCCAGCCGCCATACCGTCCGCCGCGCAGACGGAAGAGAGCGGGCTCGGTTGGCTGGCCAACCCAGTGGTTTGGATTGCCATCACCATGATCGTGCTGGCGGTGGCCGCAGTGACGCTGCTGCCGCTGTTGCGGCGTCCTGCCAAGCCGAAACAGCCGCCGGTTGAACCAGAAGCGATCACCGCACCCAAGCCGGCGCCGGAACCCTCGCCGGTGACTCGCACTCAGATTCGCGAACCTCGTTCCGTGCGGCCACGGCCTGCCGTCGCGGGTTCGGTCACCGTCGCCCCGGCCGCTGCGGTCGGACAGCCGACGCCGGCCGGGATGGCGGCGTCCAAACCGGTGGCAGCGCCTCCCAAACCAATAGACGAGTTGCTTAAGGATATCGATTTTGGGCTGGGCAATGCGGCAGCGGGCGAAAAGGATGCCTCCGCCGCGCCGCAGAAGTTGGAAGCGCCGCGCTTGCCCGACACCGAGCCTCCCACGGCTTCGGTAACTCGTGCAACCGTCAATCCGTTTTTGTCGGCGGAGTCGTCCGCATCGAAAAAGGTCCCTGCTCAATCCCAGGCGGATCTACCGTCCGAACTGCGGCTGGACAATTTGGATTTCGACTTTGGCGACTTGGGCTTGGAAAACACCGCGCGGCCGAAGGCCGACCTGCCGCCGCTGGAACTCAAACCAGCCAAGGCGGGTGCAAAAACCGACCTGCCGCCATGGGTGTCCGAACCGTTGACTGGGCCGGCGACTTCGCCGCAGGTCGAATCGCTGCCCATACCGCCGCCTTCCCGGAAGTTCGAATTCACCGACGTCACTCAGGAACTAGAATCAGTCGGTACGCCCGAACCGTTGAAGCTGGACGAGGACTTGCAGGACATTGGCGGGGGTTCGCTCGATCTTGGTAAAATGGAGACCGGCAGTGCGGCAATCGCCGGCGGCACTCAGGAAACCGCCGCCGATTACGTGGAAACCAAGCTGGATTTGGCCACGGCCTATCTGGATATGGGCGATCAGGTGGGCGCGCGCAGCCTGCTGGAGGAAGTGCTGCAAGAGGGCACTGCTCCCCAACAGCAACAAGCAAAAGATCTGCTCAAGAAATTGGGTTGACGCGCTCGATGGTCCATCGTCTATCGAAACCCCTCCCGGTCGGAGGGGTTTTTTTATTGGGTCAAGGGCGTTATCAGCGCAAGCGAGCGGTGCTGACGGGGTCGGCCAGCACCAGCGCCCGATCGGCGGTGCCGCGCTGCGTGAGGCGCAATACCGTCCCGGCAGGTAGCCAAACCAGGGTCCCCGCAGGCAGCGCAACCCGTCCGTCTTGCGCCGCGGGTTTCCATGCCTTGTTCAGATCGACCAATTCCGACGAATTGACTTCGTAGTAGCTGGCCAGCGTTGGCGCCGACACCGTCTGCCGCAACCGGATCCGATCCAGGTTGAGGGGAGATTCGTAGCTGACGCCCTCCGGGAAAAATCGCTGGGAATTGCGGGCGACATTGCGGGCCGCCAAAAACTCGGCATAGAAGTTTCTCGATGCGAACCCAAAACTCGACCCCGAGTAGCTCCGCACGATGGCGGCGATATCATTGCCGAAAGTCTGCTGAGCGCGCAGCATGCCGCCGACTCCGTGATTGTACGAGGTCAGCGCCAGCGGCCAACTACCCAAGCGGTCGTAGGCGTCTCGCAGATAGCGAGATGCGCCCTGCGCCGATGCCACGGGATCGCGCCGCTCGTCCACGGCCGCGTTCAGCATCATGAATTGCCGCGCGGTACCCGGCATGAACTGCCACATGCCCACCGCGCCGACCGAAGAGGCGGCGTGGTTCTGGAAAGACGACTCAACATGCGGCAGATAGGCCAGATCCTCGGGCAATCCGGCCTCGCGGAACACGCCACGAAACGCCGCATCGTAGCGACCGCTGATTTCCAAGCCCTGCTTGAAGCGCTCGCGCAGGCCGCGCTGGCTGCGCAGCCGCTCGCTGGCGCCGGCGATGGCGCCGGGACCGCCGCTGCCTTTGCGGATATAATTCGCCAATGCCTGTTCGGCCGGCGTCAGCGGGGTGTTGGCGGCCGATTTGAACTCCACCTGACGCAACAGATCCTTCAAGGCTTCATAGTGCCCCTTGACGAAATCCTTCTGCTCGGCGGTTTGGCCTTCGCCCACCGGGCCGGGCAGGGCAATCACTCCGTAGATGACATCCAGATAGCGGTCGTCGTGCAGGGCGATCTGGTTATGCCCCCAAACCCCATAGACCTTGCTCCAGAACTCAACCTGAGGTTGAAGTTCCGGCGGCGCCGGAAACGCCGCATCGGAAGGTATGCTCGCGCTGGCCGGAAGCCTGACCGGCGCCGGCGCTGGTTCGGTGGCGCAAGCGGCCAGCACCAACAGTGCCAGAAGGACCAATAATCCGCGCAGTCGTGGTTGCATCGACGTTTTCTCCCTGGTTGTTTCTTTGTGATCGCGTGATTGGAGTGTGCTTGCGGGATCGAGGAGAATAGTCTGCTCCCGTAGCGGCGGGTCCTACCTGGCCAGGATGCCCGAAAAGTCCAGCTTCCAGCGGCCGTCGCCACCGGGTGGCCCCAGCAGGTTCAGCGCTTGGCGCAGGGCCTGGTTGCCGGCATCGCGGACGGCGGCCGACCCGCTAAAACGATAGCGGCCGTCGGGCGACACGTTCAAGCTGCCTTCCAGCTCCAGCGGCGCGTTGTTGTCCTTAACCGCGCCCTGGATACCTTCCGGCACCGCCGGGCTCAGTTGCACCACGAAATCGCCGAGGTTCAGCGGTTGGCCGAGCATGGCGCGCAAGTTCAACAGATAAAGCACGCCGTAGGCCGATTGCGGCCGGTGAGCGGCGTTCAGGTACAGTTCCCGCAGGCTGAATTCCACCGCGCCCTGCAGCGGCGGTTTGGGCTGGCGGCCGGCCAAACCGCTCAGTTTGGTCAGCAGCAGGCGGCCGCTGAAATCGCGAAACCGCAGCCGCCCCCCCCAGCCCAGTGCGGCGTTTCCTGTCAGTTTAGCTTCGGGATCGTCGGCGTCCAGCCTGAATTCCAGCCATCCGCCCAAAAGGGCGAACGGCTGCCAGTCCCAATTTAGCCGTCTGATTAGCGTATCGCGCCAGCTCACACCCCAGGCCGAGCCTTTGATCGCCGTCCCGTCCACCGCCTGCACGTCGAGTTCGGGTAACCGCTCGTCGAGCAGATCGACCACCAGACCGGCCGGAGCCAGCAGCAGCAGAAACAGCAGAAACGCCAGCAGACCCAGCAGGCCGTAACCCAGAAAACGTTTCATGGCCGGGCTCCCTGCAGGATAACCCGAGCGTTCACCAGTCCGGCGGCGGCGGTGCGATCCACGCTCAAATTGACGAGGGTGATGCGGTGGTCGCGTTCCATCGTCCCCAGCCAAGGGATCAGTTTATCGAATTCGACGGCGTCCAACTGGGCGCTGAGCTTATCCTCGCCCTGGGGCGCAACCCGCTTCAGGGCGGTTGCCAGCCCTGCCGCCCGCGCGGTCTGGTCCACCAGCGTGAGCAGGGAGCGGCCATCGCTGGCGGGGCGCACGCCTGCGCCGCTCAGGCGCTTGACCTCCCGCGCGGCCTGCCGCATCCAGATCAGGTCGGCGCGTTGCTCGGCGGCGCGCTGTTGGAGCTGGCGGTGGCTGGACCGGAATGGCTCCCACAGCGCGTAGGACAGCAGCACCAGGGTCAACCCCAGCCCTCCGACGACCCACATGCGCTCGCGAGCGCTCAAAATTTCCCACCAGGTTTTCATGAGGGCGTTCTTTTCAGGGTGATTTTGCTTTCCATTTGGCCTTCCCGCTGGGTGGTGCGCATATCCATGCGCAACCCCGGTTGCCGGTCGAACTGTTGCCGGAGCTGATCCAGTACCGCCGGGTTGCCTCCTTCCAGCACCAGGTCCAGTTGCCCGTCGCGGTAGCCGAGTCCGCGCAAGGTGACGTTCGGAAAATTGGCCAGCGGCTGGAGGCCCTGGTAGAGCAGTTCCAGGAATCCGCCGCCGCTGCTCGGCGCCAGTTCCCGTAGGCGGGCTTCCATCTGCGCCTTGGGATTGACGATCCGGGTTGCGTCGGGCACGGCGTCCTTGAAGGTTCGTTCGATCTCGGCCCGCAGCGCCGTCAGTTCTCGTTGCAGCCGCCAGTGGTCGTACATCTGCTCGACGCCCTGCGTCAACAGGATCGCTCCTGCCAACAGCGCCGCGGCTCGCCAGGGCCGCAGCCAACGACCCCAATGCGCCCGCCGGCTGTAGGCGCCCTGAAGCAGGTTCAGAACGGCGGCCGGCTGGTAACCAGCCGCGAACAGCGCCAGCGGCTCGACCGGGGCGTCTTCCAGGTGAATCTCGATCCCGGTTTCGGCCAGTTCGGTTGCGGGAGCTCCCCAGACGCGCAGGCGCTGGGGCTTGGCGTCGCCGGCTTCGGCCAGCGCCTGCGCGAGCAACAGCGCCAGATTGTCGCGCTCGGCAGCAAAGCCTTCCCAGCGGCCGATGCGCGCCAGCGCGCGTTGCTCTTCCAGCAGCACGCTCCACTCGCCGCTTTGCCAGGGCAGCAGCAGCGGTTCTGGAACGACGGCGACCGGAACCAGCCCGGCCTGCTCGCAGGACTCCAGCCAGGCGCGCAGCAGCGACCGGTCGACGACCGCCACCGGCAGGTGACCGTCGTCCGCCGTGCCGCCCAGCGCGAAGTGCAGCGTTTCGATGTCCTCGACCAGATGATCTTCCAGGGCGAACGGCACGGCCCGCGCCCACGTAGAACGCTGGCGGCTGGGCAGGGCCAGTCGGTGCAGGGTGACCGCTTCGCCCGGCGCGACCAGCACCAGACGCGCGTCACCGGTTCGACCGGCCAGGTCGGCCAACGGGCCGCGATGGACCTCGCCGTCGGGACGCAGCCATTCAGCCTGATCGGTGGAAATAAACCGGAAAAGCCAGAGCGGGGCAGGCATGTCCTCTCAATCTTGGTTACCGAAACCGCGCCGCAGAACGCGGACCCCGTTTTCATCACGATATAACCTACTGTATAGCATCGCGCGCCCGTCGCCCACCCGCGCCTCGGCCCGTAATAGAAAGTACTGGCTGCCAACGCTGAGCTGGGCTTTCAATTCGGCGTTCACGGTCAACTTGGCCGCGTTCAGGAATTCGTCCACGTTGTCGTAGCCCTCGGGGGGCCGGGTTTCCAGCAGGCGTTCCAGATCCTTCACGCCCACGCCGTCGTCGCTCAGCGCCGCCAGCACCGGCGCGGGCGCGGTGTTGACGTTCAGCGCGCTGCCCGGCGGCAGGGCGCAGACATACGGCGCCAGCTTGTCGTAGGTTTCCCGGTCGACGCCCTTGACCAACCGCAATTCCGAGACGCTGGCGAAGGGCTGATTGGCGGCTAGATAAGCCGGATTCAGCACGGTGTAATCGCTATCCTCGGCGCCGTCCGGAAACAGCGGGTCCGCGTTGGGATCGATCCAATCGACAATCGCCTGGGCCAGTGCCGGTTTCAGTTCGAGGCTTTCCAGCAAGCGTTGCAGAACGTGCATCTGAGGCTGATTGAGCCCTTCTTTTTCGGATTGCGGCGGGTCGGGACCGGTCGACGGCTTGGGCTTGGGCTTGGCTGGCGACGATTCCACGGTGGCGGCGTCCGGCGCCGTTTGCGACCTCGTCTCCTGCTTCTCGTCTTCCCCGGCGGGGTGATTCCGATTGTTTTCGTCGGGGTCGGGCCGCTGCCCGCCCGACGCCGTCCGCCATAGGTTGTTGAGGTTGAAACAGCCTTGCAGGTCGGTAATCCGACCGGAAAGCTCGCCGCCCTCGACCGGCGGCGGCGGCAGGTTGGCCCATGCTTCGCCGGGATGGTCGACCCCGTTTTCCTGGCGGTCGCGCGCCAGGATGACCGCCGCCCACTGTTCGAGGCCGAGCGTGTACAAGCGAGCCTGCTGCTGGTGCAGGAGCACGGCGCTGCGGCGGATCGCCAATTGCTGCAAAGTGGCCAGACTGGTGGCGGTGATGGTGGCGAGAAAGACGATCAGTAGCACGGTGATCAGGGCGACACCGGCCTGACGATAAATGACGCTCGCGACGAGATCCGGCGGCGCGGGCGACCGCACGCCAGGATCAGCCAGCCAGAGGGAACAGTCGGGTAATTTCACCCCAGTCCTCCAGCGTCAGGTTGACTTCCACCGCCCGGGGCAATGCGGCGGAGTCACGTCGTTTGGTTTCGTCGCCGGCGGCGGGCGGCGGCCAATCATTTTGCCAGATGTCGTCCGCATCCAGAAACCTCACCTTGAATTTCCGCACCCGGTCCAGCAACAGCGTTTCGCGCGGCTCGACTAGGCCGCCCCGGTCCAACACCGGCCAGTACAGTCGCCACAGCCGGCCCTCCCGCAGCCGGTACGCGACCCGCTGCAAGGTCGCGCGCGGTTGACCGAGCGGATTGTCCCAGCCGGCGCGGGTCAAGGTCAGGGCGTCGCTGGCCAGCGCGCCGCCGAGCAGGGCAGGCTGCGGGTCGCCGTATTCGTCGCGGATGCCGCGCGGCAGGGTTTGTTCGACGTCCTGTTCCAGGCGGTAAACCGCCATTTGAACCGCCGCCAGCCGACGGCTTTGCTCCTCGACGGCGGCGCGGGTGAACAGCACGTTGCGCAGGCCGCTGTAGGCGGCGATGGCCATGATCGCGAACACCGCCAAGGCGACCAGCAGTTCCAGCAGGGTGAAACCACGCGCCGGGGCATTCATGGTTTGGTGGCCGCCCCCTGCGGCGCGGGCGGTGGACGTTTGCGCTGGGGCGCCTTCCGACCGCCAGGCTGGTCTGGTTTTTTCTCCGGCGGCCGGCCCTTGAACGCCACCAGCTTGCCAAGAATTGGCCCGCCTTCACCGGCCCACACCATGACTTCAAGACGGCGCATGTCGGGATCGTCGGTCTTGCCGAAGCGGGTTTCCCAGCGCCAGGCGCGGTTGGCGAATTCGGCTTCGCCCTTGCGCGAGCCTTCATCGGGCCAGTTAGCGCGGCCGAGCAGCAGTTCGTTGATTTTATTGAGGGCGACCCAGCCAGCGAAGGTTTGATCGCGCAGGGCGCCGATAGTGTTGACGCTCTGGGTGGTCGCGCCGATCAGCGCGCTCATGGCGATGGCCAGTACCGCCAGAGCGACCAGCACCTCCAGCAGGGTGAAGCCGGCCGTGCGCTTCATCGCTTCATCGCTTCACCGCGCCCGCCGCCAGTCGACCCAAGGCATCGCCAGCGACCCGGTACAGGGGCGCATCCGGCTCCCGGTCGTCGGCGAAACCGAATATCGCGACGAATTCGGTGGCTTCGCCGCTGGCCAGCAGCAGCACCTGCGGCAACCGGCTCGCGGCGGCGAGCTCCGCCGGCCGGTCGTCAACCCACAGCCCCAGGGCGATATTCTCGGGCAACTCGCGCCGGACCAGGGTGGTCGCGGCGGCCGGCGGCTGCCATTCGCCCTGTTCGTTCAGACTCAGGATCGCGTAACCGGTGCGAGCGAAGCGAATGCCGCGCAACTCGCCGCGCAGGATGGCCTCCTGCTGGTGCAATTCCACCAGCGCCGCCAACCGTTGCCCCTCCTCCGCCAGCCGTTCCCGCGGTCCGCCGCCCACCGACAGCAGGGCGAAGCCGGTCATGATGCCGACCAGCAGCATCACGATCATGACTTCCAGCAGGGTGAAACCGCGCGGCGGCGAGGTTATCTGCACGGCCTTCATTGCAACGCTCCGGCGGTTCGCCGCCCCGTTGAGGGCCAGTGCCTACTCGTCCAGGTTCCAGTTGCCGATGTCGGCGTCCACGCCCTCGCCGCCCGGTTGACCGTCGGCGCCGAGCGAGTAGATGTCGAGGTCGCCGTGCTGGCCGGGACTGAGGTATTGATAGGGTTTTCCCCAGGGATCCTTGGGCAGCTTGTCCAGATAGCCGCCTTCCTGCCAGTGCGCCGCCTCGGCCGGTTTTTGCACCAGCGCTTCCAAGCCCTGTTCGGTGGTCGGGTAGCGGAAATTGTGCAACCGATACAAGTCGAGCTGATTCTTGATCACACGGATATCCTGCTTGGCTTTGACCATCCGGGCCTTGTCGGGGTTGTCCATGATGCGGGGCACCACCACGGCGGCCAGGATGCTGAGGATTACCACCACGACCATGACTTCGATCAGGGTGAAGCCGCCCCGGCGGGCGGGCCGGTCTTGCCGCTGAAAGCGGCGGGCTGCGAGTGCGGTTGCGAGCATTGAGTCTCTCCGAAATCCGGTCCTGGTGTCGATCGGTGAGCGCGTCAGGCGCGGCCCAACCGGTACAGGGCGATTTCGCCCAGCAGGTTGGGCCACAATCGCGGTCCCAGCCGGGGTTGGTGGGCGTGGTCCAGCACCATGCGCTGCAAGATGTCGATATGTTTGTTCCGACACAATGCTTCGAAATCGCGGATGGTAAATAGGTGCACGTTGGGCGTGTCGTACCATTGATAAGGCAAGGTCTTGCCCACTGGCATCAAGCCCTGCAAGGCGATCTGCAACCGGCCGCGCCAAAAGCCGAAATTGGGGAAGGTCACGATACTCTGTCGGCCCACCCGCAGCATTTCGTCCAACAGCCGTTCGGTGTGCCGGACTGCCTGCAGGGTCTGCGTCATGATCACGTAGTCGAAGCTGCTGTCGCCGAAATCCTCCAGGCCCGCTTCCAGGTCGGCGTGGATCACGTTCACCCCCGCCTGAATGCATTTGACAATGTTGGCGCTGTCGATTTCCAGGCCGTAGCCGCTGACCTGCCGGCGCTCGTGCAGATAAGCCAGCAGCGCGCCGTCGCCGCAGCCCAAATCCAGCACGCGCGCGCCGGGACGGATCCATTCGCTGATCAGTTCCAGTTCAGGTCGCATGAGCGTTCGCCTCGGCTGCGACGGGAGCGGTCGGAGGGATGGTGGGGGAGGATTCGCGATCCCGGCCGTTTAGGTTCACCTCGCGGGCGACCCGGCTCAGGTAACCACGCAGCGCTTCATGATATAGCGGGATCGGCATCAAAAAAGCGTCGTGGCCGTATTCCGAGGAAATTTCGCTGTAACTGACCTCGCGACCGGCCCGGACCAGCGCCCGCACGATCTCGCGCGAGCGCGCCGGCGCGAACCGCCAGTCGCTGGTGAAGGAGATCACCAGAAAACGCGCCTGTGTCCGATGGAAAGCCGCCGACAGATCCTGATCGAAATCCGCTGCGGGGTCGAAATAATCCAGCGTTTTGGTCATCAATAGATAAGTGTTGGCGTCGAAGCGGTCGACGAACGCCTTGCCCTGATGGCGCAGGTAGCTTTCCACCTGGAATTCGGTGTCGAAATTGAAGTTGAAGTTGGGTGTGCCTTCCCATAGTTCGCGGCCGAACTTGGCGCGCATGCCTTCATCGGACAGATAGGTGATATGGCCGAGCATCCGGGCGATCATCAGCCCGCGGCGCGGCACCACTCCGAATTCGTAGTAGTGGCCGTGATGGAAATCGGGATCGGAGATGATCGCCTGGCGCGCCACTTCGTTGAAGGCGATGTTCTGCGCCGACAGTCGGGGCGCGGCGGCGATGACCAACGCATGACGCACCCGGTCGGGATAGGTGATCGCCCACTGCATGGCCTGCATCCCGCCCAGGCTGCCGCCGATCACCGCCGCCCAGCGCCGGATGCCGAGCCGATCAGCCAGCCGCGCCTGGCTGCGCACCCAGTCCTTGACGGTGACGATGGGAAAATCCGGGCCGTAGGGTTTGCGGTTCTCCGGGTTGATCGAGGTGGGGCCGGTGGAACCCTTGCAACCGCCCAGATTGTTGCAGCACACCACGAAGAACTCCCGGGTATCGAACGGCTTGCCAGGACCGATGCAATTATCCCACCAGCCCGGCTTGTTCGGATCGGCGCCCTCGTGGCAACCGGCGGCGTGATGGTCGCCGGACAGGGCGTGGCAAATCAGTACGGCGTTACTGTGATCGGCGTTTAGCGTGCCGTAGGTTTCATGGACGAGTTCGTATTCCGCCAGGGACCGGCCGCAATCCAGGGCCAGCGGTTCTTCGAACTGGAGGGTCTGGGGGGTAACCAGACCGACGGAATCCGGGGGGAAGTGGTGCGGCATAAGCTCCTAACCGTCGCGGTAATGTCCTTGGGGGCCTGTCAATGCAAAAAACAAGTCTAATCGGCCCGGAGTTTGGCGGCAACCGGGCGCGGGTGGCGGCAGTCGAACAACGCTTCTCAGGCTGGATGGTTTCCGGATGCTTCTGCTTCTTCCCGGCTTGATGCCAGACAGGCTTCCGGATGACCGGCGCAACAATTCTCGGTCAGATACCCCAGCACGGCGTTGATTGCGGCGAAGTCGGCGGAATAGATCAACGAGCGGCTTTGCCGGATCCGTTGCACCAACCCCGCGTGCTGCAGCGTTTTCAGATGAAACGACAAGGTGGGCAGCGGCAAACCGAAGCGCTCGCCGATCTGCCCGGCCGACGTGCCAGCGGAGCCGATTTCCACCAGATAGCGAAAGATGTCCAGGCGCGTTTCCTGCGCCAACGCGCCGAGCGCGACCAATACGGCTGATTTTTTCATGATGTTGCCATCTTGGGCGCAAACACTGTGCTGTCAAGAACCGCAATAGGGCAATTCTCAGGCAAGACATCGCGCGGCACGATTCACCCGATTCACAGGGCACGCGCTCCAGCAATGGCTCTTCGATTCACCGATTCGGTGGTGTTGATTCGATGTATAATTTTCATTATTATGGAAATATAGAATTTAAAGGCGTCCATCCATTCGCTGGATAAAATCGAGTTGCAGTCCAGGCTAGATGAGATGGGCAAAACTGTATTGGAGGATAATGAATGAGCGCAGCCTGCGAGGTCGTCACCCAACAGGCGGAGGGTACCCGACTCGGCGCGTTCGGGCGTTACCTGACGCTGTGGGTGGTGCTGTGCATCGTGACTGGTATCGTGCTGGGGCACTTCCTGCCGGGTGCGTTCCAGACCATTGGCAAGTTGGAAATCGCCCAAGTCAACCTGCCGGTGGCGGTGTTGATCTGGCTGATGATCATCCCGATGCTGGTCAAGATCGACTTTGCCGCGCTGCGTGAGGTCGGCCAATACTGGCGCGGGATCGGTGTGACCCTGCTGATCAACTGGGGCGTCAAACCATTTTCCATGGCGCTATTGGGCTGGCTATTCGTCGGTGGCTTGTTCGCGCCGCTACTGCCGGCGGAGCAGATCGAATCCTACATCGCCGGCTTGATCCTGCTGGCCGCCGCGCCCTGCACCGCGATGGTGTTCGTGTGGAGCAATCTGACCAAGGGTGAACCGCATTTCACCCTGAGCCAAGTGGCGCTCAACGACATCATCATGGTGTTCGCCTTCGGCCCCATCGTCGGCCTGCTGCTCGGCATGACCTCGATCGTCGTGCCGTGGGACACCCTGTTTCTGTCGGTGGTGCTGTACATCGCGATTCCCCTGATCATTGCCCAGCTCGTGCGCGGCGCGGTCCTGAAATCCCAAGGTGCCGGGGGATTGACACGCCTGCTCGACGTGCTCGGCCCGACCTCGCTCATCGCGCTGCTGACCACCTTGGTGTTGCTGTTCGGCTTCCAGGGCGAGCAAATCGTGAAGCAACCGCTGGTGATCCTGCTGCTGGCGATTCCGATTCTGTTTCAGGTGTTCTTCAACGCTGGGCTGGCCTACTGGCTCAACCGTCAGGTCGGATCGCCGCATTGCGTGGCCGGTCCCTCGGCCCTGATCGGCGCCAGCAATTTCTTCGAGTTGGCGGTGGCGACGGCCATTGCGCTGTTCGGCTTCGAGTCCGGCGCGGCGCTGGCCACCGTGGTGGGAGTCCTCATCGAAGTGCCGGTGATGCTGATCGTCGCCGGGATCGTCAATCGCAGCCGCGCGTGGTACGAGCGGAGCTCGAACCAGCCGGCAACGGAGATCGTTTAGCTGCTTTTGGCGGTTTCAGCGCGGCTGGCAGGTCATCCCATCGCCTTCGTTCAGCCGCCGCCATGCTCCTCAACCCGACCTGAAAGGCTGCATCATGAACGTCCTGTTTCTCTGCACCGGTAATTCCTGCCGCTCGATTCTGGGCGAAGCCACCTTCAATCATCTGGCGCCGTCGGGTTGGAAGGCGCTGAGCGCCGGCAGCCATCCGACCGGCCAAATTCACCCGCGTTCGCTGGCCCTGCTGGCGCGCGAGGGTATCTCGACCGAGGGCTATCGCAGCAAATCCTGGGACGA
>JAPUDV010000019.1 GCA_027492875.1 Candidatus Competibacteraceae bacterium | reverse complement strand
GGGATTCCTAACGACTTTGACAGTCCAGAAGAGTATTTATGCACCAACGCCTCTTAAAGCTCAAAGAGCTTCTAGAACCTTTCGGAATTACCCGGTTTTACACGGATGACTGGGGAGCCTATGAACGCCACTTGCCACCCGAACAGCATACAATCGGTAAGGCGAATACTCAAAAGATTGAACGGAAACACCTCACCCTACGGACGCGCATTAAAAGATTAGTGAGAAAGACGATTTGTTTCTCTAAACTCGACAAAATGCATGACATCGTGATTGGCCTGTTTATCAACCGATATGAATTTGGGGTTTTAATATAAAACCCATGTCTGGAACATTACCGAATTTGGGGTTTTAGTATAAAACCCATGTCTGGAACACTGCCTTTTTTGCGCCCACTCGTCGCCCTCCACAGCGTCCCAAGGGATAAATACAATACGCAATACGCGAGCCCCTAGATGGGGATCAAGTTTATTCTGCATCTGGTCGGGCTTTCTATCTAAAGGCATGGTTGTCTCCTATTTATTATGGTTATGCGTATGAACGTCTAACGCCAAGTTGAGCTGTGAGCACGTTTTACGTGCGAATCAGCTCGAACTTGTATATTGGGTTTATCTTCATTCTCTCTGAGTTGTTTCGGATTCTATACAATTTTTGAATTGGTCGTTTTACAAAACCCACATAATCAATTCGGCTCTCCATCTTTAAGATGAATCTAGTATAAAGATACAATGAACTCGAAACTACCCAATTCGCTTTCCCCATCTTTCACCAAGACCTTGATAGCCCATTCCCCTCCCATGCTAAACTTCGCCTTGAAGGTCCACACGCCAGGCTCAACATAGGTCCCATCACCTATTGAGTCTCCGTGCATCATGGACGGCATATTGGCAACAATAAGAACCCGTACCTTAGCTTGGTCAAAGGGCTTGCCCTCATCGTCAAAAATTTTCAGAAAAAATTCATTGGTACCTAGCTTTAGCTTTGCAACCATAGGAACCAGCTTTGCCTTTAGTGTACCCGTTTCCTTCTTGGGTAGAATCTCGAGCGTCTTTGTTTCGGCACTCACGCTGAGGACCAATCCAAATACTAGCAATAGTAGACAATATTTTCTCATAGACACTCCTTCAATCCGTTACTTCAAGGGTGAGCATAAGACCCCCAAGTTCTTGGTGATCATTGGTGGTATGGTGGGGAATGTGACAGTGGAGCATCCACATACCAGTTTCTGTCGGTCTCCATTCAATATCATAGCGTTCACCAGGACCTACCAAGACCGTGTCTTTGGTCAAAACCGCAGCTTCAGGTACATCATGCCCATCAGTTGCGACGATCCTGAAAGCCGGACCATGAATATGCATTGGGTGGATCAACTGACCAGCGCCAATAAAGCGCAAGCGAATTAGGTCTCCTTTTCTAATCTTGATTGTTTCAGTTGCAGGAAAGGATTTTCCATTGATGGTGAAGAAATTCGCTTCCATGCCAGCCATAGGCATTGCAGGATAGGTTTCGCCCTCCAGAATCTTCCACTCAGCTAGAAGTAAGACTTTATCAACCACATATTTTTTTGCCTCAGGTTTTCTTGGCTTTACAATAAAGGCCCCTGAAAGTCCTACCGAAATTTGCACGTCACTTTCGTGGTGGGAGTGGTACCAATACGTTCCAGCGCTCTTAACCATAAATTCATAGGTAAAACTCTCGCCAGGCATGATTGGTTTTTGAGTCATCCCAGAGACACCATCCATTTCATTCGGAAGATCAAGGCCATGCCAATGTATAGTGGTTGGAATGGGGAGGGAGTTTTTCACAACTATTCTGACCCTGTCTCCTTCGATTACATTGATTTTTGGTCCAGGTACCATGCCATTATACGACCATGCCGTCACGACTACATGCGGCAAAATGTGCCATTTTACCGGTACCGCTTCGAGTCTAAAAACTTTAGTACCTTTGTCGAGGACATACGGAAGATCAAGGCCACCTCGCTCCTCCTTGGCATCAGCGACACCCTCACTGGGAATCGGTTGATCTGGGTCACCAACATGGCCAGAACTTTCGAGTTCACCAGCAAATACCCCAAATCCTAGAGAAAACAGCCCGAACATAAAAAGAAGTTCTTTTTTCATTGTCTCCCCAGAATTGATATAAACCAAACAGTCACAGCACAATTAGGCTACGAAGTAGCTTACCAAGATGTTACTAAGATTTTTCTTGTCCACACCTTTCCTAGAACGATTCATCTCCCCGCACAAATTTTATTCTGCGCGAAGCGCCGACGCATGTTCAAGGTCAGGAGCGCTGCTGCGCGGCTTTATCGCGCGCAGCAGCGCCCGCACCGCCGGGCTAGACCACGAGGCCAACACATTGAGCATTTACCATCGTGGGACAGTTAAGAAAAGGCACCGGTCTCAAAATTCTTCATCGGTTGATCGCCGCTCCGGCGGTTTGAACCTCTCAAATAGCAATGTGCGGCCCTTCCGAGATGCGTAACCGGCGTCGAAATGCTCTACCGCCCACCGGACAAGGATTCACTTGGCCAGCGCTCGTTCCAGGAAGCATAGTAAATCCGGGTGACTGGAGGACGCCAGGTTGAAACGCAGCCACGACGACGGCAGTTGACCGGGCGAGAACAGGCTTCCGGGCGCCAGCAACCACCGCTGCTCGTAGGCGCGGGCAGCCAGGGCGTGACTGTCGCGACCCGCATCCAGCCAGGCAAACATGCCGCCCTGCGGATCGGCAAAGACCCGCAAACCCAACTGCTCCAAGCGGCTCAACACCGGCTCGCGCCGCGCCGCCAATCGTCCGCGCAAGCGCTCGACATGCTTGCGGTAATGCCCCTCCGCCAACACCTGATGCATCATTCGCTCACCCAGTTCCGGGGTGGTCAGCGCCGCCAGCAGTTTGCGGTCGGTCAGCGCCCGCGCCAGTTCCCGCTCGCCGGCGATAAATCCGACTCGCAGATTGGCGGCCACCGTTTTGGAAAAACTGCCGATATAGATCACCCGCCGTAATTGATCGAGCGCCGCCAACCGCACCGCCGGCGCTTCGCAAAAATCGGCGTAAATGTCGTCCTCGACCAGCAGGGCGCCATACTGTTCGGCCAGGCGCAGCACCTGAAACGCCTTGGCCGAAGTCAGCGAGGTCCCGGTCGGGTTATGCAGAACCGAGGTAGTGACGTACAGCGGCGGTCGGTGTTCTTGCAGGAGTTGCTCGAGCACCGCCAGATCCGGTCCGTCACTTTGGCGTGGGACCCCGATGGGACGAGCGCCGAGCGCGGCGAACATGCCGAACATCAGAAACCAGCCGGGATCGTCCACCAGCACCGCATCGCCCGGCCGCAGAAACTGGCGGGCGATCAGATCCAACGCCTGGGTGATTCCAGCGGTGAGGATGATCTGCTCCGGCGCGGCGGCGATCTCGATTTCGGCCAATTTGATCTGCAATTGCTTCCGCAGCGGCGCGTAGCCCTGCGGTTCGCCATAACCAAGTAGCGACGCGCCATTCCCTCGCGTCATCGCCCGCAATCCGCGACCGAGCAACGCACTGTCCAGCCAGTCGGGCGGCAAGAGACCCGAACCCGGCATCCGTTCCGGCGGTAGATCCTGGAACATGGCCCGCACCAGCCAGACCACATCCAGCGTCGGTGGCGCCGGGTCGGCGATCGGCGGCGCGGTCAGGGCGCGGCGCTCGCGGACATAGAAACCGGATCCGCGTCGCGACTCCAGGTATCCCTGCGCCACCAGTCGCTCGTAGGCCTCGACCACGGTAAAGCGGGACACACCGTGTCGGGCGGCGCATTGCCGGATCGAGGGCAGGCGACCGCCGGGACGCAACAGGCGTTGATCGATGCGGTGACGCAGCCCGCTGATCAGGCGTTCGACCAGGGTCGCGCCCGTTTCGCCGGTCAGCAGCGTCCGGGGGATCAAAGGCTCCGGATCGGTCGATGCGAGCGGGGCGGAGTGGATTTCATCAAGTGTCATGGCAGTGGCTACAGGCCAGTGGGGGATAAGCGCCCAGTACAGAAGAGTCGATTGTCTTCAAAATTGTATCTGCACTGTACTGGTTTCTTACGCTAGTGTACGCCCCACAGTCCCCGTTGAGGAGTCGCTCTCATGTCGCCGGAATCCCTTTCGCTTGCGCCCTGGACCGCGTTGGCGCTGTTTACCTTCACCACGTCGATCACCCCCGGACCCAACAATCTGATGCTAACCGTGACCGGCGCTCGGTTTGGTCTGCGCGCTACCGTACCGGCGATGGCCGGTATTCTGGCGGGGATGAGCGTGTTGATCGGGCTGACCGGCACCGGGGTGGCAACGCTGCTGCTGGCGGCGCCGGGACTGGCGCCGGCGCTGCGCGCCCTGGGATTGGGCTATCTGCTGTGGCTGACATGGAAACTGTGCGCGCCCGGTGCCCGGCTGGACTCGCGGGAGATCCGTCGGCCGCTGACCGCGGCCGAGGCGATCCTGTTTCAGTTCGCCAATCCCAAAGCCTGGATGATGGCGGTGACCGCCGCCTCGACCTTTCTGCCCGGCTTGCTGCCGGCCACGTCCGGCGACCAGACGACGGCGACGCTGGCGGTGGCCCTGTGCTTCGTGTTGATCGGTGGTCCGTGCATTGCCTGTTGGGCGATTCTCGGCGCGGCGTTGAAGTGCTGGCTGCGGCAGGGTACGCGATTACGCCAGTTCAACACCGTCATGGGTGTCCTGCTTGCGGCCACCGCGCTGGGCATGGCGTGGGTCTAGGCGGGATTTGGCGTGCTTCACCGCGTGGCGAAGAAGCATGGCGCTCCCAGACCGGTTGCGGAATCTCTCCTCCTCGGATGAAGGCGGTGGCGCGCAGCGCCGGGGTGGTTCGAAACGGTGACTCCACAAGTCAGACAGGAACGCTATATCTGGCGGTCGGCCGCCCGCAAGGCCTGAAGCAACCGCTCGTGGATGCCGCCGAAGCCACCGTTGCTCATGATCAGTACCTGCGTGCCCGGTTGGGTCCGGGCGTGAATGGCGGCCAGCGTGTCATCGAGCGAATGGCACACCTGTCCGCGTGGGCCGAGCGCCGCCGCGACCGCGCCGAGATCCCAGCCGAGGTCGGGTGCCTGGTACAACACCACCGCATCGGCCAGCGCCAGTGCGGGCGCCAGACTGTCCTTGAATACACCCAGCTTCATGGTGTTGGAACGCGGCTCCAGCACGGCGACGATGGGTTGGCCGCCGGTTCGGGCGCGCAGCCCCGCCAGCGTGGTCGCAATCGCGGTCGGATGGTGGGCGAAATCGTCGTAGACCGTCACGCCGTTAACCACGCCGCGCGTTTCCAACCGCCGCTTGACGCCCCGAAAATCCGCTAGCGCCGCGATGGCCGTCGCCACCGGCACGCCGGCATGACGGGCGGCGGCGAGGGCGGCGAGGGCGTTGTGGACATTGTGTAATCCCAGTTGCGTCCATTCCGCCCTGCCCTGTGACGACCCTCGATAGCACACGTCGAAAGCGCCGCCGTCGGGAGCGATGGCGCGCGCTTCCCAGTCGCCGGCGCCGAAGCGCTCCACCGGCGTCCAGCACCCCATCGCCAGCACCTCGGCCAGATTCGCATCGGCCCCGTTGGCGACAACCAGGCCGCCGCCCGGCACGATCCGCAGCAGGTGATGGAACTGGCGCTGAATCGCCGCCAGATCGGGGAAGATATCGGCGTGATCGAATTCCAGGTTGTTGAGAATCAGGGTGCGCGGCGGGTAGTGCACGAACTTGGATCGCTTGTCGAAAAACGCCGTGTCGTACTCATCGGCTTCCACCACGAAAAACGGCGCGCGGCCCAATCGTGCCGACAGGCCGAAATTGGCCGGAATGCCGCCGATCAGAAAGCCGGGTTCCAAACCGGCCTGTTCCAAAATCCAGGCCAGCAAACTGCTGGTGGACGTTTTGCCGTGGGTGCCCGCCACCGCCAGTACGTGACGTCCGCGCAGCACGTAATCCGCCAGCCAGGCCGGCCCGGAGGTGTAGGGCAAGTCGCGGTCGAGCATCTCCTCAACGATGGGCCGGCCGCGACTCATCACGTTGCCGACCACGATCATATCCGGCTGAAATTCGGCGAGCTGGCCGGGATCGTAGCCTTCCCGCAAGGCGATGCCGGCCTCGGTCAGTTGGGTGCTCATCGGCGGGTAGACGCCGGCGTCGCAGCCAGACACGGTATGCCCCGCCGCGCGGGCCAGCAGGGCGACGCCGGCCATGAAGGTGCCACAGATGCCGAGAATGTGAACGTGCATTGCAGGGATCTCCCCGTCCGACCCGATCGCTGGGGCAAGACAGCGCAGGTTGGAGCACCTCAACCGATCCAGCCGGTGAGCGTCCAGGATAGAAAGGTGTAGCCCAAGGCGTACATCGCGCTCGCCCAGACCGGAATATTGAAGGTATGGCGCAGGATATGCGCCATGACGGCGATGCTCCAAACCATCAACGCCAGCATCAGCAGCGAGGGGAACGTGCTGTCGCCCTCCGGCCCCTGGTGCACGATCCAGACCATCAACGGCAGCGCCAGCAGGCCCATCAGGGTACCGGTTCCAGTCAGGGCGGCCAGGGCTTGCTCGAAGCGACCAGAATGCCGGTGCAGGATCAACGCCAGGTAGAGCAGGCCGGCCAGCAGCACCAGGTCCAGCAGCATTTGCAGGAGCGCCACCTGAACCGGCACGCTGAGAATGAGCACCAGCATTCCGGATATCCCGTAAGCCAGCAAACACATTTTTAGCAGCACGGTCGAGGATGGCACGTCCCGCGGGCCTTTACGGAACAGGCAAATATCCAGGAATAGATCGAACAGGGCGCGCATGGGGGTTCAGCGGCGGATAACGGGAGGAACCGGGTCGGCGACCGCGAACAAGCCGGCGATGTCGATTGAATCGAAGGCATGACGATAGCCACAAGACGCACGGCCCACAGATGACGCCTCGCCTTCGGCCAAGGACTGGCGGAGTTGGCTCTCATCCAGCATCCGGCGCGCCGGCGGCGGACGGGCGCGGCGTTTCAGCATCGTCCGCCATGTAGCGTCAAGCCGCACAAACTCGCCGCGGATCGGCGGGTTTTCGAAAAGAAGGCGTTGCAGGCAGTCGCGATCGGGCATATTCGGGGCTGGCGATTGTTCGGTGGATGACAATAAAAGTGCAAAGTACCCGCTTGCCGCGGCTTTAACAAGATGGAGGAGCGCGCCGTGCCCGCCGTGCCGTCCAAAGAGTCGTCAACCGCCTTTTTCAAGCCGGTTTTTATAAAAAATTATTTATCGCAAATAGTAACATTATATTTCTAAACAACTTTTATAAAGATCCGTGCGTTAGCTTTTCTTGACAGCGATGGCTTGACCTTCCTATAGTCTGGTGGGGGAAAGTGGGGGAAAGTGGGGCGTGGAGCCGATGCGGCCCCAGGGAGTGCGGCGTTGTTCCGTGGCGTCAATCCGTTATCGCTGGACGGCAAGGGCCGGCTGTCGTTGCCGGTCAAGTACCGCCAGCACCTGCTGGACACGGCGGGCGGGCAATTAGTGCTGACCATCGACCGCGACCGTTGCCTGCTGTTGTATCCGCTTCCGGTTTGGGAAGAGGTCGAGCGGAAGTTGATCCAGCTTTCCAGCACCAACCAACGGGCCAGGGCCCTGAAGCGATTGTTGTTGGGTCATGCCGAGGAATGCTGCCTGGATGCCAGCGGCCGGATTCTGCTGCCGGCGCCCCTGCGTGAGTTCGCGAACCTGGAAAAACGGGTGGTGCTGGTGGGACAGGGGAACAAGTTCGAAATCTGGAACGAGCAGGCCTGGTACGCATGGCGCGAGTTGCTGCTGGCGGGGAGCGAAGACCAGGCCGGCGAGCCGCTGCCCGATCTGGATACGCTGGCGTTCTAGCGTATGACGGAGGTTGCCGGATTGTCGCACCGGCCGGTTTTGCTGGTCGAGGCGCTGGCCGCCCTGAACCCGCGCCCGGCCGGGTGCTACGTGGACGCTACGTTCGGCCGGGGCGGGCATGCGGCAGCGCTGCTGGCAACGCTCGGGCCGGCCGGCCGGTTGCTGGCGCTCGACCGGGACCCGGCGGCGGCGCGCTGCGCGGTCGAGCGATTCGGTGGCGATCCGCGCCTCGTCTTCGTGCGGGCGACGTTCAGCCGGTTGGCCGAGGCGGTTGCCGAACGGGGATGGTCTGGCCAGGTTGACGGAATTTTGCTGGATCTGGGGGTATCGTCGCCGCAGTTGGATGACCCGACGCGCGGTTTCAGTTTCAGTCAGGACGGTCCGCTGGATATGCGCATGGACCCGACGGCGGGAAGCGGCGCGGCCGAATGGCTGGAGCGGATCGGCGAAGTCGAGCTGGGGCGGGTGCTGGCGGAATACGGCGAGGAGCGCTTTTACCGTCGGGTGGCGCGCGCCATCGTCGCCGCGCGGCGGCAGGCGCCAGTCGCCACCACGAAGCAACTGGCCGCCATCGCCGCCGCGGCCGTTCCCACCCGCGAACCCGGCAAACATCCCGCCACCCGTACTTTTCAGGCCATTCGGATCGCGGTCAACGACGAGTTGCGCGAGTTGCGGGCGGCGTTGCCGCAAGCGGTGCGCGCGTTGGCGCCCGGTGGTCGGCTGGCGGTTATCAGCTTTCATTCCCTGGAGGATCGGGTGGTCAAGCAGTTCATGCGGGCGCAGGCGCTCGGGAAGGAACTGCCGCTGGATCTGCCGGTGGCGGGCGCCCCAACGGGGATGACCCTGCGGCTGGTCGGGCGAGCGGAACGGCCCGGCGCCGCGGAAATTGCCGCCAACGCGCGGGCGCGCAGCGCGCTGCTGCGGGTGGCGGAGCGGCTGGCATGAAAAGCCAGGTCCTGCTGGTGACGTTGCTGGCCGGCGCCGGACTCGGCGCCGGCGTGGGCGTGGTCTATACCCAGCACGCCAACCGACAGCTTTTTATCCAGCTCCAGCAGTTGCAGGCGAAACGGGACAATCTCGAAGTTGAATGGGAATTATTGCGACTGGAGCAAAGCACGCTGGTCACGGACGCCGTGATCGAACAGACAGCGCAAACGCGCCTGAACATGCGGATCCCGGATCCGAGCGAAGTCCTCTACATCACCCCCCATGAACTCGATGCCCGGTAAGGCTTCCAGAAAAAGATCGGCGGGCGCGCTGTCGCATGCGGCGCGAGCGCTGCGCGCCATGACCCGTCGGGGGTTGGTGCTGGGCCTGCTGTTCGCGGCGGCGGGGGGCATGGTGGCGCGCGCGGCCTACCTGCAACTGGTGCATACCGATTTCCTGCAAGAGCAGGGCGACGAACGTTTCTTGCGGGTGATCGAGGTGCCGGCGCATCGCGGGATGATTCTCGATCGCAACGGCGAGCCGCTGGCGGTCAGCTCGCCGGTCGATTCGATCTGGGCGCAACCGATGGAATTGAAGGACCAGCGCAACCGTTGGCCAGCGCTTGCATCGCTGCTCGGGTTGAGCATGGCGGAATTGGAGCAAAAGCTGGCGGTGCCCGAGAATCGCCAATTTGTTTATTTGCGTCGGCATCTGGCCCCGAGCGTGGCTCAGCGGATCCTGCAGCTCAAGGTGCCCGGCGTGTACTCGCGGCGCGAATACCGCCGTTATTATCCGGACGCCGAGGTGACCTCACACCTGCTGGGCTTCACTAATATCGACGACATCGGCCAGGAAGGGCTGGAAAAAAGCCTCGATGCCCAACTGCGCGGCATTCCCGGCAGCAAGCGGGTGATCAAGGATCGGCTGGGCCGGATCGTCGAGGACGTGGAAAGCATCCAGGTTCCGCAGGCGGGCCAGCCCGTGGTGTTGAGCATCGACCGGCGGCTGCAGTACTTCGCCTACCGCGCGCTCAAGACGGCGGTGCTGGAGAACCAGGCCAGCGCCGGTTCGGCGGTGATGGTGGACGTGCTGACCGGCGAGATCCTGGCCATGGTGGACCAGCCGGCGGGCAATCCGAACAATCGCGCCGAACTGAAAAGCGATTTACTGCGCAACCGGGCGGTCACCGATGCCTATGAACCGGGCTCGACCGTAAAACCGTTCACGATCGCCATGGCGCTGGAAAGCGGTCGCTGGACACCCAGCACCCGGGTGAACACCGCTCCGGGCTCGCTCAAGGTGGGCCGCTACCAAGTGCGCGATGTGCATAACTACGGTTTGATCGATGTCACGCATGTGCTCAGCAAGTCCAGCAACGTGGGTACCAGCAAGATTGCACTGTCCTTGCCGGCCGAGAGTTTATGGAAACTGTACAAGGCGCTCGGTTTTGGGGTGCTGACGGGGATAGGGCTGACGGGCGAGCAATCCGGCGTACTGCGCCATTTCAGCAAATGGGGCGGCGACATCGGCCACGCCAATCATGCCTTCGGCTATGGGTTTTCGGTCAACATGCTGCAATTGGCCCAGGCCTACACCGTGTTGGCGGCGGATGGCGTCCGGCGACCACTGACCTTCCGCAAGCGCGAGCAGCCGCTCGACCCGGCCGACGAGCGGCGGGTGTTGCCGGCGCAGGTGGTGCGGCAGGTGCGGGCGATGATGGAAGAAGCCGTAAGCCAGAAGGGGACCGGGTTCAAGGCCAGCGTGCCCGGCTATCGGGTGGCGGGCAAGACCGGCACGGTGCATAAGATCGTCAACGGCCGCTATGCCCGCAATCGCTACTTTTCCCTGTTCGCCGGCATGGTGCCGGCCAGCAATCCTCGACTGGTGATGGTCATCATCATCGACGAACCGAAAAGTGGGGCTTACTACGGCGGCACGGTGGCGGCGCCGGTGTTTGGCAAAACCATGGGCGAGGTGCTGCGTATCCTGAACGTCACGCCGGATGATTTGCCCAGCATGAAGATCGCCGACGCCGCTCCGGCGATGGAGAAAAAGCCATGAGTCGCGGAATGCCGCCCAGCCTGGGTTCGCTGCTGGCGGGCTTTGCCGAGGTGCCGGCGTCGTTGACCGGTCGCCCGGTCGCAGGGCTGGCCGGCGATAGCCGCGCGGTTCGACCGGGTGACCTGTTTTTCGCGGTGCGCGGCGGACATCGGCACGGTCTGGAGTTTCTGGAGGCGGTGCGGGCGGCGGGAGCGCTGGCGGTGGTCTGGGAACCGCCCTACACGGGCGTGTTGCCGGTTGGCGAGGCAGCGCCGCCTTTGCTAGCGATACCGGAATTGCGTCAGCGCATGGGGCTGATCGCTAGCCGCTTTTACGGTGCGCCGTCCGAGCGGTTGCGGGTGGTCGGCATCACCGGCACCGACGGCAAGACCTCCTGCGCCCACTTTATCGCCCAGACGCTCAGCGAGGCCGGGCACGGACCCTGCGGCATCCTCGGCACCCTGGGTGTCGGCGAATATGGCCGAACCGAACCGTCGCCGCACACCACGCCGGACCCGCTGGCCGTGCAGGGCTGGCTGGCTCAACTGGTTGCCGCCGGCCGGCGTCACGCCGTGATGGAAGTGTCCTCGCACGCCCTGGATCAGGGGCGGGTGAACGAAGTCGAGTTCGCGGTGGCGGCACTGACCCATCTGAGCCGCGATCATTTGGATTATCACGGCACGCCGGAGGCCTACGCGGCGGCCAAGCGCCGGCTGTTTTGCGACCACCGGCCCGGTCGGGCGGTGCTGAATCTGGACGATGCCTTCGGCCGGGCCATCGCCGCCGACTCGCTCGGTCGGACTGAAGTCATTGGTTACGGTCTGGGCGAGCGCCCGGATTGCCCGGATCGGTTCGTTTGGGGGGAAGGCTTGGTGCTGACGCCGGCCGGCCTGCGGCTGCGAATCCGCTCGTCTTGGGGCGATGGCGAGTTGCAAGCCGGCGTGCTGGGCCGCTTCAACGCCAGCAACTTGCTGGCGTCCCTGGCGGTTCTGCTGGCCCTGGACCGGCCATTGGCCGAAGCGCTGGCGCGGCTGGCGCGAACCGCGACGGTACCGGGGCGGATGGAACGGCTGGATGGCGGGCCAAACCGGCCGCTGGCGGTGATCGACTACGCCCACACCCCCCACGCCTTGGAGCAGGCGCTGCGGGCCCTGCGCGAACATGGCGGCGGCCGACTGTGGTGCGTGTTCGGCTGTGGCGGCGACCGCGATTCCGGCAAACGGCCGCTGATGGGTGCGGCGGCCGAGCGCTGGGCCGACCGAGTGACGATCACCGACGACAACCCGCGCGGCGAGAACCCGCAACACATCGTGCGCGATATTCAGGCTGGAATGCGCCATCCCAAAGCGGCGACGGTGATCCGCGACCGGCGGAGCGCCATCGCCCACACCCTGGCCGAGGCCGCGCCCGGCGACATCGTGCTGATCGCCGGCAAGGGCCATGAGGCTGTCCAGATCGTCGGCGCCGAAAAACGGCCCTTCAGCGACCGCGACGTGGCGCACGAGTGCCTGTCGCCCGATTTTCAGGCGGAATCCGTATAGATGAACGATCCCTTTTTTCCTTTGGGCCTGCGAGAAGCCGCTCGTTTGCTGGAGGCTGAAATGTCCGGCGACGATGCGATTTTTGCTGCGGTCGGCGCCGACAGCCGCCACCTGCCGGCGGAGGCGCTGTTCGTGGCGCTGAGCGGGCCGAACTTCGACGGTCACGACTTCGTCGCCGCCGCGCACCAGCGGGGCGCCCGCGCGGCCTTGGTCAGCCGCTGGGTGACCGATCCGCTGCCGCAGTTGCGGGTGAGCGATACCCGGCTGGCGCTGGGCCGGCTGGCGGCGGCCGGGCGGGCGCGCTTCACCGGTCCCTTGATCGCCCTGACCGGCAGCAACGGCAAAACCACGCTCAAGGAAATGCTGGCCGCCATTCTGCGCCAGCGCGGGCCGACCCTGGCCACCGAAGGCAACCTCAATAACGATATCGGCGTGCCGCTGACCCTGCTGCGCCTGAACGCGGATCACGCCCACGCGGTCATCGAGATGGGCGCCAACCATCACGGGGAAATCGCCTATCTGACCGGCTTGGCGCGGCCGGATGTGGCGATTGTCAACAATGCCGGCCCCTGTCATTTGGAAGGATTCGGTGACGTGGCCGGGGTGGCGCGCGCCAAGGGCGAGATCTTCCAGGGACTGGGTTCGGCCGGGGTGGCGATCGTCAACCGCGACGACCCATACGCCGACTATTGGGCTAGGCTGAATCCGGGCCGACGGATCGTCGATTTTGGCTTGGATCGACCGGCGGCGGTGAGCGCCCGGATTCTGGATGCCCCCATCAATCATTTTCGCTTGACCGCCCCTGCCGGAGAGACGGAGGTTCGCCTGCCATTGCCCGGCCGGCACAACATCCGCAACGCCCTGGCGGCGGCGGCGGGTGCACTGGCGGCAGGAGCGACCCTGGACGATATCCGTCGGGGGCTGGAATCCCTGCGCGACGTCGGTGGCCGTTTGCAGCGCTTGCGCGGCCGGCATGGCGGCACGGTGATTCACGACGCCTACAACGCCAATCCGGCTTCGCTGGCGGCGGCGTTGCATACGGTGGGCGCCGGGCCGGACCCCAAGTGGCTGGTGCTGGGCGACATGCGGGAGCTGGGACCGGCCGCGGACGAATTGCATGCCCGATCCGGTCAGGAAGCCCGAAGCGCGGGGTTCGAGCGGCTGTACGCCCTGGGCGAGCACAGCCGGGCGGCGGCAGCGGCGTTTGGGAAGGGCAGCCAGCATTTCGCCGACGTGGAATCGCTGCTTGCGGAACTGCATCGCGGTTTCGAGAGCGGCGCCGAACCGCCGGTGGTGCTGGTCAAGGGTTCGCGCGGCATGCGGATGGAGCGGGTGGTGGCGGCCCTGGTCGATCTCGGGGAAGCCAGCGTGAATCCGGAGGGACAGGGCTGATGCTGGTATTGCTGGCCGAGTGGCTAACCGATTATTTCTATACGGGCTTCAACGTCTTTCAGTATCTGACGTTGCGGGGGATCCTGGGGGTTCTGACCGCGCTACTCATTTCCCTGATGGTGGGGCCGGGCATGATCCGTCGGCTGAGCCGCTATCAGATTGGCCAGCAGATCCGGGAGGACGGTCCACAGAGCCATTTTTCCAAGGCGGGCACCCCGACCATGGGCGGCGCCTTGATCCTGGTCGCCATCGCCATCGCGACCCTGCTGTGGGCCGACCTGCGCAATCGCTACGTCTGGATCGTGCTGCTGACGACGCTGGCTTTCGGTGCCGTCGGTTGGATGGACGACTACAGGAAACTGATTCTACGCAACTCCAAGGGACTGTCGGCGCGGACCAAATATTTCTGGCAGTCCTGCGCCGGGCTGACGGCGGCGCTGCTGCTGTATTTCACCGCCCAGTCCGCGGTGGAAACCCAGCTCATCGTGCCGTTTTTTAAGAACGTGGCCCTGCACCTGGGCTGGCTGTTCGTGCCGCTGACCTACTTCGTCATCGTCGGCACCAGCAACGCCGTCAATCTGACCGATGGTCTGGACGGGTTGGCGATCGTGCCGACCGCCATGGTAGCCGGCGCCATGGCGGTGTTCTGTTATGCCTCAGGCAACCGGATCTTCGCCGACTATCTCGGCATTCCGCACGTGCCGGGCGTGGGAGAGGTCACGGTGTTCTGCGGCGCGATGGTCGGCGCCGGCCTCGGGTTTCTCTGGTTCAACACCTATCCAGCCCAAGTGTTCATGGGCGATGTCGGCGCGCTGGCCCTGGGCGCCGCGTTGGGCGTCGTCGCCGTGGCGGTACGCCAGGAACTGATACTGTTCGTGATGGGCGGGGTGTTCGTGATGGAAACGGTGTCGGTGATTCTGCAGGTGGCCTCGTTCAAGCTGACCGGCCGGCGGATCTTTCGCATGGCGCCGCTGCATCATCACTTTGAACTCAAGGGCTGGCCGGAACCGCGGGTGATCGTTCGTTTCTGGATCATCACCATCATCCTGGTGCTGATCGGTCTGGCAACTCTGAAAATTCGTTAGGAGATAAGGCGCGAATGCTTCGATTGGACGGAACCACGCTGGTGGTCGGATTGGGCAAAAGCGGCCTGGCCGCCGTGCGGGCGTTGAAGGCGCTGAGCGCGGCGGTCGCCGTGACCGACACCCGAGCCGAGCCGCCGGGGCTGGCGGCCTTGCGCGAAGAGTTTCCGGACGTGCCCTGCCATCTGGGTGATTTCGCGCCGTCGGCGTTCGCCGGCGCGGCCCGGTTGTTGGTGAGTCCGGGGGTGGCGGTCTCGACCCCGGTCATCGCCGAAACGGCGGCGCGGGGCGTGCCGGTCTGGGGCGACATCGAGCTGCTGGCGCGACTGACGCGGGCGCCGGTGGCGGCCATCACCGGCTCCAACGGCAAAAGCACGGTCACCACCTTGCTGGGGCTGATGACCGAACGCGCCGGGCTCCGGGCGGCGGTCGGCGGCAATCTCGGCACGCCGGCGCTGGAGTTGTGGCTGCGGGACGAAGCGAGGGGTGGACAGGGGGCCGATCGAGAGACGGCGACCAGCCATTCTCCCGATCTGTACGTGTTGGAACTGTCCAGTTTCCAGTTGGAAACCACCCATAACCTGAATCCGCAGGTGGCGACGGTGTTGAATATCAGCCCCGACCACATGGACCGCTACCCGACCCTGAGCGATTACATCGCCGCCAAGCGGCGCGTTTTTCACGGCGACGGCGTCATGGTGCTGAACGCCGGCGATCCAGCGGTCATGGCGATGGCCGAGCCGGGTCGCAACGTGCTGCGGTTTACCTCGGACGAGCCGGACGAGCACGGGTTCGGCCTGTGGCGGGATGGCGGCGAAACCTGGTTAGCGCGGGGTCGGGAGCGCTGGATCGCGGCGTCGGAGTTGAAGATCAGCGGCGACCACAATCTGGCCAACGCGCTGGCGGCACTGGCCATGGGCCATGCGCTCGGCCTGCGGCGGGAAGCGATGTTGGCGGCGCTGCGGGAGTTTGCCGGGCTGGCGCATCGCACCACGCTGGTGTTGGAACAGGCTGGCGTGCGCTGGTTCGACGATTCCAAGGGCACCAATGTCGGCGCGACGGCGGCGGCGGTGCATGGCCTGCCGGGTCCGGTGGTGCTGATCGCCGGCGGCGACGGCAAGGGACAGGATTTCGCGCCGCTGCGCGCGGCCTTGGCCGACAAGGCGCGGGCGGTGGTGCTGATCGGCCGCGACGCGCCGCTGATCGCCGCCGCGCTGGGCGACAGCGTGCCGGTCCATCCGGCGCGCGATATGAATCAGGCCGTGGCGCGGGCGGCGCAACTGGCCCAGCCGGGCGATAGCGTTCTGTTATCGCCGGCCTGCGCCAGCTTTGACATGTTCAGCGGCTACGAAGAGCGCGGCGCGGTTTTCGCGGCGGCGGTGCGGAGCTTGGCCGAATGCTGAGCGCCACCGCTGATGACAAGACCAGGGAGGAGGGCAAGCAGCCGCGCGCCGACGAGAGCAGCCGGACTGCCCTGCCGTTTCCCGATCCCTGGGTGCTGATCTCGGTCGTGCTGCTGCTGGCGCTGGGCCTGCTGATGGTGACCTCGGCCTCGATGCCGCTCGCCGATTCCAAGACGGGCCAGCCGTTCTATTTTCTAATCCGGCAGGGTGCGTTCGTCGTGGTCGGGCTGCTGGCGGCCGGTCTGGTCTTGCAGGTTCCGCTGACGCGCTGGCGACGCGTGGGTCCCCTGCTCCTACTGGCGGCGGTTGGTCTGCTGGTGCTGGTGCTGGTGCCGGGAATCGGCAGGGAAGTCAACGGCAGCATGCGCTGGATCGCCGCCGGACCCATCAATATCCAGGTCTCGGAGATCGCCAAGCTGTTTGTCCTGATCTACGTGGCCGGCTATCTCAAACGACACGGCGCGGACTTACAGACCGCGAACATCTGGATCTCGACCCTGGCGTTGCTGCGACCGATGGCGGTGTTGGCGGTGTTGGCGGTGCTACTGCTACTGGAGCCAGACTTCGGCAGCGTGGTGGTGCTGATGGCGACCGCGCTGGGCATGGTGTTCCTGGCTGGCGTCAACCTCTGGCAGTTCGGCGTGCTGCAAGCGGGAACGGCCGTGGCCATGGCGGTGCTGATTCTGTCCTCGCCCTACCGCCGAGAGCGGTTGTTCAGTTTCATGAATCCCTGGGAAGATCCCTTCGGGGGTGGTTTCCAGTTGGTGCAGTCGTTGATCGCCATCGGTCGCGGCGAGCTGTTCGGGGTGGGTTTGGGTGAAAGCGTGCAGAAATTGTTCTACCTGCCGGAGGCCCATACCGATTTCCTGTTCGCGGTGCTGGCCGAGGAATTGGGGCTGATCGGTATCTTGACGGTGCTGGCGCTGTTCATGATCCTGGTCTGGCGCGCCTTCGTGATCGCGCGACGGGCCGAGCGGCTGGACATGCGGTTTTCGGCCTATCTGGCCTACGGCATCGGTCTGTGGTTCGGCATTCAGGCACTGTTCAACATGGGTGTGAATATGGGCGTACTGCCGACCAAGGGGTTGACCCTGCCGCTAATGAGCTACGGCGGCAGCAGCGTGGTGGTGATGTGCATGACGCTGGCGCTGCTGCTGCGGGTCGATGTGGAGACCCGTGCCCGGGGGGTACACGAAGAATGAAGGGCGCGCGACCGATACTGATCATGGCCGGCGGTACCGGCGGCCATGTGTTTCCGGCGCTGGCGGTGGCCGAGCGCTTGCGCGAGCGCGGCGTGCCGGTGGCCTGGATGGGAACCCGGCAGGGTCTGGAGGCGGCGCTGGTGCCCAAGGCCGGCATTCCGATCGAATGGATCGGGGTGGCCGGCTTGCGCGGCAAGGGCGCGCGCCGCCTGCTGGCGCTGCCGTTCATGCTCGGGCGAGCCTTGTGGCAGGCTGGCGCCATCCTGCGGCGGCTGCGACCGCCGGTGGTGTTGGGCATGGGTGGTTTCACCAGCGGACCGGGCGGCTTGGCGGCACGGGCGTTGGGCATCCCGCTGGTGGTGCACGAGCAAAACGCCGTTGCCGGTTTGACCAACCGTTGGCTGGCGCGCTTCGCCAGCCAGGTGCTGGAGGCGTTTCCGGGCACGTTTCCGTCGGCGCGGCGCGCCGTGAGCGTCGGCAACCCGGTGCGGGAATCCATCGCCGCCCTGCCGCCTCCGGCCGAGCGCTTCGCCGGGCGCGCCGGTCCGCCACGGCTGCTGGTGCTGGGTGGCAGCCAGGGTGCGCTGGCGCTCAATCAGCGGGTGCCGGAAGCGCTGGCGCTGTTGGGCGACGGGGAACGGCCGGAAGTCTGGCATCAGGCCGGCGGTCAGTTGCACGAGACGGCGGCGGTGGCTTACCGGGAGGCCGGGGTGACGGCGCGGCTGACGCCGTTTATCGAGGACATGGCCGCGGCCTACGGCTGGGCCGATCTGGTGTTGTGCCGGGCCGGGGCGTTGACCGTGGCCGAGCTGGCGGCCGCAGGGGTCGGCGCGGTGCTGGTGCCGTTCCCGTTCGCGGTGGACGACCATCAGACCGCCAACGCCCGGTTTCTGGATCAGGGCGGCGCGGCGCGGCTGGTCCAGCAGACCGAACTCAGCGCCGAAAATCTGGCCGCGCTGCTGCGCGATCTGCTCGGCGACCGCCCGCGCTTGCTGGTCATGGCCGAAGCAGCGCGCCGCCTGGCTAAAACCGGGGCCGCCGAGCAGGTGGCGCAGGCGTGCCTGGCGCGGGTGCGCTCCTGAAAAACACAATGAGAGTCGAGGACATGGATAACCCGTTGATGACCATCCCGGAAGCGTGGCGCGACATGCGCCGGATCCGCCACATCCACTTCGTCGGGATCGGCGGGGCCGGCATGAGCGGTATCGCCGAGGTGCTGCTGAATCTGGGCTACAGCGTGTCCGGTTCCGACCTGCGCGCCGGCGCGGTCACCGCGCGACTGGAGCAACTGGGCGCGACCATCCATCAGGGCCATGCCGCCGGCCATGTCGCTGGCTGCGATGCGGTCGTGATTTCCAGCGCGGTGGCCGAGGATAACCCCGAAGTGGTGACGGCGCGGGCGGCGCGCGTTCCGGTGGTGCCGCGCGCCGAGATGCTGGCCGAGCTGATGCGCTTCCGCTACGGCATCGCCGTGGCCGGGACGCACGGCAAGACCACCACCACCAGCCTGATCGCCAGCCTGCTGGCCGAAGGCGGGCTGGACCCGACCTTTGTGATCGGCGGGCGACTGAACAGCGCCGGGGCCAACGCCCGGCTCGGCGCCGGGCGCTACCTGGTGGCCGAGGCCGACGAGAGCGACGCTTCGTTCCTGTTTTTGCAACCGATGCTGGCGGTGGTGACCAATATCGACGCCGATCACTTGCCGACCTACGGCGGCGATTTCGAGCGGCTGCGCGAAGCCTTCGTCGAGTTCCTGCATCACCTGCCGTTCTACGGGCTGGCGGTGCTCTGCGCCGACGACTCGCAGGTGCGGGCGATTCTGCCGCTGCTGAGCCGGCCGGTGCTGACCTACGGTACCGACGAGGATTGCGACGCCCGCGCCAGCGACATCGTTCAGGAAGGGCTGCGCACCCGCTTCCTGGCGCACCTGCCGGGCCTGAGCGCGCCGCTGCCGGTCACCCTGAACCTGCCGGGTCGGCACAGCGTGTTGAACGCGCTGGCGGCGATCGTGGTGGCGCGCGAACTGGGGGTGGCGGAAACCGCCATTCGCCGTGCGCTGCTGAATTTCCAGGGTATCGGTCGGCGTTTCCAGCAACACGGCGAGCTGACCTTGCCCGGCGGCGGACGCGCGGCCCTGATGGACGACTACGGCCATCACCCGCGCGAGATACAGGCGGTGCTGGAAGCGGTGCGCGGCGCCTGGCCGCGGCGGCGGCTGGTGCTGGCCTTCCAGCCACACCGTTTCAGCCGCACCCGCGACTTGTTCGACGACTTCGCCCAGGTGCTGTCCGAAGTGGACACGCTGATTCTGCTGGATGTGTATCCCGCCGGCGAGAAGCCGGTCGCCGGCGCCGACGGTCGCAGCCTGAGCCGGGCGATTCGGGTGCGCGGCAAGGTCGATCCGATCTTCGTCGAACAGGCCGGCGACCTGCCGGCGGTGTTGCCCGACCTGCTGTGCGACGGTGACCTGCTGCTAATGATGGGGGCCGGCGATATCGGGGCCATGGCGGCGCAACTGGGCCGCGACGGTCTGCCAGCCTAGAGTTCAGGGTTCGGGGGGCGGTACCGACCGCCCATCACGAACCCCTTCGACGTGGAGAATGCGGATGCAACAGCTACAACGGCGCGCGGTGGAAGACCCAGCGGAATTCGGCAAGGTCGCGGTGTTGATGGGCGGCTGGTCGGCGGAGCGGGCGGTGTCGCTCAGGAGCGGTCAAGCGGTGTTGGCGGCGTTGCTGGCGCGCGGCGTGGACGCTCGCGGCATCGATGCCGACCGCGAAATCTTGCGGGTATTGTCCGGCGGCGGATTCGACCGGGCCTTTATCGTCCTGCACGGGCGCGGCGGTGAGGATGGCGTCATTCAGGGGGCGCTGGAGATTCTGGGCCTACCCTATACCGGCAGCGGCGTGCTGGCTTCGGCGCTGGGGATGGACAAGCTGCGCACCAAACAGGTCTGGCGGGGCGCGGGTCTGCCAACGCCGCCCTGGCGGCTGGTGGAGAGAGCGGCCGAGCTGGCGGACGCCGCGCGGGATCTCGGCTTGCCGCTGGCGGTGAAACCCTCCCGCGAGGGCTCCAGCATCGGGATCAGCCGGGTCGACGATCCGGCGCAGTTCCAGTCGGCCTGGGAACAGGCCGACGCCTGCGATTCGCCGGTGCTGGTGGAGCCGTGGATTCAAGGCCAGGAGTATACCGGCGCGCTGCTGGGCGGCGCGGCGTTGCCGCTGATCCGGTTGGAGACGCCCCGCACTTTCTACGACTACGAGGCCAAGTACCACGCCAACGATACCCGCTATCTTTGCCCCTGCGGCCTGCCCGAAGCACGAGAGGCGGAACTGCACGCCTTGGTGCGCCAAGCGTTTTCGGCGGTGGACGGTTCGGGCTGGGGCCGGGTCGATCTGATGGTGGATGCCGGGGGCCAGCCCTGGCTGCTGGAGGTCAATACCGTGCCCGGCATGACCGATCACAGCCTGGTGCCCATGGCGGCGCGGGTGGCCGGATTCAGTTTCGAGGATTTGGTTTGGCGGATTTTGGAAACCAGCCGGGCGCGGCCGGGCTGAGCGGGAGGCGGGATGCGGTTCGGACATCGCCAGTGCCATCGGGGGGCGACGGCGCTCAGGCGCAAATCCACGACTTCCCCCGGAGCGTGGAAAGCGGTTTGGGGGCCATCGTTGCGCTGGCTGGGCGTGGCGCTGGCGCTGGCGGGGGTCGGTTTCGGCGCACGGTTTGCGAGCGGGAAATTGCGCGAGCCCGGCGCGTTTCCGTTGCGCCAGGTCCGTATCGAGGGCGAGCTGCGCAATTTGGCCGAGGATGATTTTCAACCCGTCGCGCGCGGCTATCTGGGCCAGAACTTTTTCAACGTCGATCTGGACGCCCTGCACGCGGCGCTGGCCGCCAATCCCTGGGTCGAGGAAGTCACGGTGCGGCGCGGTTGGCCCGACACGGTGGAAATCGAGTTGCGCGAGCGCGTCGCCTTCGGGTACTGGGGCGAGCGGGAGATGGTGGATGTGAATGGCCACCGGTTCCAGCCGGAGGGGATCCGTCAGCCGGGTCCCTGGCCACGACTGGCCGGGCCGGACGGTCATGAGAAGGATCTGATCAGGACCTACCAGCAGGTGCGCGACCTGCTCGATCCGGTCGGGCTGAAGCTGGTGAAGCTGGTGCAGGACGAGCGGCGAGCCTGGTGGCTGACGTTCGACACCGGTTTGGAGGTGTATTTGGGGCGCGAACAATTCGAACAGCGGCTGCTACGGCTGGCGCGGGTCTATCCGCGCATACTGGCCGCTCAGGCCGCGCGGATTGCGGCGGTGGATTTGCGTTACGTCAACGGCTTTGCCGTGCGCTGGAAGGCGGGATCGCCAGATCCGACAGCGGGTTAGACCATTGCGAGAGATGGCGAAGACATGGCTAGAAAAGAAGACAAAAACTTGATCGTCGGGCTCGACATCGGCACTTCGAAGGTCGTGGTCATCGTCGGCGAAGTCAGCCCGGACGGGGCCATCGAGGTGGTTGGCATCGGCATGCATCCTTCGCGCGGCCTGAAGAAAGGGGTGGTCGTCAACATCGAGTCGACCGTGCAATCGATCCAGCATGCGGTGGACGAAGCCGAACGGATGGCGGGCTGCCGGATCCACTCGGTTTACACCGGCATTTCCGGCAGCCACATCAGCGGGCTCAACTCGCACGGCGTAACGGCCATCAAAAATCGGGAAGCCACGCCGGAAGACGTCGAGCAGGTGATGGAGGCGGCGCGGGTGGTGGCGATTCCGGCCGACCAGAAGATCCTGCATATCCTGCCGCAGGAGTTCATCATCGACGGCCAGGAAGGCATCCAGGACCCGGTTGGCATGTCCGGGGTGCGGCTGGAGGCGCGGGTGCATATTGTCACCGGCGCGGTCAGCGCCGCCCAGAACATCGTTAAGTGCGTGCAGCGCTGCGGGCTGGAGGTGGACGACATCATTTTGCAGCAGATGGCTTCCAGCCGGGCGGTGCTAAACCCCGACGAAAAGGAACTGGGCGTCTGCCTGATCGACATCGGCGGCGGCACCACCGACCTGGCGGTGTTCACTCAAGGCGCGATCAGCCACACCAGCGTGATTCCGATCGCCGGCGACCAGGTCACCAACGATATCGCCGTCGCCTTCCGCACGCCGACCCAGTCGGCCGAGGAGATCAAGATCAAGCATGCCTGCTGCCTCAAGCAACTGACGCGGCCGGAGCAGCAGATCGATGTCGCCAGCGTCGGCGACCGGGCGGCGCGGACGCTTTCGCGTCGCGCGCTGGCCGAGGTGGTCGAGCCGCGTTACGAGGAGTTTTTCGAACTGGCCCGGGAAAAACTGCAACGCAGCGGCTTCGAGAATCTGATCGCCGCCGGCGTGGTATTGACCGGCGGCAGTTCCAGGATGGAAGGCGTCGTGGAGTTGGCCGAGGAGGTGTTTCACATGCCGGTGCGCCTGGGCCTGCCGCACGATGTGACCGGCCTGGAGGACATGGTGTGCAACCCCATTTATTCCACGGCGGTGGGGCTGTTGTTGTTCGGCAATGAGAACCGCCGGTTGGCGGCCCGTCTGGGTCCGGCGGCGCGGGTGGGTCGCAAGGGGTTGTGGGCACGCATGAAAAACTGGTTTCAGGGGAATTTCTAGGCGGTTGGGTCGTTAATTGTTGGGTCGATAGCTACTGATCGAGGAGATGCCGTTATGTTCGAATTGATGGATACCATGTCGGAAAGCGCCGTCATTAAGGTGATTGGAGTGGGCGGTGGCGGCAGTAATGCCGTACATCACATGCTGAGCGCCAATATCGAGGGGGTGGATTTCATCTGCGCCAATACCGACGCGCAGGCGCTCAAGACCTGCTCGGTGCCGGTGACCCTGCAGATGGGCGTCAATATCACCAAGGGTTTGGGCGCGGGCGCCAATCCCGAGGTTGGCCGGCAGGCCGCGCAGGAAGATTGCGAGCGAATCCGGGAAGTGCTGCAGGGGGCCGATATGGTGTTCATTACCGCCGGCATGGGCGGCGGCACCGGTACCGGCGCCGCGCCGGTGGTGGCGCAACTGGCCCGGGAGATGGGCATACTGACCGTGGCGGTGGTGACCAAGCCCTTTCCTTTCGAGGGCAAGAAGCGCATGGAGGTGGCCATGCGCGGAATCCGCGAGTTGAGCGAGACCGTGGATTCGCTCATCACCATTCCCAATGAAAAACTGCTGACGGTGCTGGGCAAGAGCGCTAGTCTGCTCGATGCGTTCAAGGCGGCGAACGATGTGTTGTTGGGCGCGGTGCAGGGCATCGCCGAATTGATCACCCGGCCAGGAATGATCAACGTGGATTTCGCCGACGTGCGCACCGTGATGTCCGAGATGGGCATGGCCATGATGGGCACCGGCCGGGCGGTCGGCGACGGTCGCGCCCGCGAGGCGGCCGAGGCGGCCATCGCCAGTCCCTTGCTGGAGAATGTCAATCTGGCCGGCGCCAAGGGCCTGTTGGTCAATATCACCTCGGGCATGGATGTGACCATCGGCGAATTCGACGAGGTCGGTAATACCATCAAGGAGCTGGCGTCCGAAGATGCCAACGTGGTGGTCGGTATGGCGGTCGATCCGGAGATGCATAACGAGCTGCGGGTCACCATCGTCGCCACCGGCATCGGTCAGGGCGTCCCGGTCAAACAGACGGGCGGCGCCCGCGAGCGGGAGGCGGCGATTCCGCCCTTCAAGCTGGTGCAGCGGATGGGGGGTGATGGCGATACGCATCCCCGTCATGACCGGCTCAGCAGCCGACAAAGGGCGGTCGGCGATGGTCTGAGCGAGAGCGGGCGGATGGACCCCGATCATCTGGATTACCTGGATATTCCGGCATTTTTACGCCGGCAAGCCGATTGAGCGAGATATGTGGGTTTGCAGGCCCTGAACGCCGGACCACCGCCGGGCAAACCGCCGGGCGGTGGTTTTGGCTGGACTGTTTATCGATCTGAGCGTTGGAGTGCGGCATTTCGCAACTTAACAACAAGGATAGTTGCAATTGAGAAACAAAAGTTGCAGGATCGCTACGAGTTGCGGTATCTTTACCGCAACGCACATTGGCGGCGATGGCCGGTGGTGTTGCTAGATCCATCGGCGGAGCATTGGATGCGCAGATCGTATCTGCTTTGGCCGCCATGCCATGCTCCAGTTCAATCGACGTGTCGGGAGACCTAACATGATTAGGCAGCGAACCTTGAAAAATGTCATTCGGGCGACCGGTGTCGGCTTGCATACCGGCGATAAGGTCTATTTGACATTGCGGCCCGCAGTGCCCGATGCCGGTATCGTGTTCCGGCGGGTCGACCTGCCCGAACCGGTTGAAATCAAGGCCTGCCCACAGAATGTCGGCGACACCCAACTGTCTACTTCGTTGGTCAAGGGCAAGGCCCGCATTGCCACGGTCGAGCATCTGCTGTCGGCGTTCGCGGGCTTGGGCATCGACAACGCTTATGTGGATGTCAGCGCCGCCGAGGTGCCGATCATGGACGGCAGCGCCGGCCCCTTCGTCTTCCTGATCCAGTCGGCCGGCATCCAGGAGCAGAACGCGCCCAAGCGCTTCATTCGCATCAAGCGGCCGGTGGTGGTCGAGGAGGGCGACAAATGGGCGCGCTTCGATCCTTTCGACGGCTTCAAGGTCGAGTTCACCATCGCTTTCGACCACCCGCTGTTCAAGGGCCGCAACCAGCACGCGGTGGTGGATTTCTCCACCACCTCGTTCGTGAAGGAAGTCAGCCGGGCGCGCACCTTTGGCTTCATGCGCGATCTGGAGTACCTGCGCGAGCGGCGACTGGCGTTGGGCGGCACGCTGGACAACGCCATCGTGGTGGACGATTACCGTATCCTCAACGAAGACGGCTTGCGCTACGAGGACGAGTTTGTCAAGCACAAGATTCTGGACGCCATCGGCGACTTGTATCTGCTGGGCCGCAGCCTGATCGGCGCGTTCACCGGTTATAAGTCCGGTCACGCCCTGAATAATCGGTTGCTGCGCGCCCTGCTGGCCGACAGCACCTCTTGGGAAGAAGTCACCTTCAGCGACGAGCGACAAGCGCCGATTTCCTACCTGCAACCGGCTCAGGCCACCCGCTGAGCGGTCCCGCCACCGACTCTCCCCCAATTTTCCCTTTCGAATACGGCTTCCCGGCGATCTTGGGAGGCCGTTCTTCGTTTCTGGTTCTGGGTTCCGACACCGTTCGCGCCGCGCAAAAAAGCTGCCGCTGGGGTATCATTCCGCCCATTATAATGCTGAATCAGAAGCGAAAGGCTCCCGATGAGTCAAAGATCCCTGTCATGTACGCGCACCGTATTATCCAACCTTTGAACGGTTTGCATGTCCAGT
>JAPUDV010000018.1 GCA_027492875.1 Candidatus Competibacteraceae bacterium | reverse complement strand
CGGCAGAATTTTAACGTAAATTCATTTGGTTAGCGGATTTTGTCCTGTACAATGACGCCGTGCAGTTGGTTTTCCAACGCCGCCTGCACCGCCCCGCAGCCGCTGTGGTCGAGTACGACGAAGAGCGGCGTATGCAGGTGCGAGCCGGCGTATTGCAGGCTGCCCCCGATTTCCGGCGAGAGCACGTTGCCGGCCACGCGCACGATGAACAACTCGCCGAAACCGGCGTCAAAAACCAGCTCCGGGGGAACCCGCGAATCGCTACAACCCAGGATCGTCGCGTAGGGCCGCTGGCCCTGGGCGAGATTGGCCAAGATTTCCTTCTGCACGGTGGGAAACCGGGCTTCGCCTCGCAGGAAGCGCAGATTACCGTCGATGAGGCGCTGGAGCGCCTCGTCTGCGGTCAGGATGGGTTCGTGGGTTTTCAGTGTGGCCATAGGGAATATTTTCTGAGTTTAAGGGAGCTACGCTGAATACTTGGCACACATCAAAGCCCCCCGCCCCACCGATACTGCCAGGCTACCCCAACCAGATCGAAGTTGTTTCCGGTGCGTGCCGAGACCCCGCTACTGGCATAAAACTTGATCGAGTTGTGGATATTCACAGGAAACGCCAGTGTGCCGCCCAAGCGCCAGTTCTGCTGCAAGTCGTTGTTCAGGGTATCGTTAAGAGTGCTCCGGCCGCCAGTGAAATACGTGGCGTCCACCGAAGCCCAAGCGCCGGAGCGGAAGGCGTAGATCACATGTCCCTGCATCGAGTAGAGCGGGTCCTGCGAACGCGTGTTGCCACCGTAAAAATCCTTGTTGTCCGTGAACAGGGTTGCCGCTGCGGTGGCCTCAAGCGTCCACGGACCCACGACCTTGGAAACGCCTATTTCCGGCTTGAAGGACCAGCGGTTGGTGCCGATGTTGACCAGCCGGCTGTCATCATACTGGCCCGCCGGCACTGAAACTTGCAGGCTCGCACCGACGATCAGATCCTGCTCGTAATCCGCGAACTCCTTCAGCGCGAGCGCGGGCGCTCCGTAAAGATTGACCGACAGTCGAAACTTGGGATCGGCGAGATCATCGACCTCGCGCTGAATCGTCTGGCCCGCGAGTTCCGCAGTTCCGGACAACCAGGTATAAGGCACGATGGCGTCGAACTTGCCGGACTTGCCCCATAAGTCGAGGACCCGTGCATAGGCAAGAACCGCGTTCGACGTATTGAGCTGCGGATTTTTGACGGGCAGAGAAGGGTCGAATGCCAAGCCACCCTGAGTATAGGCGTAGCCCGCGATCAGGAAGTTCACACCAACTGGGGCATTGGAGTAAGTGCGCGGCTCGATATCCTGTGCGCGCGCGGTCGGCAGCAGCGCCAGCATCGGCAACCACAAAGCGCGTTTTACCCTGTTACCGAAGTCGCCCGGTTGAGACATGTTTGGCTCACCCATCCGCATTGCTTAGCGTCGCCGCCCACCTCGATCCAGAGGAACGCCGCGAGTCGACGCTCCTACTCCGGCTTGGCGTTGGGAAACTTGATCTTGGTGACCTTGATCTCCTGGAACTCCACCATCCGTTTTTCCCGGTCGGTAGCAATCCGGCTGTCGAACTACACCACTCCGAACACGAGCGCTTTTATGGTGGTCTTTTGCACCGACAAGGCGGCGCGGGCGGTCTGACCGACCAGGATCGCAACGATCAGAAGCAGCAGCTTGACCAGCCCTGGCGACAGCCAACCGGTGGACCATTGCTCGCAACGTGAAGGTTTCATGATGGCTACCTTTGATGAATCCTGTCGTGATCCTGATTAATTGGCTGTTTTTGATTATAAATACCTATTTCGAGGACCGAACTGGAGAGAGTAAGCCCGGTTCGGTCCGATTGTCGTCAACGCCCCTCACCGCCGTCCGAGCGGAGCATCCTCGTTGGTAATGATGAAAACCTTGTCCACCTCAGTGATGCGGAAGACTTGCGGCTTGCGGGCGGCCGGAAGTTCGCCCTCGCTCAGACTGGAGGATTGCATCAGGTACGCGCGCACGGTCGGATCGTTCAGCGCGACCTTGTCATCCTCCAACCATTCCCGGACTTTGGGATCTTGCGGTTGGAAGATGTGAACTTCCTGGTGACCGCGCCCCAGCATCGCATAGACCGGCGGGTTGCCGACCTGCATGTACTGGGTGTAGCCCCTCCCTTCATACTGCCGCGCCATCTGGGCCACGCTGGATGGGGTCTTGCCCTGGTTCTCGTAGGCAGGGCCGCGCTCGAAGCGATGGCCCTTCTCCAACAGGTAACCGCGCAGCGATTTGATCACGGCGGTAAGGTCGGTGGTTTGTTTGGTTTTATCGCTCATGGGAAACACTCCTGAAAAACGGTGCCTGACTGGGTTGGAAAGAATTCAACAAGCATCGCCATGGAAAGGCACGCCGGCAACGGTCATCGGATCGATTGCAGCAGGCGATTGGCCTCCTTGAAAAAATCGGGTTGCGGCAGGAGCTCGCTGCTAGGGAATCGCACGAACAGCGCCGCGACCCGGCGGTCTTTCCCCATCACGATTTCCTGGAAGGTCATCGCGTTGGTGATCCGGGGCGAGTCGGCGGGGACTTTGGTGTTGGTGTGGTCCAGGGTGAGCGAGACCGGCTCCAGCTTCAGGTATTTTTCCGGTTCGCTCAGCGTGGCGGCGACTTTGGCGAGGTGCTTGTCGAGGGTGGCCGAATCGGCGCGCAGTTGACCCAGCTCGGTTTCGAGGTCCTGAAGCTGCCGTTCGAGGGCGCTCAAATCGACGGGTTCCGCCGTGGCCGGTCCCGCCAGGGATTCAAAACCGACCTGGGCTTTCTTCAGCAGGCTGGCCTTTTGCTGGAGCAAGTTGCGCTGCTGCCGTTCCAGTTGCGTCTTTTGGACGCGGCTGGCGGTCAGGCGCTGCAAGGCGGTTTCGATCAGGTAATCGGCCGCGCGCCTCATGAGTTCCCGGCGGGTGTCCTGCTCGTTGTCGGTGAGGAAAACCAGCCGGTGGTCGCGGAAGTTGACCACGGTTTGCGGCACGTCTCGCCGGAGGATTTCCCCCTCCATCTCGATCCCAAGCACGTTCCTTTCGACCCGCACCGCGCCGAGTCCGGCATACAGTTCCGCTGGCAAGGGGACGGGCGCCTGTTTGAGGTAGCCGCGAGTGCCGTCGCTGAAACTCAGGATTTCTCGCAAACTCTCGGGCGATGCGAACAGGGCGCGCAAGCGGGGATCGGTCATATAACCTTGCCGGTCGGCCACGATGGCGGGCGGCAGAGTGTTGACGAAATTCACCACGAAGTCGATGGCGTGCTCCACCGCGCCCCACAGCTTGCGCCGGTAGTGGCTCACCGCCCGCAGGCGGGGATCGGTGCCGTCCACCACCCGTTCGATGCCTCTCAGCATCAAGTCCTTGTCGAATTTTCCGGGCTGGCTGCTGCTGGAAAAAATGGACTGCAAAAGACGAAACGCCATGGTCGCTCTCCTTTCAGGTGAGCTCGACGAGAAGCGAATCCCCTCTCCCATCGGGAGCGGGGAGTTTTCGTGCTGGCGCTAAGCCATGATGTTCACGCCGCCGTCCACGTATACCGTGCTGCCGGTCAGACGGCGGGCGTAGGGCGTAGCCAGGAAGGCGCAGGTAAAACCGACGTCCATGATGTCCACCAGTTCGCCCAGCGGCGCCCGTTGCACCGCCTCGTTGAGCAGCAGATCGAAGTCTTTCAATCCCGAGGCGGCACGAGTCTTGAGCGGCCCCGGCGAGATGGCGTGAACCCGGATACCCTGTCGGCCCAGTTCGTAGGCCAGATAGCGACAGGATGACTCCAGCGCCGCCTTCACCGGTCCCATCACGTTGTAGTTCGGCGCCACCTCGGTAGCCCCGTGGTAGCTCATGGCGAACATCGCGCCGCCCTCGGTCATCAGCGGCGCCGCCAGCTTGGCCATGCGGATGAAGGAGTGACAGGAAATATCCATCGCTTGGGCGAAGCCCGCCGCCGAACAGTTGAGCAAGCCGCCCTGCAAGTCGTCCTTGGGCGCGAAAGCGATGGAGTGGACCAGGATATCGAGCCGGCCCCATTGTTGAGTGATGGCTTCAAATAATGCTTCAAGTTGGCCGGGTTGGCTGACATCCAGAGGCATGAAGATCGGCGCTTCCAGCGTTTTCGCCAGCGGTTCGACGTATTGTTTCGACTTTTCGTTGAGGTAGGTAATGGCCAGGTCGGCTTCCAGCTCGCGGAACGCCTTGGCGCAACCGTAGGCGATGGAATGCTCGTTGGCGATGCCGGCGACCAGCGCCTTCTTGCCCTTGAGCGGGGGACGGGGGATTTCGACGGTCATGATGGGGCTCTCCTGATCGGATGGGCGCCGAACAGAGGCCGCCCGCCGCGTTGATGGCGAGACGGCCCCTGCCAAGGGCAGCCTGCTATTCCATCGTGACCTTGATGCCGCTGGCCGATCCCACGTTCAACTGCAAACCCTGGGTTCGCGACTCCAAGCGCATGATCACGCCGTTCTCATTCTTCAGATGCAAGCCGCCCACGCCGCCCCCCAGCGCGATGCTGGCGTCCAGCTTGGTGTAAGTTCCGGGAAATTTCGAGATTTCTTTCAAGTCGTAGACTTCGCCCGCAGCGCTCATCTTCGAAACCCCGACGTTGACCCCCACGGTCAGGCCGCCAACCTTAAAGGGATATTGCTTGCCATGAAACGTCAGTTGACCGCCGCCGGTGCTGCCGCCCAGAATAAAAGCGAACTGTGTCTCGTCGATCACGACCGTCCCGGACGGCTTTTTGGCATCCGCCGCCAATGCCAGACTACCCACCAATAACGTGGTGGCTAGCAGGACGGGGCCGGTTATTTTGCGAATATTCATCATTAGATTGTTCCTGTTTAAGACTATTCAGAGTAATCCCAGTCGGGTCAAAGCACTACTACGCGCTCGCCCGACTGGGCTGTTTCATCGCCAGAGCTTGCGGTTGGCAAATTACTTGTTCCAACCACCCAAGCCGCCCATGGTGTCCCACGATTCAGCGGGGGTGTTATCGGGCATGGCTTCCATTTCCGCCTTCTTGGCGATCAGCGTCACCGACGAGGGGCCTTTGATGGTCTTGCCGAAACCCTCGACGGTTACCCCTTCGCGAACTTTCACCGAGATGATCGCGTAATCCCGTACCATTTCCTCCGGCATGCCGACAAATTGTTTCTCGCTGACAAAGCTGGATTGAAATGCGGGCTCCTTCATATGTTCCTTGACGTAAGCCGATTCCAGGATCGTGACGTTGGAACCGGGCACCATCACGATTTGGCCTGCCTTGTAGACTTCGCCTTTCTTGTTGGTGATGGTGACACCCTCCGGTACAAGTATGTGGTACTGCAATTCCGGTTTGCCGGCGCCCGGCGCAAAACTTTCATTCTGAAATCCCTGCGCGTGAGCGATCACCACGCCTAACAACAACACTAAAGCAGTACTGCAAAGACGTAAGAATTTCATTTTCATTTTCTCCTCGGTTGTAAATCCAGGGTCATCTTTCAGATCTGTGGCAGTTCCATTGCCGTTATCAGGAGCGGTTGTATTCCACCGACCGGCTGCGCCGACTCCTGACGGGCGTCGTTCCGCGACCCCCGTTAAACAAACATAGTACCATCATAACTGTGGTGGACCTCGTCCTTGACAGCGAAGCAACATAAATACGGTTGCAACAACTGATTGACCACGTATTCCTTCCTATCCCAATCCGTCGCGGGTTAACGCGGCGAGTCCGCCACCAGCGTCCGGGTATGCCGGGCGATCATCAGCTCTTCGTTGGTCGGAATGACCCAAGCCGGAACCCGGCTAGCCGCCGTGCTGATGCGCGGACCACCGGCCGCGTTGGCGGTCGAGTCCAGTTCCACCCCGAACCAGGCGGCGGCTTGACAGACCTGCTCCCGAATCGGCGCGGCGTGCTCGCCGATGCCGGCGGTAAACACCAGGGCGTCGAGTCCGCCCAGCGCGGCGGCGAGCGAGCCCAGTTCCCGGCCGATGCGGTAAACGAACAGTTCCACCGCGAATTTCGCCCTCGGTTCGTCGGAACCGAGCAGGGTACGCATGTCGCTGGACACCCCCGAGACGCCGAGCAGGCCCGATTGCTGGTAGAGCAGCTTCTCGATGGCGCGGGCGTCCATCTTCAATTCGTCCACCAGATAGAGGACGACGCCTGGATCGAGATTGCCGCTGCGGGTGCCCATCGGCAGTCCGTCCACGGCGGTGAAACCCATCGTGCTCGCGACGCTCCGGCCGCCGTGGATCGCGCACAGGCTGGCGCCATTGCCCAAGTGCAGCACCACCGTCCGCCCTTGCGCCGCGCGGGGATCAACCTGAGGCAAGGTGGAAGCGATGTACTCGTAGGAAAGGCCGTGGAAGCCATAGCGCCGCACGCCCCGGTCGGTGATTTCGGGCGGCAGCGCGAACGCCTGAGCTACCTCTGGCTGGCCGCGATGAAAGGCCGTGTCGAAGCAGGCGACTTGCGGCAATTCTGGCTGGTTGGCCAACAACAAACGGATCGGCTTGAGGTTATGCGGTTGGTGCAAAGGCGCTAGCGGGATGAATTGTTCCAGGTTTTCGACGATTTCGGCGGTCAGCCGAACCGGTGCGGCATAGTCGAGACCACCGTGTACCACGCGATGTCCCACGGCGGCCAGTCGGTGCTCGCCGAGTTGCTCGCGCAGAAAACCGGCCAGATGGGCGATGGCGCCGTCGTGACCCAGCGGCTCATCCGCCGTCCACTGTCCGACCATGGCGCCCGTCGCGTCCTTGGCCTCGAAGCGAGGCGCGGTGTAGAGGCTCTCGATTTGCCCGCCCAGCAACAGGTCGAGCGCTTCGCCCCGCTCCAGGAACAGCGAAAACTTGATGCTGGAGGAACCGGCGTTGAGAACCAGGATCGTGTCGCTCATGACGCCACCGTTTTTCCGGTCTGTTCCCGCCGTGCTTTGGCGACCAGCGCGGCCACGCCGCAGGAGGCCAGCCGGGTCGTGACCGAATCGGCGCGACTGGTCAGGATGATCGGCACCCGGGCGCCGAGCACGATACCGGCGGCGTCGGCGTCGGCCATGAAAGTCAGGCTCTTGGCCAGCATGTTGCCGGCTTCCAGGTCGGGCACCACCAGGATGTCGGCCAGCCCCGCCACCGGCGAGTCGATCTTTTTGATCCGGGCCGCCGCGAGGTTGATGGCGTTGTCCAGCGCCAGCGGGCCGTCCAGGATGCCGCCAGTGATCTGCTGGCGGTCGGCCATCTTGCACAGGGCGGCGGCTTCCACCGTGGACGGCACCTTGGGGTTGACCGTCTCCATGGCGGAAAGAATCGCTACTTTCGGTTGTTCGAGACCCAGTGCGTGGGCCAGGTCGATGGCATTCTGGACGATGTGAATCTTGTCTTCCAGGGTCGGGAAGATGTTGATCGCGGCGTCGGTGACGATGATCGGCCGGTCCAGGCTCGGCACGTCCATGATGAAGGCGTGACTGATGCGCCGCTCGGTGCGCAGTCCCGTCCCCGCCCGCACCACCGCGCCCATCAGTTCGTCGGTGTGCAGGCTGCCCTTCATCAGCATCTCGGCCTTGCCCTCGCGCGCCAGTTGCACCGCCAGATCGGCGGCGGCGTGGCTGTGGGGGACATCCACGATCTCGTAGCCGGAGATATCGAGTTGGAACTGCGCCGCCACGGCTTCGATCCTGGCGCGCGGGCCGACCAGGATCGGCTGCAAAATGCCCAGCTCGGCCGCTTCCACCGCGCCCTTGAGCGAGCTTTCGTCGCAGGGGTGAGCGACGGCGGTCGAGACGGGCGTCAGGGCCTTGCAGCGGGCGATCAGCCTTTGGTATTTCTCGTGCTTGCGGTCCATTCAGTAATTTCCTCATGCATAGGCATTTTTGTGCGGGCTCTTGGACTTAAGGTATTGAAAAAATAATAATCAAAAAGATCCGCTCCTGCGGGGAGAGGGGTGCCTTTTGTACGGGATCTCAATAACTGTCATCGCGGAGCCGAGATGACGGGATGGGCATGGCGCCGTTCATTTCATGGTGGCCAGCAGGTCCGCCAGTGTCTCATCGAAGGCATCGACTCGAATCAGACCCAAGCGCGGGTACTCGATGTCGATGATGACGTACACCGCCACCGCCATCACAGCGGCGAAGCCGATCATGTGTAGCCAGTTACGCGACTTGCCGCCGGCCATGCCGTAGCCGGCCAACAGCGCGCCGGCCAGCGCCAGCCCGAACAGCAACGCGAAGATGGCTGTCGGCGGGTGCAGTTGGGTCGCCATGGTCCGGGTAGCGGTGATGTCGATCATCTGGTTCAGCGCCGGCAGCAGCAACATTGTCGCCGGCGGTGGTGCGCCTTCCATTCGCCCGGCGGCCGTCGCCTGGGTCCAGATTTCTCCCTGCAACTGAATCGAGCGGGCCAGTTCTGCCTTGGCGGCTTCAATATCGGGCAGCTTCCGGTAGACCTCCAGCCGCGAATCCACATAGCGTCGAAACAGGTCGCGCAACGCCGGTTGCGCGTCGGCAGGCAACAGATCGAGCCGCAGGTAGGCGGTGCCGATGGCGTTGGCCTCCTCGACCACCAGATTCCGGCGCGCATCGAAACGCGAGGCGGCTCCAGAAAAGGTGAAGGCGATCAACAATCCCAGCAATGCGAACACCGCGCCTTCAACCGCACCGGTGCCGGCCCGCGCGCCTTCGGCGTCGCTCGCCAGTCGGCGGTTCCCAAGCCGCCGGCCGGCTTCCAGCAAAACCAGCATCCCAAGAAACAAAACCAGGGTGATCAATACAGTAGCGATCAGCGCGTAGTCCATAAGGATTCCCGACGGGAAAAAGAAGTTGAGGAAATTTGCCGGGCCGTTCGGGATTCCTGGCGTTTGAACTGGAAACCCGGCCGGCGGTTTTCGAGGAACCGGCGCAGGCCATCGTTGGAAGCGACGGTGAAACCCACGGGCTGGCTTTAGAGTAGCAAGTCCGTGACCCACCGTCTCCACGGCGTGTGGGCTACGCCGGGCCAACTTGCCCGGGGGGCTCGCTGGCTGGAGCACCCTCGGATTCGCTTGCGCCGCCCGCGTTCCCGTCCGGGTCGCCGCCCGTTTCACCCGCGCCGAACAGTTGTTCGATCCGCGCCAGTCGCTCGGCCCGTTCGCCGACGATTTCGCCGGCGGCGGACACGACCTGCCGGATTTTGCCGAGCGCCTCCGCCCGAGCGGCCGGGTCGGCGAGCACCATTTTCGGAATTGCGGCCAGCGCTTCGTCCCGGTCCAGCAGCAGCGCGAAGAACTGCTCGCGCAGCACCTGCTTGAACTCCTCCAGGGTCAGGCCGCCATGTTCGGCGCGCATCTGGCGTAGCGCCTCGAAAGCGCGCTCGTCGACACCGGGTCCCGCCATGCCGATGTAGACTAGGCTGCGAATCGCCGCTTCGCGCAGGCCACCTTCGGCGATACGAGCCTTGAGTTCGGCGATGCGCTGCTGGATGAACGCGATGCGCTCCGGTTCGACCCCCGGTCGCCGGCGCGGCGGCTCGTCCGAGGCCCGCAGCCCGACCAGCGCTTGCAACACCGGCGAGCTGTAAATGCCGAGGAAGATTTGCTCCATGCTGCGATCGCGCAGATCGCGATAGCCGTCAAGAGCGGCGATGATCCCGTCCGAGATCATGGCCTGCACCTGGAGCAGGGGATTATCGGGCGAAGTCGGCTGGCGCTGCTCGCGCACCTGCTCGGCCAGTTGGGCAATCTGCCGCATCAGCGGGTTGCGATCCGAAAACAGCTCGAAGGGCAGTTCGGAAGGATTGAGCGTGTGCAGCCATTCGGCCGTCTGCGTGCTGGCGAAGGCCTGGACAAAGGGTTGGAACAGGGTGCGGTACAGGCCGAGGTTGATTTCCGAGACGCGCCGGGCGGTGGCGAAGCGCCGCTCGTTTTCCAGGCTGGGCTGCACGATGGCCCGAATGTCGTCCAGGGTGCGCGGTTCGAAACGCGCGATCCAGTCGCCGACGATCAGATCGGGGTTGGCGGCGTCGGCGGTCTTGGGGGTTAGCACCGCTTCGTACAGACCGGGCGGCAACACGTCGATCAGGTCGATGTTGGAGGCAAACTCCCGATGCTCCTTCCTGGCCACCCCGCCAGAGACGAAGATACCGAGATGACCGATGCTTTCGTGGATGGCGTAGACGATGGTTTGACCACAGGCGCGCAGATCGTCGTCTTGCGCATAGAGATCGACGATCCAGCCCAGCGCCTGTTGGGGTGGGGTGATGTTGTCGCCCTTGGAACAGAAGCAAATGATCGGCGAGCGGATATTGCGCAGATCGATGCGCACCCCGTCGCTGGTGACGATTTCGGCGGTGGCCAGCCGGTTGCCGACGAACAGTTGATCGACGATCCACTGCATTTCCTCGGCGTTGAGGTTGACGTGGCCGCCCCACCATTTCTCGAATTCCAGGAAGCGCGGCCCCTCGGTGTCGACTTTCGACCAGAGGTCGTAGTTCTTGGCCCACAGCGTGTTGGCGGGATTTTGCTTCTCGAAGTTTTCGACCAGATAGGCACCGTCGAACTTGCCGGCGCCGATGTCGCTGGTCAGCGCGGTGAGCCAACTGCCGCCCAGTACGCCACCGCTGTAGCGCATCGGGTTTTTTCCTTCGACCCCGGCCCAGTAGGACAGCGGCGAGCCAGGAATGATGATCGGGCCGAATAGTTCCGGCCGGGTCGCGGCCAGCATCATCACCGCCCAGCCGGCCTGGCAGTTGCCGATCACGCAGGGCTTGCCTTCAGCCTGGGGATGCAGTGCGATGACCTTTTCCAGAAACACCGCTTCGGCGCGCATGATGTCTTCGATGGTCTGGCCCGGCATCGGGTCGGGGGTGAAACCGACAAAGTAGCAGGGATGGCCGGCGCGCATCGCCACGCCGAGTTCGCTGTCGGCCTTGAAACCGCCGATGCCCGGCCCGTGCCCAGCGCGCGGATCGACCACCACGAACGGGCGCTTCTTCGGGTCGATGATCACCCCTTCCGGGGGTTGAACTCGCACCAGTCCATAATTGACCGGCCGCTCGAAGGTCCGGCCGTCCAGCACCAGTTCGGCGCCGAAACTCAGGACATTGGGAACTTCCTTGGCCTTTTGCGCGTAGTACTGATCGCTGCGCTGGCGTAGCACGTCCCAGAACAGGATGGTGCGTTGCCAGCCGTCGATCCAGTAATCCGTCGCTTGTTGAGCCAGCGCGGGCGCCAGGGTTTGCGTGGAGAGCGTGGTCAGGGATTGGGATGGCTCGGTCATCGGTTAAGCTCCTCGGGGGCTGCGAAATTGTTTCGTTGGTAGCGGGGTAGGCCTCTGGACGAGGTGGGCGGAGACGCGGGCCTGGTCGCCGCAACCGCCGCGATTGACCCAAACACCGGCATTGGCGTGATGGAAACCGTCAACCCCCGCCCAGTAGCACTCCTTAACGCGGAACCTTGCCGGCGCATTGGGGGGCATTCATTCGGAATCCCGGTTATTGACGTTTGGCGACCGTTAATCCGGGCGGGGTCTTGTGCCACGAATAGCCCTCCCGTCCCACTTGGTAACCGTAGTCGAACAGCGCCCGCATGTACGCGGTTTCGAAGTCCTCATTTATGCTCGGCGGTGAAGTCGGAGCCGATATACGTCAGATTGTAATCCAGACCATCCTGTTGCACGGTCAGATAAATCCGGTATTAGATCCCCCGATCCCTGGGTTTGGATCAGCGAGGAAATGGCACGCCCGGCGATGTCGAGCGCCGACCGCTCCACCGTGGCCCACTGCGGGTCCAGGCGTGCGTTGCGGATGATGTAGACCTTCCGTTCGCGTTCGCGGACTTTCCGGCCTTCGCCGCGCATGGCGTCGAACAATCGGGGTGGGTAGAGGAACACCTGAGCCATGGCGTCGCCGTCCACATGCATGTCCTGGTAGGGCTGGCCGTCCATCTCGACATCGAACAGGGTCGGCGGAAACGCGGCGGGAGTCGCCGCCGAGGCCAACATGATGCGGCGGAACAGCTCCAACGTCTTTTAATTCATAAAATTGTGTAAGGTTATACATCTTGGACGTTGGTCCGGGCTTATTCCTCCCTCACCGGGAGATCACGTTGAAAGCCGTGGTCATTGAACCCATTTCGGCCACTCAACCGGCGGGGCCGAACCGGCGTGGGTCGGCGAAACTTTCGACCGAATCCAGATACGGCCGCAAGCCGACGGCGAAAAGGGTGTTGTGATCGGCGCGGGGAATCTTCAGCAGGTGCTTGTCCGGGGCGGGACTGGCGTCGTACAAAGCCTGACCGTCGGCGAAGGGGATCAGGTGATCGTATTCCGCATGGATCACCAGCGTGGGCTTGGCGAAGCTCCGAATCTTGTCCAGTTGCCGGAAGCCCTGGTTTTCCTCGAACCCCGGCAGCAGGGCGAGGTTGACGCCGATCCGGCGCAACAACGGTCCGGTATGGGCGAAGGCGCTTTCCAGGATCAGCCCGGCGATCCGGTCGGAATGGCGGCAAGCCAGTTCCAGGGCCGAGGCGCTACCCAGCGAGCGACCCATGACGAGCAGCGGCCCGACATGCCGCTGTTGCCGCAGCCAGTCCGCGACAAAATCGAGGACGACATGACTGTCGGCCAGCATCGTCGAGGCGGTCGGTCGGCCGGTGGAACGGCCGTAGCCCCGGTAATCGACCGCGACGAAATTGATGCCGCGTTCCACGTACAGCGCGCCGATGTCATCGTAGTCCCGCACGATTTCGCCGTTGCCGTGAAAGAACAGGAGGGTGGTTGCCTCGGAATCGGCCAGATTGCAGCGCGCTCCGACCGCCACGCCTTCGGCCACGGGAATCGATAGATCGCGGGAATTCGCGGGGGCGTCCTCAGCGAAATCGGAACGCGGATAAAACAAACCGGCGAGCGCTTCTGGCCGGTCGAGTAGCCAAGCGTTGGCGGACGGTTCGGCGGACATAAGCGGGTCTCCTCAGCGAGTTTGAAGGATCGCGGGCCACAGTATAAGTTCCACGACGCCGGCCGGTGCTGGTCTGGCGCGGCGGCAGGCAGCGTCGCCTGTCCTATACTTCGATCAAATTCGGCCATCCCCTCCCAGCCTCCAGCGGGTACGGGGGGCGAAGAACGGGCCGGCGCTAAAATAACCATTCATTCGAGGGAAGCACGATGTACATCGGCGACTATCTTGGCCGGCGGACGATCTACAGTCCGGACGCGCTGGCGGTGGTGGATACCGGAAAAACGCCGGAACTGCGGCTCAGCTTCGCGCAAATGAACGAGCGGGCCAACCGGCTGGCCAATGCTCTGCGCGCGGCCGGCGTCGGCAAGGGCGACCGGGTGGCGATGCTGGCGCTGGACGGGGTCGAGCATCTGGATCTGCTGTGCGCCTGCGGCAAGCTGGGCGCGATTCACACCGCTCTGAACTGGCGCTTGCACTGGCGCGAGCTGCAACAGATTCTGGCCGATACCACGCCAACCGTGCTGCTCTACGACGAACCCTTCCGGGAAAACATCGCCCAGTTGGCCGGGACCGAAACCCCGGTGCGCCACTGGATTCACCTGGACGGCGCCGGCATCCCCGGTAGCCGGGAATTTAATGCGTTGCTGGCTGATTCATCACCCGATCCCTGTACTTGCGAAGATCTGAACGATGAGGACATCGCCGCCATCGTCTTCACCGGTGGCACCACCGGCTTGCCCAAGGGCGCTCAGATCAGCCATCGCCAGATCACCTGGAATTGCCTGAATACCGTCATCCACGATCTCGGTCGAGGCGACGTGTATTTAAACGTATTTCCGATGTTTCACGTCGGCGGGCTGTTCGTTTACACCCTGCCGCAGGTGATCATGGGCGGAACCACCGTGCTGCTGAAGCGCTTCGACCCGGACCAGGTGTTGCGGCTGATCCAGCGGGAGCGGGTGACGGTGTTCGCGGCGGTGCCGGCGATGTATCAGATGCTGGCTCAGACGCCGGTCTGGGCGGAGGCCGACCTGAGTTCGCTGCGGTTCTGCACCAGCGGCGGCGCACCGTTGCCGGTGCCGCTGGTCGAGCAGTACACCCGCGAAAAGGGAGTCCGCTTCAAGCAGGGTTTCGGCATGACCGAGTTCGGGCCGGGGCTGTTCGCGCTGGCTCCGGAAGACGCCATCCGGAAGGCCGGCAGTATCGGCCGGCCGAATTTTTACATCGATGCCCGGATCGTCGGACCCGACAACCGGCCGCTGGGTCCGAACCAAGTCGGTGAACTGGTATTGAAAGGCCCCAGCATTGCCTCGGGCTATTTCAACGCCACCGCCGCCTGGAGCGCGGTGATCGATGGAGACGGCTGGTTCCACACCGGCGATCTGGCCCGTTACGATGAGGACTGGTATTTCTTCATCGTCGACCGGCTGAAGGATATGTTTATCTCCGGCGGCGAGAACGTCTACCCGGCGGAAATCGAAGCGGCGCTGTACCGGCATCCGGCGGTGTTTCAATGCGCGGTGATCGGCGTGCCCGATCCCAAATGGGGCGAGGTCGGCAAGGCGTTCGTGGTGCTCAAGCCGGACCCAACCGCCAGCGCCGAGGCGTTGTTGGCGCACCTCGGCGAGCGCTTGGCCCGTTACAAGATTCCCCGCTACGTCGAATTTTTGACCGCCCTGCCGATCTCGGCGGCGGGCAAGGTGTTGCGGCGGGAGCTGCGCGCGTAGGGACAGGCGTGGGGGCCTGCCCCTACGGGTTGATAGCCCGAATCACTGAGCGTTGACGATCACGAAGTTCTGATGCGGTTCGGCCCAGCGCAACAGGATGTTTTTGCCGGCTCGCGGGAAGTTGGTGATCGGATACTCGCCGCTGGCGCCTTGCAGGTAGTCCAAACCCAGCGTGGTCACGGTGAAGTTGACATTGGCGAACTCCGCGCCGTCGGCGAAAGCCCGCAGATTGTGGCCACCGGTGCCCAGCGCGTTCCAGTTGAAGGTATAGCCAAAGCCGTTGTCATCGTCGCCGCACGCTTCCACCGTATCCTTGCGGGTGGTGCCGTAGGCCACTCGCTGCCGCGCACCGCCGTCGATCTGGATTTCCACCGTGTCGGCCTGGCAGATCCAGCCCCGGATCAGCCCGATCCCGCTTTCGAACGAACCCTGTTGCGGGCTTTCCAGATAGGCGGATAGTGCCGCCGCTGGCGGAATCCTCACGGTCGCCTGGGTATTGGCTGGATTCCGGCTGGCGCCGGCGATCACAAAGTTCTGATGGGGTTCGGCCCAGCGCACGGTGACGTTGCTGCCCGCTTGCGGGAAGTCGGGCAGGATGGCTTCGCCGCTGGCGCCCCGCAGGAAGTCTTCTCCCAGCGTGGTCACGGTAAAGCTGACGTTGGCAAATTCCGCGCCGTCGGCGAAGGCCCTCAACCGATGGGTGCCGGCGCCCAGCGCGTTCCAGTTGAAGGTGTAGCCAAAGCCGTTGTCATCGTCGCCGCACGCTTCCACCGTATCCTTGCGGGTGGTGCCGTAGGCCACTCGCTGCCGTTCGCCGTCGTTGATCTGCACCTCCACCGTGTCGGCCTGACAGATCCAGCCCCGGATGAGCCCGATCCCGCTTTCGAACGAACCCTGTTGCGGACTTTCCAGATGGGCTCTGTATCGCCCGCCGCAGGCCGTGCCGGCAAACGGCAGGGTATCGGGAATGATCTGCACGCCGGTGCTGTAAACCTGATCGGGTTCGAGAACGCCGGCGGTGTCGAAGGTTACCTCGATCAGAAACGCCGTCCAGCCGACCGCCGGTTTTTGCACGGCGCCAAGATACGTGCCGTCGGCCTGCGGGCTCAGCGTCTGGCTGGTCCAGATCGGCCCGATCTCCTCCAGCCGGAAATCCCGCGCGTTGGGGTTGGTCGCCTGCCACAGTTTGACCTCCTTGGGCCGGGCGGTGGGCGACACCCGTAGCACGCCCTCCCCTTCCAACGCCCAGGTGATCGAGTGGCTGGTTTTGCCGTCCAGAATGTCGTCCATCCACGAGAGCGCCTTGATGATCGTGTCGTCGCTCTGCTTGTGGTCGGTGTTCGGCGTGTAGCGCAGCCACTTGGGGCCGATGAGATCGGCGTAGTAGAACCGCGAGGAATCCGTGGTGAAAAACTGATCGCCGGTGGCGTTGAGGATCAGCTTGGGCAGGGTGTAGCGGTCGCGATAGGCATAGGGGTCCACGACCTGCAACAAGGCCCGGCCCTCTGGCGTCTGCACCCGGCAGGGCAGATCGAATTCCACGTAATCCTTCAGCGCCGGCGCGAAGAAGCCGTAGGCTTCCCAGTGGTGAATGAACTGCTGGCCCAGATTGAGCATATCGATCGAGGCCGGCACGATGGCCTTGACGCGCGGGTCCACGGCGGCGGTCAGCCAGGTGGTCCAGCCGCGCTTGGAGCCGCCCAGCACCAGAAAATCGTCGATCCGCGTGCCCTTTTCCGCCGCGAAGCGTTGCACCGTGTCCATGGCGCGGACGGCGGCCTTGGTCATCGCCAGGTGCACCGCCCATTCCATGTCGCCGGTATCCAGCGCCTTATCCAGGCTGTAGGCGAGAATTTCGTCTTCCTTCCGTCCGCGATTCGCTTCGTCGGCGAAAAACAGCGGCTGGTTGGGCACCTGCCGAACCTCGGCGATCACCGCGCCGGTCGCAACGGCCGCCGCCCCGACCGCATCGGGTACTTCGGTCATCGGCGTGCCGCCGTTGCTGCCGCCGTCGATCAACAGAATGGCCGTTTTGGTGGTGTCCAGCTCGAATTGGGGGATGACCAGCACCACCTCGTGCGTCCAGAGGGTGCGATCCACCTCACTGGGCGAGCGCCACTGCTGAGAGGTCATTTCGATAAAATAAGCGGTGAATCCGACACCGCGCTGGGTGTGATAGAGGGTGTAGCCATAGTTGGGGTCCGCTCTGGCCACATAACGGTCCAGAGCGGTTTCCGCGGCCCAGCCGCCGCGAATCGAGGCGAGCGCCAGAAGAATCAATGACGGGACGTACCGCCAGAACTTGTTAACTTGCTTCAACATAACGTCTTTTCCCCTTTGCTTGGGCTTGAGCAAAAGATGATTGCCCATGAGCCGGGATTAATTAAAAGGTGATTAATTATACGGTCATCGCTGCAATCGGTTTACTAGGTTTTCTGACTTTCAGTTATGGCACACGTTCGTGAACATGATGGCGCCACCGCACTCGAATCCGAATTCGAACCGCTGTAGCTTTCCCGGCGGACACTCGCTAGGCTATTCGAGTATTTTGCGACGTCCTGCTTCCAGCCCCCGCTTCACTCCGGAGACCTTCATGAAACCTTCTTTGCTTGCAGTCGCCCTGTGTCTTGCCGCCAGCGTGCTGGCGTCGCCGGCCTTGGCCAAGAAAACTCAGATTAAAAACATCGATTTTGGTGAGATTACCTGTAAAGAGTTCTTGCAGGAGTTGTCCGCCAGCTCCGCCGAGGACGCGGGCGTCGTGCTGATGTGGATCGACGGCTATCTGAGCGGCGTGTCGGGCGACACGAGCCTGAACTGGAAAGGTTTGGAAAAGTTCAGCACCAACCTGGTCGCCTATTGCGGCAAAAAACCCGACGAAAAAGTTTTGGATGCCGCCGAGGCAGTCGGCATTGCCGAATGATCGGCGGTAAGCTCCCGCACGCCGCCATCGCATGCTTGCGGCTTGACGGTAGGGGACGCCCTTTGCAGCTCGTATAAAAAGTATCCCTTCCTGCGGTGAGAAGGGCTGAAGGTGAGGGTTTTTTCAACGGCTTAAGCTCCAAGAGACCGTATAAAAACGCCTCTTGGGGTGGAGAGTTCGGGTTTAGCCGAGTAACGAGCGGGTTATTCCTGTTCGCTGTTTCCTTGATTCAACGGTATCGCCGCAGATACCACCATTCATAAAATCGCTTGGCCTGGTGGCCGAACCAGGACGGCGGCAGGGTGATCAGCCGTTCCGGCGTGCGCCAGATCAGCATCCCGCGATCCAGCATGTCCACGATGCAGATCAGCTCGGTCTTGAAAGTTGCGGTCGCCGACTTGCCATCCAGTTCGGCCAGCAGGTTGGCGGCGGCGGCACGCGCTTGCAAGTCGGCGATGTGGGCCTGTTTGGGCATCCAGTCCGGCCCCGGAAAACTGCCGGCGTCGCCGGCCACGTAAACCCGCTTCCAGCCCGGCACCCGGCATTGCCCATCGGCCTGGATCAGCCCGCCCGGCGATTTCGGCAGGTCGGTGTCGTCCAGCCAGGCCGGGCCAGTCAGGCCGGGCATGAACAGGATCAGATCGGCGGCGAATTCTCCCCCCTCCGTCACCACCTTATCAACATCGAAACGGACCAGCTTGCGGCCAAGCTGGGTTTCGATCCCGAGTCCTCCCATCATGTTCAGCAGTCGGGCAACCGCCGGCGGACCCATCCGCTGACCCGGCTGCTCAGCCGGGCTGAAGAACACCAGCTTGAAACGGTCGCGCCGGCCTTGGCGACGCAGCAGTTTGTCGATGCCGAACAGAAATTCGAACATCGGGCCGCCGCGCATCGCCGAAGGTTCGTTGGGGTTGCCGGAAAAACCGATGGCGACGGTGCCGCCGTCCAGCGCGCGCAACCGGTCGCGGATCGCTTCCGCCGCCTCGATGCTGGCGCAGGGGATCAGGGCGTGTTCGATGCCGGGCAGCTTTCGGAGGAAGCGGCCACCGGAGCCGACGATCAGTCCGTCGTTATCGACCGGGCCGCCGTCGGTCAGCACCCGCCGGCCGCCCTCGGCCAGCCCGATGACGGCACCCGGATGGAAGCGGACATTCTGACGCGCCAGAAAGACGCGCAGGTCGATGCGCAGATCCGCGCCTTGCCGCAAACCGCTCGGAATCCAGATCAGGCTGGGATAGAACAGAAATTCCGGGCGCGGCGCGATCAGGGTGATGTCGGCGGTCGGCGCCAGCGCGCGGATTCGTTGGGCGGCGGTCAGGGCGGCGAAGCCGGCGCCGATGATAGTGATGCGCTGCATGTGAGTTCTCGGGCGATGAGGCGACGGACCATTATCCCACTCGGATCAGTCCGATCCCATGACAAATCGCAACTTCAACCGTCGGTGCTTTCAAGCGGCGCGTCGGGGTCGGGCAGGGATTTGACGAGTTCGATGTCGGCGTAAGCCTGTTCCCGATCTTCGAGGTCTCCCACGATCTTGGCGATGCGGTCATAGCGCAGGGCCACCCAGAAGCGCAGCGCCGGCCAGTTCCGCAATCCGACCGCGACCCGGATTTCCCGGTAGCCGGTGCGGGCGGCCCGCCGTTCGAGTTCCTCGGTGATTTCCCGGCCCACGCCCCGCCGTTGCCAGCGCGGGCGCAGGAACAAATGGCCGACATAGAGGGTTTCGGTGCTGGGATGGCCGCGATGGACGCTCAGCAGCCCCTGAAGTTCGTCGTCGCTCCGGTGTCGGACCAGGAAACTTCTCTCATGCGCCGAATGACCGTTGGGCGGCAGCGTGTCGTGGCGTAGCACGCTCAGGGCAAGGTGCTCCAGATCGCGTTCCGGTCCGAGCAGCCGGAACGCGGCCTGGTTTTCGGCCAAGATGGACGCCACCGCCGGCAAGTCGTGTTCGCGGGCTTCCACGAGCCGGCAATGGCTCGTTTCCCAAATCGAGGCGAGGAGGTTCATGGGGTCGAGCAGCTCCTGAGTGGATCGACCGGGCCGTCGGGCGCGGATCTTCAAAAGTTAAAAAACCCATTGGGGAGCCGCTGCTCACAACTCGCGGATCACCCGGCAGGGGTTGCCGGCCGCCACCACTCGCGCCGGCAGGCTGCGCGTCACCACGCTGCCCGCGCCGACGACAGTATCGGCGCCGATCTCGATGCCCGGCCCGATGATGGCGCCGCCGCCGATCCAGGCATTTTCCCCGATCCGGATCGGCGCGGCCATTTCCAGACCGCCGGCGCGTTGCGCCGGATCGAGCGGATGATAGGCGGTATAGAGTTGCACTCCGGGTCCCAACTTGCAATTCGCGCCCAGCTCGACTCGGTTGCAGTCCAGGATCACGCAGTTGAAATTCAGATAAACCCTCGATCCCAGTTGGATGTTGGCGCCGTAGTCGCATTGGAACGGCGGCTCGATCCACGCGCCCGCGCCCGCCGCGCCAAGCAATTCCTGGAGAATGGCGCGGCGTGGGTCGGGGTCGAGCGGCAAGGTGGCGTTGCAGCGCGCGGTCAGCCGTCGCGCCCGTTGCCGAGCCTGAACCAGTTCCGGATCCGAGGAGCGATACGGTTGGTTGGCCAGCATTTTTTCGCGTTCGGACGGCGGCATGGATTCTCCGTGGTCGCTTGCCGGATCGGGTGCGGACCCCTGCGGGTGGTGAAATCGATCAAGGCGCGGTTTCGAGGCAACCATTGACGGGAGCCATGGAACAGCGCGCTCGCCGATCTCCCCTCAATCCGCCGATGGAGTAAAAATTACCCGCATCCGCGCTTCCCGCGCTACCGGCAATTATGCGTACCGGCCCAGACGGCGAGGGAAACCTCGCAAAGAAACAGACTCCAGGCCGTCACCATCGCCAGCATTGCCAGCACGAACAGGCCGGCGACGACCTGGGCCAACTCGACCGACAGCAGCGCCCCAAGAAACGTCCCCGCCACCACCAGGCACACCAGCAATGCCCCAAGCACCGCGAACAAAATGGCGAAATAGATCAGGTTACCCCGGCGGATTAACTGCGCCCTCTCTTCCTGTTGTTCCGCCGCTGACTCGTCCGCGAGCGGATTCAATCGCTCCTGCACCACGCGCCGGCGGTCGACGATCCGACCCAGCCGGGTGCTCAGAATCGTAATCAGGGTGCCCATCGCGACCAGCAAGAACGCTGGAGCGACCGAGAGCTGGATCACGCGGGTAATGTCGGTGAGATGCGATTCCATCAGCGCCCGGCCGGGTCTAAGCGTTTGCGTTCCCAGATGGAGCGCGAGAGGCGTTTTTGTGCAGCCTCTTTGGGCTTAATTTTTTGAAAAATAACGCTAGCTCCCACATCCTCTCCCACGGGAAGAGGATCTTCTTATACAGGCTTTGAGTCGGCGACACGGCATCATTTCCTCGTGTAAATTGTTCTGTGATGGCGAGGGTTGACGATGCGGCTCACCCCTCCCGAACGGTACGCTGGCCCCACGACGAACCGACGACGGCGGACGGTGCGATTGACCGATTCCCCCATCTGGCGCCGCTAACTCCGTCCGTCCCTGGAACGAATCGCCTCGTCCAGGTCAACCACCACCTCTCCGCCGAAGGTCGCGGCGGCGGTCAGGTAGCGCTGGAGGTTTTGGGCGGCCTCCAGGGCTTGCGTCTCAACCCCCAGCAGTTGGCCAAGGTTGTCGCAGGTGAAGGTCACGCCTTCGATGAGCTTGCCAACAGTCAGGTTGACGTCCCGCATCACGCGCAACATCGCTCCGGCGGATCCGGATTTGTCGGCGGCGGTTCCTTCAAAATACAGCAGCATTTCCCCGTCCAGCTTGTTTGACCGGACCAGTGTGGCCTCAGCCCCGCTCAATTGGGCGTGGATGGAAAGGACGTACTTCTGCTTGCCCATCGTCCCGAGTTTTGGGTCGCGGCGGATCAGGAGTTTCATGGTCTTCCTCGAATGGAGTCAGCGTTTCAGTTCGGCGTAGCGTAGGCTGGGGACGTGGATGGATGCCCCGCGACCAGCAGGGCGGATAAATTATTTGGACTTTTGCATATTCCGATCGCGCCGCGCCAGATCACGCCATTGATTTCTTGCCGTTCAGTTTCTCATGATTGGCCGAGAGCGATAAAAAATATTTTATAAATAAACAGTTAATCTTTATTCATGGACGTCAGCCCGATCGTGGGATCCCTGGCGGTTTCGGGTGCGACCCGAATTGAGGGCAATTGATTTGGCCCCGTTTGCGGCTTACGATGCACTGCACCATCGCCTGTTCCAGCGATGGACGCGAAACAGGCTGAGATTTGAATAACAACAAACCCGGAGGATGGCACGATGTCGGCAAATGAAAGCAAGAGCCGCCCGTCAGCACTGATCATCGGCGCCATCGGGGTGGTTTTCGGCGACATCGGCACCAGCCCGCTCTACGCGCTGAAGGAAACCTTCGCCGGGCACCACCCCATCGCGGTGGAGCCGGAGAGCATTCTCGGCGTCTTGTCCCTGATCTTCTGGACCATCATGGCGCTGGTGACCTTGAAATACGTCGCCATCATCATGCGCGCCGACAATCGCGGCGAGGGGGGCAGTCTGGCCCTGCTCGCCCGGGTGACGGAACTAACCAAGGACTCGCGCGCCACCTGGTTCGTGACCATGCTCGGCATTTTCGCCGCCGCGCTGTTCTACGGCGACAGCATGATCACCCCGGCCATCTCGGTGCTCAGCGCGGTCGAGGGGCTGGAGGTGATCGCGCCGCAATTCAAGGAATACGTGCTGCCGATCACCGCCGTGGTGTTGACGGGTCTGTTCTGGATTCAGCGCTATGGCACCGGCGCCGTCGGCCGCTTCTTCGGCCCGATCATGTGCGCCTGGTTCGGCATCCTCGCGGCGTTGGGCATGATCCATGTGTGGGAAGCACCGGCCGTGCTGGCGGCGCTCAACCCGATCCATGCGGTCGAGTTTCTGTTTCGCCATCCCTGGGAAAGCTTTCTCGCGCTCGGCGCGATTGTCCTGGCGGTGACCGGTGGAGAGGCTCTGTATACCGACATGGGGCATTTCGGCAAATTCCCGATTCGCGCCGCCTGGTTCAGTTTCGTGCTGCCGGCGCTGGTGCTGAACTACTATGGCCAGGGCGCGCTACTGCTCAAGGACCCCGCCGCGATACAGAGTCCGTTCTATCTGCTGGCGCCCGGCTGGGCGCTGATCCCGATGGTGGCGCTGGCCACGGCGGCGACGGTGATCGCCTCGCAGGCGGTGATTTCGGGGGCCTTTTCGGTGGCGCGACAGGCTATTCAGCTCGGTTACCTGCCGCGAATGCGGATCGTCCATACCTCGCACATGGAGGTCGGACAAATCTATGTCCCGTTCACCAACTGGACGCTCTATCTGGCGGTCATGGCGCTGGTATTCGGTTTCCAGTCCTCCAGCAATCTGGCGGCGGCCTATGGGATCGCTGTGACCGGCACCATGATGATCGACACGATCCTGGTGTCGTTCGTGGTGTTCCTCGCCTGGCGCTGGAATCCGTGGCTGGCCGCGCCCCTGCTCGGCGGCCTGCTGCTGATCGACCTCGCCTTCTTCTCCGCCAACGCCATCAAGCTGTTCCAGGGCGGCTGGTTCCCCATTGTGGTCGCGTTGGCCTCCTTCACCACGCTAACCACCTGGCGGCGCGGTCGGCGGCTTCTGTTCAAGGAAATGGGCAACCTGACCATGCCGCTCGATCAGTTCATTCGTTCGATTGAAAAGCGGTCCTTGACGCGAATCAGCAGCACGGCCGTTTATCTCACCAGCCGGCCCGAGGGCGCGCCCTCGGCGCTGTTACACAACATCAAGCATAACGAAGTGCTGCACGCCCGCAGTGTTTTCGTCACCGTTCTCACCGCCGAAGTGCCGTATGTCGCCGATGCGGATCGGGTTGAAATCGTCGATCTCGGGCAGAGCTTCTATCGGGTGTTCGTGCGCTATGGCTTCATGGAACAGCCCGATCTCCCCAAAGCGCTGGAGCGGTGCGGTGAGCAGGGCCTCGTGTTTGATCTCAACACCACCTCGTTTTTCCTCAGCCGGGAAGTGGTGGTGCCCAAGCTGGCGCCACCGATGATGCTGTGGCGTGAGATTTACTTCATCTGGATGCTGCGCAACGCCCAGAGTGCCACCGATTTCTTCCGTATTCCCACCAACCGCGTTGTCGAGTTGGGCACGCTGGTCGAGATCTGAGATCTAGGCCCCGGTTCGGAGCGAGGCAACATGCCCCAAAGGATTTCACGTTCGACTTGGCGCCTGATTGCGTTGCTGGTGAGCCTGCCGACGGCGGTCCTGGTCTTCGGCGGCATTTACATGCTCGGTTCCACCTACCTGGAAGGAAAACCTATTAACTACTGGTCGAGCTTGGAATGGGCCTCCGAGACCTTGACCACCACCGGCTATGGCGCCTACGCGCCCTGGAAGCATCCGGTCATGATCCTGCTGGTCATCCTGACCCAGTTCGTCGGTATGTTTTTCCTGGTGCTGGTCTTCCCCGTGTACGTGCTGCCGTATATCGAGGAACGGTTCGAGATGCGGCTGCCCCATGTCTTGCCGCCCATGGAGGGGCAGGTATTGTTCTATCGCTATGGCCCGGCACTCGACTCGCTGCTGGAAGAGTTCCAGCGGGTCGGCTCCCCCTTTGTGATCTTCGAGGAAGATATGCCGCTGGCCCGCAGCCTGCGCGACCGTGGCTATCCCATCGTGTTTGGCAACCTGGACGAAGATCCGGGGATATTGACCGGGGTGGCGCAGGCGCGGGCGGTGGTGACCAACGCCGACGACCACGCCAGTGCGATCTGCATTCTGGTGGTTCGCGAGCAGGGATTTGAAGGCCCGGTCTACGCGCTCGCCGATAATCCCCTGTATCGGCCACCGATGCTGAAGGTGGGTGCGTCGGCGGTGTTCACGCCGACCCATGTACTCGGCGCGGCGCTGGCGGCCCGCGCCAGCACCCGCATCAGTCCACCCGCAGAGGGTCTGCATCTGCTGGGGGCGCAGGTGGATCTGGTGGAATTTCGGGTCCGGCCAGACAGTCCGCTGGCGGGTCAGGCGCTGGGGGGACTGAAATTGCGCGAACGTCACGGTGTGACGATGCTCGGCCAGTGGCGTGGTGGACGTTTCGCGATCGCCAAGGGACCGGAGACGCGCATCGAACCCGGCGCGATCCTGGTCTTGGTCGGCGCGCAGGCCAGTCTGGTCCAGGTCGAGCGCTTGGCCGCACCGATCCGCCGCAACGGTCCCATCGTGGTGGCTGGTTATGGCACGGTCGGCGGCAAGGTGGTGGAAATGTTGCGTGACGCCCACGAAATCACCGTCGTGATCGATCAACAACTCGTGCCGGGGGTTGATGTCGTCGGTAACGTGCTCGAACATGCCACGCTGGCCCGGGCCAACGTGCGTGCGGCGAGCGCGGTGGTGCTGGCGTTGAGCAACGACAGCGAAGGGGTGTTCGCCACGGCGGTGGTCCGCGACTATGCGCCCGAGGTTCCGCTCATCGTCCGGGTCAACCGGGTGCCGAACGTCGCGCGACTCTATCAGGCCGGCGCCGATTTTGCCCTCTCGGTGGGACAGATGGCCGGGCAAATCCTTGCTTACGAACTTCTTGGGGAACAGGCCGTTGCGGTCGAACCACGCCTCAAATTCGTCCGGTTGGCTCCAGGCGCACTGGCGGGCCGGCATCCGTGGCGGGCCGGGGTGCCAGACCGGACCGGTGCGGCCGTGGTTGCGGTGCAAAGAAACAGTCAGGTGTTCGTGACTTTCGATGAGGCGTTCCGGGTCCACCCGGACGATCTGCTGTTCGTCTGTGGAACGCCCAGCAGTTTGGATCAGTACGAGCGCGAGTTCCAGGCCACGCCCGCCGAAAGTCCGCGAGTCTAAATGAACTTTTGATAATACATGGATGGATAGCTTAAAAGGGCCGATCTCATCAGCAGTTCCCTAAGATACTCCCCATTATCAAGACCAAAGTCCCATGAAATTAAGAGAGAGACGGGTTGACAAACCCGTATCCTGTTCCCGTTATCCTCATACCAAATACTACTAAAAAGATGTATTATATCAACTAGCATTGTACAGGACAAAATCCGCTAACCAAATGAATTTACGTTAAAATTCTGCCGGGTGGCGTATGGGTTAGAGGTGGAGAACAGCGATTTTGAGGGTTTGATTCCAACCGCTTAAAGAGCGACTCCAGCGCCTGATGAAAAGCGTATTGCCGGGCAGATTCTTGGTGATGGAACATTGTACAGGACAAAAATAACTTACTGAAAATTAAGATAAAAGATAACAGCTA
>JAPUDV010000017.1 GCA_027492875.1 Candidatus Competibacteraceae bacterium | reverse complement strand
CTGTTGGGTCTACCCCAATCCCAGGCAAATCAACCAGACGGACATCACCGATGTCTTGCCCGTGCCGGTCGGCAAATTGCAACCGGTCGGAATATCGACGTTCAACAAACGGCGACCCAACTCCGTTTGCCATGAGAAAGGGGTATTACCCGTCAGCGACTCGAACAACTCCCGAAATCGCGCAAGATTCATGATGGTTTCCAGGGGCCGGATGACACAATCAAGACACCATCCGGTTCCAGCGCCCTGCGGGCATCCCGAACCGCTCGATCTGGAGCGCATTCGGGACGATCAGCCTCAAGTAGCCAGGTTTTGCGTGGCGAAGTCCCAGTTAATCAGACCATCTAGTACGGCGGTCACGTAATCGGCACGCCGGTTCTGGTAATCCAGATAGTAGGCGTGCTCCCAGACATCCACCGTCAACAGCGGTTTCTGGCCGTGAACGAGGGGCGTATCGGCGTTGCCGGTCTTGACCACCGCCAGCTTGTCGCCGTCCTTCACCAACCAGGCCCAACCGCTGCCGAACTGGCCGGTGGCGGCCTTGGCGAATTCCGCCTTGAATGGCTCGAAACCACCAAACGACTTGTCGATCATCTCGGCCAGCGCGCCGGTCGGTTTGCCACCACCCTTGGGTTTCAGGCTATTCCAGTAGAAGGTGTGGTTCCAGACCTGCGCGGCGTTGTTAAAGATCGCGGTTTGATCGGGGGTGGCGGTGGCCTTGATCACCGTATCCAGCGGTTGCTCGGCCAGCGGGGTGCCGGCGACCAACTTGTTGAGGTTGTTCACGTAGCCCTGATGGTGCTTACCGTAGTGAAAGCCGAGGGTGCGCGCTGAGATGGCTGGTTCCAGCGCGCTATCGGCGTAGGGCAACGGCGGCAGCGTGAAGGGACCGTCGGCAGCGCGGGCCGGTCGCGAACCGAGCAGGCCACCGAACGCCAACGCGCTGGAACCGACCAGCAGGGTGGTCAAAAATTGGCGGCGGTTTTGATGGGGAGTGAGCAGGGTGGAAGGCATCAGCGGTGCTCCTGAGGTGGATGGGGGTCACAAGTCAAGGCATGGGATCGAACGTCCGACCGCGCGTGGTTGGAGCTATCCCGGTGGTGGCTGGTGACCCCGTGAAGGCCGGGTATCGCGGGCGAACGCGCATGGCGGAAACGCCGTGCAATGTCACAGGATCGACGAATTTAAAGTTTAGCCGGTTTGCGGGCGGGCATCGGTTCGGGTGCGCTGTTCCATGGCCCCAGCTATGCCGGGACCCGGACCCGTCAACCGCCGGTGTGGCTCATGTGGCGCAGGATGACCGGCTGGCCGTCGAGCTGGAACTCATGGCCGAGCGGCTTGATCGCCATGGCGGTGGCGATGGCCTGCTTGAGCCGTTCGCGGTCGCCGGGGTGAGCGCGCAGCACATGGCGTAAATCCACCGAATGTTCTTTTCCGAGACATAGTAACAAACGACCATCGGCGGATACCCGAACTCTGTTACAGTCGCCGCAAAAATTATGACTATGCGGGGAAATGAAACCGATGCGGCTATCGGTTCCCGGCACGCGGTAGTAGCGCGACGGGCCGCCGGTGCTCTCGGTGGTGGGGGTCAGGGAGAATACCTTGGCAAGATCGGCGCGGATGGCGTCGCTGGAGTAGTACAGCTCGGCGCGGTCGTGATCGCCGATCTCGCCGAGCGGCATTTCCTCGATGAAGCTGATATCCAGCCCGTGGTCGATAGCGAAGCGGGCCAGATCGCCCACTTCATCGTGATTGCGGTGTTTTAGGATGACCGCGTTCAGCTTGAGCCGCTGGAAGCCGGCGGTCTGGGCAGCTCGAATGCCGCGCAGTACTCCATCCAGCTCGCCGGTCCGGGTGATGCGGCGGAAGCGCTCCGGCTTCAGGCTGTCCAGGCTGACGTTGAGCCGCGCCACCCCGGCCGCCTTAAGGTCCGCCGCCAGCCGCTCCAGTTGCGAGCCGTTGGTGGTCAACACCAGTTCCGCCAGCCCACACTCGCGCAGCCGACCCAATTCCTGAAACAGCCACAGTACATTGCACCGCACCAGCGGTTCGCCGCCGGTGATGCGGATCTTGCGCACGCCCAGCTCGACAAAGGTCCGCCCCAGCGCCGCCAGTTCCTCCAGCGTCAGAACCCGCGCGCGCGGCAGGAAGGTCATGCGCTCGCTCATGCAGTAGACGCAGCGAAAATCGCAGCGGTCGGTCACGGAAAGCCGCGCATAGTCCACCCGCCGGCCAAAACGGTCCACCAGCGGCGCGGTGGCGGGAGCAACATTACCAGGCGGAACAGGCACGCTGGATACCTCGATCGGGCGGGGGAGGGATAAAAACCGGTCTACCATACCAAAACCCCGTGCCAGGATATGGCTGCCGCGAAGGGATACCTCCGGGGAGGTAGACATTTTGGAGGTCGGGTGGGTGGAATGGGAAGTACGCGCCCCGGTGGCGTTCGTTTGGCGCGGTCGAGCGCGTCATCGCCTTTCCTTTTGCCCCAATCATCGTTTTTAAGCCGTCAAAAAGACTGCTGGCGCCATTTTCACGGATTAATCATCCACGGAAGCAGGGGTCGTCGGAAAAACGCCTCAGAGCGCCTGCCAGTGCGTCTGATACAGGGGTTGGGCCGGCGGGGCCGGATCGCTGGCCGGCTGCATGCTCACCCACAGATCGCCCTGATTCGGCTGCGGCATGTCCGCCGGCAGGTGCAGGGTGCGGGCGCCGCCGTCGTCCGGTAGCGCGTCCAGCATGACCGGGGCTTGGCCGCCCGTCTTCAGCCACAGGAAGCAGCGCTGGTCGGGCGGCATCGTCATCGGGCGCAGGTTGCTGACGTGCAGCAGTCGATTGCCGTCGGTCAGCGCCACGGTCCACAGCACTTCCCGCTGCTTGCCACGGATGGCGGCGAAGTTCATGTCCGCTTCTCCCGGCGGCGGTAGCGCCAACCGCGGCGCGACGGCGATGACCGCCGCCAGAACGCCGGCCGCAGCCAAGCCGCGCCAGAACGCCAGGCTATCCCACCAGCGACGGCGCGGTTCGGCCGGGAACAATCGCCGTTCCAAGCCCTTCCAAACCGCCGGTGGCGGCGGGGCGGGCACGCTGGCGGACGCCAACCGGTTCAAACGCCGTTCCCACTCGGTCACGGCCCGTTGCAACGTCGGATGCGCTGGCAACAGCCGTTCGAAGCGGCGGCGGGCCAAGCCGTGCAAGGTGCCCAGGACGTATTCGGCGGCCAGATGGTCGCTCAGCGGGGGGTAGTGAACGTTCATGGTTCCCCCAGACAGGTTTTCAAGCGTTGCAGGCTGCGCCGGACCCAGGCCTTGACCGTGCCCAGCGGCCGTTCCAGCCGTCGGGCGATCAGGTCGTGGGTCAGACCCTCGTAGTAGGCCAGAACCACCGCGCGG
>JAPUDV010000016.1 GCA_027492875.1 Candidatus Competibacteraceae bacterium | reverse complement strand
AGCGTCGGGGGGGGGCGGGCCGGGGGGGGCCGCCCCCCCCGCCCCCCCCCCCCCCCCCCCCCCCCCCCCCGCCGCCCCCCCCGCGGGGGGGGGGGCGGCGCCCCCCCCCCCCCCCCCCCCCCGCCGCGATGTCTGGATTACCCTCGGCCAGTATCCCGGCATCCGCCTGCCGTGCATCCTCGGTTCGGACGGAGCCGGCACGGTCGACGCGCTCGGCCCCGACACTCCGACGGAGTTGCTCGATCGGTCGGTGGTCGTCTACCCCGCCTACGAGTGGGGCGACGATCCCCGTTTTCCCGGCCCGACCTTTCGGGTGCTGGGCATGCCGGACCCCGGCGCCTTCGCCGAATACCTTTGTGTTCCCGCCGGCCATGTCTTCGCCAAACCGGCGCATCTGAGCTGGGAGCAGGCCGCCGCCATCCCCCTGGCCGGGCTGACCGCCTGGCGGGCGCTGATGACGCAGGCCGCAGCGCAAGCGGGCGAAACCGTGCTGATCACCGGCATCGGCGGCGGCGTGGCAACCTTCGCGCTGAAGTGGGCTGCGGCTCTGGGCGCGCGGACTTTCGTCACCAGCGGCGACGACGACAAACTGGAACAGGCCCGGCGGATGGGCGCGGCCGGCGGCGTCAACTACCGCGACGAACATTGGGCCAAACGATTGGCCGAGCTGAGCGGTGGGGTGGACGTGGTGATCGACGGCACCGGCGGCCCTTCTTTCAAGGAGGGCTTTTCGCTGCTGAAACCGGCTGGGCGGCTGGTGGTTTACGGCGCGACGGCCGGCAATCCGCCGCAGGGGCTGGAGATGGCCAAGCTGTTTTTCCGGCAGGCGCGGATTATCGGCTCCACCATGGGTTCGCCCGCCGAATTCGCCGCCATGTTGCGTTTTGTCGCCGAACACCGCATCGAGCCGGCGCTCGACCGGGTTTTTCCGTTCGATCGGGCGGTCGCGGCCCACCAGCGGCTGCTGGCCGGCGAGCAGATGGGTAAGGTCGTGCTGCGGCATGGATGAGGTTGTCGCAGGTCCATGGGTTGGCAAGCCGCCGGCCGGAGTTTGAAAGTATTCCACGTAATAAAATGATTTTATTGCATTAGAAAATGCGTAAAGATACTTGACGCAGTGCAATATCCACTTTATACTGCAATGCAACATTCCCAGTGGATGTTGTCTTCAAATCCTCCTTTGGTGGTTCTTTGCCGGGTCAGCGTACTGACCCGGCATTTTTTATTGCGGCGGCAAAAAACATTGACGCACTGCAACAAAATAACCTAAGCTATAGGTGACATCGTGAGATGTCGTTCTTCTCTAACACCTTCCTTTGGTGGTTGTTTGCCGGAGCCCGCAAGCTCCGGCTTTTTTATGCGCGCGGCCCAAACGTACATGAGACCATCCCTCGGGATGGGAACTTTCCCGGCGCATGGGTTCCGATAGGCAGGTGAGCCACGCGACCACCCAGTTACTTCCCGAGTTTATCCAGTCCCCCAAAGCCCGCCCGCCATGATCGCACGTCAAGCCCGCTTCACCACGCTGTATGGAAAACCCCTGATCTTCTTCGCCAGCCTGCTGCCGCTGGCCTGGTTGTTCTGGCTGACCTGGCAGGATCGACTGGGCGCCAATCCGGTCGAGACGCTGAGTCATCGCACCGGCGACTGGAGCTTGCGCTTCCTGCTGCTGGCGCTGGCGGTGACGCCGTTGCGGCGGATGACCGGATGGAACGGGCTGCAAAAATTCCGACGGATGCTGGGCCTGTTTGCGTTTTTCTACGTTTGCCTGCATTTCGGCGTGTATCTGATCTTCGACCAGTTCTTCGAGTGGTCGGCTATTTTCGAAGACATCGCCAAGCGCCCCTATATCACGGTCGGTTTCGCCGGTTTTCTGCTGCTGGTCCCACTGGCGGCGACTTCCACCCACGGCATGATCAAACGGCTGGGGCGCAACTGGCAACGGCTGCACCGGTTGGTTTACCTCATCGGCGTGCTGGGCGTGGTGCATTACTGGTGGCTGGTCAAGGCGGACATCAGCGAGCCATTGCTCTATGTCGGGCTCGTCGCGGTATTGTTGGGGTATCGAGTATGGTGGTGGAGAACGCGCTCCCCCACCGCCATCCGCTCTACCCGCTGAAAAGCGGTTTGCTCCGTCGGCTCCGTTCGTTGGCCTGGCCGTCCAGATTGGCCGGCTTGAGCTTCAGACGGTGTTCTCAAAGCGGGCGCCGCCCCTCACCCCTTCATCCCGCCCAGCATGATGCCGGCGATGTAGTATTTCTGCAGGGCCACGAACAGCAGCAGCACCGGTAGCACGGTCAGCACCGAGCCGGCCATCATCAATTCGGTGTCCTGCACATGCTCACCCAGCAGGTTGGCCAGCGCCACCGGCAGGGTGTACATCGAACTGTCGGTCAGCACGATCAGCGGCCACATGAAATCGCTCCAGGCACCCATGAAAGTAAAGATGGCCAGCGTCACCAGGATTGGCCGGCACAGCGGCAGCACCAGTGCCCAGTAGATGCGGAACTCGCCGGCGCCGTCCATGCGGGCGGCGTCCAGCAAGCTGTCGGGGATGGCCAGCAGATATTGACGGATTAGGAAGATGCCGAAAATGTTGGCCATGCCGGGGATAATGACGCCCCAATAGGTGTTGATCAGACCGAACTGCTTGAGCAGCAGGAACAGCGGCAGCATCGCCACCTGAGCCGGGATCACCATGGCCGCCAGCAGGATTCGAAACAGCCGGTCCCGATAGCGAAACCGGAACTTGGCAAAAGCGTAGCCCGCCATGGAGTTGACGAACAGCGAGATCACGGTCACGGCGCTGGCCAGCAGGGTGCTGTTGAGCAGGTAGCGGCCCAGGTCGAGACGGGTGAACAGCGCCGCGTAGTGCTCGAAGGTCACCGTGCTGGGCCATAAGCGCGGTGGGTAACCGGTGGCCTCGCCGGGCGGCATCAGTGACGCTGCCAGCATCCACAACAGCGGCGTCAGTGCCAGCACCGTACCGAGCATCAGCAGACCATACACCAGCAGGGCGGGGAGGATGCGATGGAGCAGGCGGCTCATGGTGGCTCCCCTCCCCGCAGCTTCAATTGCAGCAGGGTTCCGGCCAGAATCAGCACGAACAACACGAACGCTGCCGCCGAGGCGTAGCCCATGTTCCACCAGCGGAAGCCTTCCTCGTACATCAGCAGCACCACGCTAAGCGTGCGGTTGGCCGGTCCGCCCTGGGTCATCACGTAGGGCTCGGCGAATACCTGGAAATAGCCGATCATGGTCATCAAGGCCACGAACAGGAAGGTCGGTCCCAGCAAGGGCAGGGTGATGTGGCGGAACTGTCGCCAGCCGCTGGCCCCGTCGATCCGCGCCGCCTCGTAGAGTTGAGTTGGAATGTTCTGCAAGCCGGCGATGAAGATGATCATGTTGAAACCGAAATTCTTCCATACCGCCATGAGGATGATCGCCGGCATGGCCCAGCCCGGGTCGCCCAGCCAGTCGATGGGATCGATGCCGAGCAGGCCGAGGCCGTAATTCAGCAAGCCGTAGCGAGGATGGTAGAGATAGCGCCATACCACCGCCACCGCCACCAGGGTAGTCACCACTGGCAGAAAGAAAGCGGTGCGGAAGAAACCGGGAAAGCGGGTCAGCGGCGCGCTCACCAGCAGCGCCGCGCCCAGGGAAATCGCCACCGACAGCGGCCCCCCCACCACCACGAAATAAAAAGTGTTGCCCAACGCCGTCCAGAACAGCGGGCTTTGCAGCAGATCCAGATAATTGCGCAGGCCGACGAAACGCAGCCGATCCAGATCGCCCAGCGCGTAGATGTCGAAATCGGTGAAGCTCAGCAGCAGCGCCGCCAGCACCGGCAGAAAGAAGAATACCGCGATCAACAGCAGCGCCGGTGCCAGGAAGGTCCAGGCGCTTCGGGCGGCGAGCCGTTCCTGGCCGGTCACGGCGTTACCCCCCGGCTCAGCAGCCAGCGGCGCTTTTCCAAAATCCGGTCCACATCCCGATCCAGCGCCGCCAGCGCCTCGTCCGCGCTCAACTCCTGGCGGACCGCCAGCTCGGCGTAGTAGGCGATGCGGCTGGCGATGCGTTCCCATTCGGGAATCGGCGGTGTTGCCCGCAGGTGCTGCAACTGCTCCCGGAACGCCTGGGCGTGACGGTTGCCGGTCAGCGCCGGGTCGTTCCAGGCCGACTGCCGCGCAGGCAAATCGCCGGTCAGTTGATAGAACCGCGCCTGCTGCTCCGGCTCGGCCAGAAATTCCAGCAGCTTCCAGGCCGCTTCCCGCCGGGGCGAGGAGCGGTTGAGCGCCAGACTGGCGCCGCCGGCCAGCGATACGCCCACCGCTCTCACCCCCAATCCCTCTCCCGCCGGGAGAGGGGAGGAATCGGTAAATTCCGGCAGCGGTGCGGTGCTCCAGTACGGTTGCACTGCCGCCGGCAAGCGCCGGCCGAATTCGCCGATGTTCCACGGGCCGCTGATGTAGAGGGCAAAAGCGCCGCTGGCGAATTCCTGATAAAGATTGGCCATCTGGGTATTGCTCACCGGCGGGGCCAGCCCTCGCGCGAACAGGTCCAGATAAAACGTGAAGGCGTCGCGAAAGCGCGGGTCTTGAAAGTGGCCGTATTGATCTCGGTCGCGTAGTAGAGTGGCGCCGCGTTGCAGGGCGAGAATGACCGGCAACTGCCATTCGTTGATCGGCAGCAGGATGGCGTAGCGCTCCTCGCTACCTGGGGTTTTGAGCGCGGCCATCGCCTGCAACCAGCCGTCCCAGGTGGTCGGCGGTTCGGGAAAGCCGGCGGCGGCCAACAGATCGGTCCGATAGAAAAACAGCCGGGTGTCCACGTACCAGGGCAGGGCGTAGGTCCGTCCGTCCAGCCGGTTGGTGGCGAGAATGCCGGGGAAGTAGTCGGCCAGCGCCGCTTCCGGCCAGTCGCGCAACCGCTCGTCCAGCGGCTCGACGGCGCGCAGGGCCACGAATTCGGGAATCCAGGTGTTGCCGAGTTGAAACGCATCCGGCATGGCGGCGCCGGCATAGGCGGTCAGCAGTTTTTCGTGCGCCGCGCTCCAGGGGATCTGCTGCACCCGCACCCGGATACCGGGATGGCGGCGCTCGAACTCCGGCAGCAGCGCTCGCACCTGCTCGCCTTCCTGACCCATGGCCCAGAAGTCCACCGTGACCGCGCGGTTGGCGTCGGAATCGCAGCCGACCCACCCAAGAACGCATGCAATCAGGAAAAGTGGACGCAGCAGGGGAGACATGGCCATAGTGTAGCGGGAACCACCTGACTCTGGACGGAACCCTTGAAATCGTTCGAGGTAATCCCCATCAATCAACGCCGAGTTCCCCAACCGTTTTGTCTGCCCGCGAGGTGCGCCATGCCGATTTACGAATACCGTTGCCAGTCCTGCGATCACGAACTGGAAGTCATGCAGAAGCTCAGCGATCCCGAGCTGAGCGATTGTCCGGCCTGCGGCCAGCCCGAACTGAAGAAGCTGATCTCGGTAGTGGGATTCCGGCTCAAGGGTGGCGGATGGTACGAGACCGATTTTAAGAAGGGCAACCAGAAAAATGTCGCCAAGGAAGATAGCGCGTCCGCCAGTGAAAGCAAACCCGCGCCCGCCTGCGATGGCGCCGGCGGTTGCGGAACCTGCGCCGCACCGGCGGCGACGGCCACTTGACTCCGCCCGTTCGGCGCTGAATCGAACCCGCGTCCCGCCTGGCCGGACACTGCGGCGACACCTGCCGCGCCCGGCCATCCTTCCGGCTCCCGCTTCCCCTAGCCGCTTGAATTTTCGCTGTAAACCCGGTCAGCAGCCGGCGGTTTCCCTCCGAAACCGGCATTGCGAAATACTCCATCAATTGTCCGTGTATACTATATTTATACACTACACGCTCAGAACCGCTTCCAAGGCGATCTTGCCAGAAAATAGAGACACCGAGATTGCATGGCGGCATCCAACCCATGCGTTGAGAAGGAGGAGCGCCGGCCCGTCGCCGCCACGCTCAGGCGCGGGCAGGCCAAACGACGATGAAGTGGCTTTCCGGTTTGAAACTGACCTATCAACTGGTTTTTTCGTTAATCGTCATTTTCGTGTTCATGCTGGCGTTGGGCATCTATTCCCTGAACCGGCTGGAGCAGATCGACCGGGACATCAAGACGATCCAGGCCACCGGGATGCCCGCCCTGCATGATGCAACCGAAATGAAAGCCCAGTTCTTCAATTTTCAGTTGGCCGAGTTTCAGCATTTGTACGCCACGGAAGCGCCCGAACGGGCGGATTCCGAACAGCACATGAAGGAATGGCTCGCTACTTATAAAGCCCACGAAGAAGAGCTGGCGCGCCTGATCGTTTCCCCGGAAGAAAAAGCCCTGTTCGAACAATATAAAAAAAAGTTCGACGACTATCTGAGCCTCAGCGGCCAGGTTGTCGAACTGTCGCGGCAAAATAAAAAAACCGAAGCCCTCGCATTGATGGCGGGTGAGTCCCAGCAATTGCGCAATGCGATCACGGACAGCGCCAACCGCTTGATCGAACTCATCATTGCGGGCAGCACCGCAGCCAATCACGACAGCACGGTCCTGCTGGAGTCCGCCCGCCGGGGCATTGTGTTCCTGCTCGGGCTGGCCGCGCTGATCGGCCTGGCGGTGGGGGTGTATCTGATGAAGACGATACGCGACGTCGTGCAGCTCCTGCAATTGGCCGGCATTCAAACCGGCACCAGTTCAACCGAGTTGGGTTCCGCCATTCGCCAGCAGGAAGCGACGGTCGCCGAGCAGGCCGCATCCACCGCCGAAATTACGGCGTCCGTCAAGGAAATTTCCGCCACCTCCCGGGAACTCAGCCACAACACCCAGGAAATGGCCCGCGTCACCGAGGAGATCAACCATCGGGCGGCGGAAAGCCAGCAGGAACTGAACCGCCTGGATCAGACCATGCGGCAGATGGCGGAAGCGTCCGGCGCCATCGTCGCCAAGTTGGCGGTGCTGAACGAGAAAGCCAGCACCATCAACACGGTGGTCACCACCATCACCAAGGTGGCGGACCAGACCAACCTGCTGTCCCTCAACGCCGCCATCGAGGCGGAAAAGGCCGGCGAGTACGGTCTGGGCTTTGCGGTGGTGGCTTCCGAAATCCGCCGGCTCGCCGACCAGACGGCGGTCGCTACCTACGACATCGAGCAGATCCTCAAGGACATGCAGTCGGCGGTGTCCGCCAGCGTCATGGGCATGGATAAATTTTCCGAGGAAATCCGCCGCAACGTGGACGATGTGCGTCGGATCGGCGAGCAATTGACGCGCCTCATCGAGCAGATCCAGGTGATCGGTCCACGTTTCGAATCGGTCCACGAGGGCATTCAAGCCCAGTCGGCCGGCACCGACCAGATCAGCCAAGCCATGGCGCAGTTCAGCGAGGGTATGCGGCAAACCGTGCAAGCCATCGGCAGATCGCAGCAGTCCGTGGAACTGTTGGCTGGGACGGTCCAGGACATGCAAAGCGTGGTCCGGCGCTTCTAGACCGACGCGAGGCCCCATCATGCTTGCGCTGCTGTTTACCGCCGGTGCCGACCGCTACGCCCTGCCAGCGCGCGCGATCGTCGAAATCCTGCCGCTGGCGGCGCTCAAGCGCGTGCCGGCGGCGCCGCCGTACCTCGCCGGTCTGCTCAACTATCACGGCGCCCTCGCGCCGGTGGTCGATCTGAGCCGTCTGATCGGCGAGGCGCCCTGCCGCGCGCGCCTCAGCTCGCGCATCCTGCTCACCCGCCACCCTCTGCCCGACGGGCGGGTCGAGCTGCTGGGGCTACTGGTCGAGCAGGCCACCGAAACGATGCGTATCGCCCCGGAGTTCCTGCGTGCTTCCACGGCTGCTGCGCCCTGGCTCGGCCAACTGGCGATTCTGGGGGAGGAACTGGTGCAGTTTGTCCGCCCGGCCGGTCTGCTGACCGACGAGGCGCGATCTCTGTTGTATCCCAGCGAAGGGGAGGCCCCGCCGCATGCGCATCCTGACGCAGGTTGAGTCTTTGCTGGCCACCGCCATCGGTTTCGACAGCGCCTCCACCGGAGCCGCCGGCGTGGAGCGGGCGGTGCGCGAGCGCATGGCGGCGCGCGGGCTGAGCGACGAGGATCGCTATCTCGAACTGCTGGTCGCCGCCGGCGAGGAGCGGGAAGCCCTGATCGAGCGGATCGTGGTGCCGGAAACCTGGTTCTTCCGCGACGACGAGCCCTTTCGAGTACTGCGTCGGTACGTGGTCGAGGAATGGCTGCCCGGTTGTCCCAGCGACCCGCTGCGGTTGTTGAGCCTGCCCTGCTCGACCGGAGAGGAACCCTATTCCCTGGCGATGACCCTGTTCGACTGCGGCCTGCGCCCGGCGCAATGGCGAATCGACGCCTTCGACGTCAGCAAGGCCGCCCTGATCAAGGCCCGCCGGGGCGTCTACGGCAAAAATTCGTTCCGCGGCGACGACCTGGCGTTCCGCGACCACTATTTTCACCGCACTCCGAACGGCTACCTGCTCGACGAAGCAGTGCGTCGGAGCGTCGCCTTTGCCCCCGGTAACCTGTTCGATCCCGATTTCATCCGGACCAGGCAAACCTATGACATCGTTTTTTTCCGCAACCTGCTGATCTATTTCAGCCGCGAGTACCAGGAGCGGGCGCTGGCGGTCATGGACCGGCTGCTCGCCCGATCCGGCCTGCTGTTCGTCGGCCATTCGGAGCCGGGGCCGCTGCTGGACCGCTGGTTTGCCTCGGCGCGCTATCCCTTCGCCTTCGCCTACCGCAAGCACGGTGACGAACGGCGCCAGTCGCCGGGTGGCGGCGCGGCTCCGGCGGAGGGAAAACGGCGCCAGCCGCCGCCGGATTCCTGGAGCGCGCGTCCCCCCCCGGTGCGGCGCGCCACCGACCCAGCGTCGATTCCGCCATCCCCTCCCGCGCAATCGGCGTGGGAAGGATTTCCCGCCGACCTACCCGACTCGCTGGCGCCGGCCCGCGCATTGGCCGACCGGGGACAGTTGGAAGACGCGCGCCGGCTCTGCGAAACCGCGCTGGGCGTCCCACGTCTTCAGGCGGAGTCCTATTACCTGCTCGGGCTGATCCATGACGCCAGCCAGCGCCCCGCCGAGGCCGAATCCTGTTTTCGCAAGGTGGCTTACCTGGAGCCGGATCATTACCCGGCGCTGACCCACCTGGCACTGGCCGCCGAGCGGCGCGGGGACGCGCCGGCCGCCCAGCACTTCCGGCAACGGGCTCGGCGCGCCGAGCAACGCCGCCGCGAGGAGGCTCCATGACCGCCACCGACCCCGAAACCCCGGTCGTCGACGACTGCTGGAACCGCATCGGGGTCTGGAGCCGCGCCACGCCGCGCTGCCCCCGCCTGGAGCAGGTCATCCACTGCCACCGCTGCGAGGTCTACGCCGCGGCCGGCCGCAGGTTGCGCGACCGGCCGTTGCCGCCGGACTACCGGGAAAACTGGCGCCAGCACTATGCCCGGCCGATCCCGCGCCGGGACGCCGGACGGCTCACCGCCGTGCTGGTATTCCGCACCGGCGGCGAGTGGCTCGCCCTGCCGGTGGGGGTGGTGGAGGAGATCCTCGATCCCGTCCCCGTTCACGGCCTGCCGCACCGCGTGCCGGGCGTCATCCAGGGGCTTGCCAATATCCACGGCCGGCTGCGCCCCTGCGCCTCGCTGGCCGCGCTGCTCGGCATCGAGCCGCACGCCCCTGCCGGGCCAGCGGCGGCCAAGCGCCGGGTGTACTCGCGCATGGTGGCCGTTCACCGCGAGGAAAGCCGGTTCGTATTCGTCGTCGACGATATCTGGGGTTGCCACCGCCACGGAGCGGCGGACCTGTGCGAGGTTCCAGCCACCCTGGCGCGGTCGCTGGCGCGCTTTACCTTGGGCATCCTGCCGCTGGACGACAAGGCGGTCGGCCGGCTCGACGACGGCCTGCTGTTCCACGCCTTGGAGAAAAAACTCGCATGAGCGATTTTTCCATGTTGGAACTGTTCCGCGTGGAGGCGGAAAACCAGGCGGCCGCCATCAACCAGGGCCTGCTCGACCTGGAGCATGCCCCCCGCGATCCGGCCCTGCTGGAAGCGCTGATGCGCGCCGCCCACTCCATCAAGGGCGCCGCCCGCATCGTCAAGCTGCCGGTGGCCGTGACCCTGGCGCACGCCATGGAAGACTGCTTTTCGGCGGCGCAGAAGGGCTTGCTCCTGCACGCCGGCCACTTCGATCTGCTGCTGCGGGGCGCGGATCGCATCGCTCGACTCGCCCGGGTCAGCGAGGACGAACTGACCGGCTGGTCGGAAACCCAGGCGGCTGATTTCGACGCGCTCGCCGCCGCCATCCGAGCCGCCATGACCGAGCCGCCGGTCGCCGTCGCAACCGCCGTCGCGCCACCGGCCGTCGAACCCCCGGCGGTCGATGTTCCTCTCCTCCCCGCTCCGCCTTCTCCCGGTGGGGAAGGGGCCGAGGACGCCGCCGCGCCGGCCGCGATTCACGCTTCTCCAGCGGGGGAGAGCGGCGCGCGCGCCGCGCCGCCGGCCAAACCCGCCGTCGATGAGAAAGTGCTGCGCATCGACGCCGAACGTCTGGATCGGCTGATGGGCTTGGCCGCCGAGGCGCTGGTGGAGTCGCGCGGGCTGGTGCCGTTCGCCCGCGACCTGCTGCGCCTCAAGCGCCGGCACAACGAACTGGCGCGGCTGCTGGAAGCGCTGCACGAATACCTGCAAGCACGGGGCGCCGACGAACGTACCCTTGGCCTGCTGCACGAAGCCCGGCGGTTTGCCGCCGGCAACCACGACGGCATTGTCCGCCAACTGGAACAACTCGATGGCTTCGACCGGCGCTCCAGCCATCTCGCCCGTCAGCTTTACCAGGAAGCCACGGCCAGCCGGATGCGGCCGTTCGCCGACGGTGTGGCGGGGTTCCCGCGTCTGGTGCGGGATCTGGCCCACGACCTCGGCAAACAGGTCCATCTCGACATCGCCGGCGCCGGCACTCAGGTGGACCGGGATATCCTGGAAAAACTCCAGGCGCCACTCAACCACCTGCTGCGCAACGCCATCGACCACGGCGTCGAATCGCCCGCCGAGCGGCAGGCCGCCGGCAAGCCGCCGACCGCCACGGTCCGGCTGGAAGCCCGGCATCAGGCGGGCCTGCTGTCGATCACCGTCGCCGACGATGGCCGCGGCATCGATCCCGAGGTGCTGCGCCGTGCGGTGGTGCGGCGAGGGCTGGTGGCCGCCGCCGCCGCCGCTAGCCTGAGCGACGTCGAACTGTTCGAGTTCCTGTTTCTGCCCAGTTTCACCCTGCGCGACCAGGTTACGGAAATCTCCGGGCGCGGGGTCGGCCTGGATGTGGTGGCGAACATCGTGCAGCAGGTACGCGGCACGGTGAAAACCTTTTCCGAACTGGGGCGGGGCACCCGTTTCCAACTGCAACTGCCGCTGACTCTGTCGGTAGTGCGCGGGCTGATCGTGCGAATCTCCGGCGAACCCTACGTGTTCCCGCTGGCGCGGGTCGATCGGGTGCTGGTGCTGGCGCCCGGCGACATCCACACCGTCGAAGGCCGCGAGTACTGCATGATCGATGGCGCGGCGGTGGGGCTGATCGCCGCCCATCAGGTGCTGGAACTGCCGGCCCCGGCGGCGGCGGACGCGGATTTCCGGGTGGTGGTGATCGGCGACCGCACCGGCCGGTTCGGGGTGGTGGTGGACCAGTTCCTGCTGGAAAGTACCCTGGTGGTGCAGCCGCTCGATCCGCGCCTGGGCAAGCTCCGCGACATCGCCGCCGCCGCCCTGCTGGAAGATGGCGCACCGGCGCTGATCCTGGACGTGGACGACCTCGTGCGCTCCATCGACCGCCTGACCGCCACCGGTCGGCCCGGAAAAATGCAACAGACCCCCGCCGGCGCGGCGCGGCAGTCCAAGCGCATCCTGGTGGTGGACGACTCGCTGACCGTGCGCGAGGTCGAGCGCAAGCTATTGGAAAACCGGGGCTATCAGGTCGATATCGCGGTCGATGGCATGGACGGCTGGAACACGGTGCGCGCCGGCGACTACCAGTTGATCATCAGCGACGTGGACATGCCGCGCCTGAACGGCATCGAACTGACGACCCTGATCAAGCGGGACCCGGTCCTGCGGTCGTTGCCGGTGATGATCGTGTCCTACAAGGAGCGAGAGGAGGATCGGCAGCGCGGGCTGGAGGCCGGCGCCGATTATTATCTGGCCAAGAGCAGTTTCCAGGACGAAACTTTGCTGGAGGCAGTGGAAGCGCTGATCGGGGGGGGCTGACATGCGGATCGCCATCGTCAACGATCTGGCCATCGCCATTGAAATGCTGCGCCGCACCCTGGCGCGTGCGCCGGGCCACCAACTGGCCTGGACCGCCCGCGACGGCGAAGAAGCGGTGCGCCTGTGCGCGCGGGACCGGCCCGACCTGATCCTGATGGATCTGTTCATGCCGGTCATGGACGGCGTCGAAGCCACCCGCCGCATCATGCGCGAGTCGCCCTGCGCCATCCTGGTGGTGACGGCCGACGTGACCGATAGCGTGTCCAAGGTGTTCGAAGCGATGGGCGCCGGAGCGCTGGACGCAGTCAATACCCCGATCCATGGGGAAGGCGACACGGCGGCTTCGCCGCTGCTGGCGAAAATCGAAATGATCGGCAAACTGATCGCCCCGCACCCCCGCCCGGTCGAGCCGCGCCCTCGGACGGAACCGGCCTGCGCCTTTCCCCTGATCGTGATCGGCGCCTCGACGGGTGGCCCCGCCGCCTTGGCGGCCCTGCTCGGCCCGCTGCCGCGCCATTTTCCCGTCGCCGTGCTGATCGTGCAGCATGTGGACGTCCAGTTCGCCGGCGGCCTGGCCGATTGGCTGGGCCAATCGTGCCAGCTTGAAGTTCGCACCGCGCGGGAAGGCGACCAGCCGCAAGCCGGTCGCGTGCTGCTGGCGGCGACCAACGACCACCTGATTCTCACGTCGGCGCAACGACTGACCTACACGCCGAATCCGCTGGATTATCCCTACCGGCCATCGGCCACCGTGTTCTTCGAGAGCGTGGCCAAACATTGGCATCCGCCCGGCATCGCGGCGCTGCTGACCGGCATGGGCCGGGACGGCGCGGCCGGCTTGCTGGCGCTGCGGCGGGCGGGATGGCGCACCTTTTCCCAAAGCCGGGAAAGCTGCGCGGTGTACGGCATGCCTAAAGCGGCCGAAGAGCTGGGCGCGGCCGAACGGGTGCTCGCGCCGCCCCAGATGGCCGATGCGCTGCTCGCCCGCATCGGTGCGCTGCGGGCCCCGGAGCTTTCCAGGAGACCCCCATGTCCTTAGCCCCCGACGCCGCCCACAGCTTCACGCCGGTTTCCGTGGACCGGCCGCTCATGGTGCTGCTGGTGGACGACCAGGCGTTCGTGGCCGAAACCATCCGCCGGCAACTGCTGAGCGAATCCGATATCCAGTTTCATTATTGCGCCGATCCGGCCGACGCCATTGGCGCCGCCGAAAAAGTCGGCCCCACCATCGTCTTGCTCGATTTGGTCATGCCGGACATCGACGGCTTGACGCTGTGTCGGTTTTTTCGCGCCCATCCCGCCACCCGGGATCTGCCGATCATCATGCTGTCCAGCACCGAGGACGCCCCGGTGAAGGCGCAGGCCTTCGCTGCCGGCGCCAACGACTATTTGGTCAAGCTGCCCGACCAGGTCGAACTGGTGGCCCGCTTGCGCTACCACTCCGGCGCCTATATCAATAAATTGCAACGTGACGAGGCGTACCGGGCGTTGCGCGCCAGCCAGGTCAAGCTGGAGGAGCTCAACATGGAATTGCTCCAACTGGCCAATCTGGACGGGCTGACCGGACTGGCTAACCGGCGATTTTTCAACGAACGCTACAGCGAGGAGTGGGCCAGAGCGGCGCGGAAAAAAACAATTGTCTCCCTGATCATGCTGGATGTGGATCGCTTTAAGTTGTTCAACGACAGCCGCGGCCATCTCGAAGGCGACGATTGCCTCAAGCAAGTCGCCAGGGCGATCAAGCAAACGGTTCGTCGACCCGGCGATCTCGTGGCCCGCTACGGTGGCGAGGAGTTCATCGCCGTGCTGCCCGAAACCGATTCCGGCGGCGCCACCCACGTGGCGGAAATCATGCGAGCGGCGGTTGAAAATCTGGCTATTCCTCATGAGGCCAGCGGTGCTGGCGCGCGGGTCACGATCAGCTTGGGCGTCGCCAGCACCGTTCCCAGCCCTGGAACGGACCCGAACGGCTTGATCCAGCTGGCGGATCACTGCCTGTACCAGGCCAAAAACCAGGGGCGAAACCGGGTGAAGACCACAACGCTCTCCAAGGAGGATTCCGATCCAAATCCCCCGGACCAGGCGCCGTAAAAAAACCTGGATTAGGGAAGAGTAATAGGGATAAGGGCGTGAATGTTCCTCGCCCGAGCTGCGGGCGGCCGGTTCGCTCCAGCGGCGAAAGAGCCTGAGGTTGCGGCTATCGGCCTGAATCCGTACCATTTCCGCCCTTGCCAGCGGCCATCCCGCCTTTCCTGCCTTGTTTTGCACCGGAAATCAGACACCATGCGCAGCCACTATTGCGGCCAAGTTACCGAAACCCTGCTCGATCAGGATGTCATCCTCTGCGGCTGGGCGCACCGCCGCCGCGATCACGGCGGCGTCATCTTTGTCGACCTGCGCGACCGCGAGGGTCTGGTGCAGGTGGTGATCGACCCCGACGTGCCGGACGCTTTCGCCGGCGCCGAGCGGGTCCGCAACGAATTCGTGCTGCGGGTGATCGGGCGGGTGCGTCGCCGCCCCGAAGGCACCGAGAACCCCAATCTGGCCACCGGCGCGGTGGAGGTGCTGGCCCGCGAGCTGGAAATCCTCAACCGCTCGGAGCCGTTGCCGTTCCAGTTGGACGACGATGACACCTCCGAGGAGGTGCGGCTGCGCTATCGCTACCTCGACCTGCGCCGCCCGGTGATGCAGGAGCGGCTGCGACTGCGCGCCCGGACGATCGGCGCCCTGCGCCGGTTTCTGGAAGGACGGGGTTTTCTGGACATCGAAACCCCGATGCTGACCAAGGCTACCCCCGAAGGCGCGCGGGACTACCTGGTGCCCAGCCGCACCCATCCCGGTAGTTTTTTCGCTCTGCCGCAGTCGCCGCAGTTGTTCAAGCAGTTGCTGATGATGGCTGGCTATGACCGCTACTATCAGGTGGTGCGCTGCTTCCGCGACGAGGACCTGCGCGCCGACCGCCAACCGGAGTTTACTCAGCTCGACATCGAAACTTCGTTCCTGGACGAGCAGGGGATCACCGATCTGATGGAGGAAATGATCCGCCGGATGTTCGCGGAAGTGCTGGCGGTGGAATTGCCCGATCCCTTCCCGCGCATGCCCTACGAGACGGCGATACAGCGCTACGGTTCCGACAAGCCGGATTTACGCATCCCTTTGGAATTGACCGAGTTATCGGATTTGATGGCTGGTGTGGAATTCAAGGTATTCGCCAATCCCGCCAACGATCCGAATGGCCGGGTGGCGGCGCTGCGCGTCCCGGAGGGCGGCAAGCTGACTCGCCGTGAGATCGACCTCTACACCGAATTCGTCGGCCGTTATGGCGCGAAGGGGTTGGCCTACATCAAGGTCAACGATATCGCCGCCGGGCGCGAGGGGTTGCAAGCGCCCATCGTCAAGTTCCTGCCCGACGAGGTGTTGGCCAGGATCCTCACCCGCACCGGCGCGGAGAACGGCGACCTGCTCTTTTTCGGGGCGGATTCGACCAAGGTGGTCAACGACGCGCTGGGCGCCCTGCGGATCAAGCTCGGCCACGATCTCGGTCTGGTCAAAGGCGAATGGGCGCCGTTGTGGGTAGTCAATTTCCCGATGTTCGAGTGGGACGAGAACGATCAACGCTGGAATGCCCTGCACCACCCCTTCACCGCGCCGCATACCGATGACCCCGCCGAAGTCCAGGCCAATCCAGGACGCTGCTTGTCCCGGGCTTACGACATGGTGCTGAACGGTAGCGAAATCGGTGGCGGCTCGGTGCGTATCCACCGCCAGGAAATGCAGAACACCGTGTTCGAGTTGCTCGGCATCGATGCCGGGGAGGCGCGGGCCAAATTCGGCTTCCTGCTGGACGCGCTGAAATTCGGTTGCCCGCCGCACGGCGGCATCGCCTTCGGCCTGGACCGGCTGGTGATGCTGATGGCCGGGGCTACGTCCATCCGCGACGTGATGGCCTTCCCCAAGACGCAGAGCGCCGCCTGCCTGCTGACCCAGGCGCCGGCGCCGGTCACCGAGGCGCAACTGCGCGATCTCAATATCCGCCTGCGCCGCACGCCTTGAGGCGAGCGTGATTGCATCAAATCCCCCCCAACCCCCCTTTAAAAAAAGGGGGAGCCGCAGCGGCGGCGGGGGGATTTCATGCCCTTACAAACGCCCGGAATCGGTGCTGGTGGTGGTCTACACCGCAGCGGACGAGGTGCTGGCGCTGCGTCGGCTTCAGCCAGCGGATTTCTGGCAGTCGGTGACCGGTAGCCTGCGCTGGGACGAAGCCGACCCGCTGGTCGCGGCACGGCGGGAGCTGCGCGAGGAAACCGGGCTGGGCGACGGGGTGGACGTCGTGGCCTGCGGTGCGGTCAACCGCTTTCCGATCCTGCCGCCCTGGAAACAGCGCTACGCCCCGGAGGCCGTCGAGAACGTCGAGCACGTCTTCCGGGTCTGCCTGCCCGAACGCCTGCCCGTCGCCCTGAACCCCGCCGAGCATCGCGAATATGCGTGGTTGCCCCGCGCGGCGGCGGCGGCCAAAGTCACGTCCCACACCAACCGGGACGCCATCCTGCACCTGCCATGAAAGCGCTGCTCGCCCGCCTCGCGGGTCCATTCATCGGCTTGGCGCTGTTCGCCGGCGCGTTGTGGGTGCTGCATCAGGCGCTGGCGGAGTACCGCTACCAGGATGTGGCCGTCTATCTCCAACGGTTGCCGTACCCGCAATTGCTCGCCGCCCTGCTGGGCACGGCGTTGAGCTATCTGGTCACCACCGGCTACGACTGGCTGGCGCTGCGCTACATCCGCCGGCCGTTGCCCTGGCCCAAGGTCGGCTTCGCCGCCCTGCTCAGCTACGCCTTCAGCAACTCGGTCGGATTGTCGGTGCTGACGTCCAGCTCGCTGCGCTTTCGCCTGTATTCGAGTTGGGGCCTGACCACGGTGGATATCGCCCGCATCGTCCTGTTCACCACCCTGACCCTGTGGCTGGGCATTTTGACGGTCGGCGGCGGCGTGCTGGCGCTGGCCCCGCTGGATCTCGGCGCGCTTCCCTGGCTGGCCATGGACAGTCGGTTGCTGGGTTTGCTGCTGCTGAGCCTGCCGGCGGCTTACCTGTTGCTGGGCCTGCTGCGCCGCCAGCCGCTGCGGCTGGGACACTGGGAACTGCCGATGGTGCGACCCCGGCTGGCGCTGCCGCAACTGGCGGTCGGCGCGCTGGACTGGGTCATGGCCAGCACGGTGCTGTACATCCTGTTACCGGCTTCCGAGACCCTTGGTTTTGGCCATATTCTCGGCGTGTTCCTGGTGGCGCAGATCGCCGGCCTGCTCAGCCACGTTCCCGGCGGGCTGGGCGTGTTCGAATCGCTGGTGCTGCTCATGCTCCAGCGCGAGCTGCCGGCCACCGACCTCCTCGGCGCGCTGCTCGCCTACCGCCTGATGTATTACCTGCTGCCGCTGGCGCTGGCCGCCATCGTGCTGGGGCTGTACGAGCTGCGGCATTACCGGGAGCGCGTGCTGTGGTTGCCGCGCATGGTGGGGCCGTGGGCGCCGGTGCTGCTGCCGCATGTGTTCGCCCTGCTGGCGCTGATCAGCGGCGCGGTGCTGCTGTTCTCGGCCGCGACCCCGGCGGTGGAGACGCGGTTGGTATGGTTGCACCATAGAATCCCGCTGTCGGTCCTGGAAATTTCCCATTTTGTCAGCAGCCTGGTCGGCATGAGTCTGCTGCTGCTGGCGCGGGGCCTGCAACGCCGGCTGGACGCCGCCTGGCTGCTGGCCGTGGCGTTCCTGGCCGCCGGCATCGCGGCCTCGCTGCTGAAAGGCGCCGATTACGAGGAGGCGACCATCCTGTCGGTGCTGCTGGCCGGGTTGCTGCCGTCCCGGCGGCAGTTCTATCGCCGCGCTTCGCTGTTCGGCGAACGCTTCACGCCGGGCTGGCTCGCCGCCATCGCCGTGGTGCTGCTCTGCTCGGTCTGGCTGGGCTTTTTCTCCTACAAGCATGTCGAGTATTCAAACGCGCTGTGGTGGGATTTCAGCTTCAGCGGCCAGGGCGAAGCCCCACGATTTTTGCGCGCGATGGTGGGCGCCATGGGCGTGGCGCTGTTCTTTGGCGTCGCCAAACTGCTGCGGCCGGCGCCGTTCGAGCCGACCCTGCCGGGACCGGAGGAAAGGCGCCAGGCCCACGCCATCGCCGCCGCGTCTCCGCGCACCTACGCCCACCTGGCCCTGCTGGGCGACAAGGCCTTGCTGTTTAACGCCGATCGCAGCGCGTTCCTGATGTATGGCGTCGAAGGGCGCACCTGGGTGGCGATGGGCGACCCGGTCGCCGCCGGCGAACGGGAGCGGCGGGAACTGGCCTGGCAATTCCGCGAACTGTGCGAACGCCATGGCGGCTGGCCGGTGTTCTATCAGATCTACCCGGACAATCTGGGCCTGTATGTGGAACTGGGGCTCACTCTGCTCAAGTTCGGCGAGGAGGCGCGAGTGCCGCTGGCGACGTTCTCGCTGGACGGCAAGACGCGCAAGACCCTGCGCAACGGCATCAACCGGCTGGAGCGGGACGGCTATCGTTTCGAGCTGGTGGATACCGCCGCCGTGCCGGCATTGCTGCCTCGGTTGCGAGTGGTTTCCGATGCCTGGCTCGGTGGCAAAAGCGGCGGGGAGAAAGGGTTCTCGCTCGGATTCTTCGACGAGGATTATCTGCGAACCGGCCCGATCGCGGTGGTCTGGCGCGACGCCGAGGTGGTGGCCTTCGCCAATCTGTGGCAGGGCGGCGGCGAGGAACTGTCGGTGGATTTGATGCGCTACCACCCGGACAACCTCCAGGGCGTCATGGATTATCTGTTCATCCGCATCATGCTGTGGGGCCGCGAACAAGGGTTCTCCTGGTTCAATCTCGGCATGGCGCCGTTGTCCGGCCTGCAGAACCGCAGCCTGGCGCCGTTGTGGAACCGGTTCGGCGCGCTGGTCTTCGGCCGCGGCGAGGCGTTTTACAATTTTCGAGGCCTGCACCAGTACAAGGACAAGTTCGACCCTCAATGGGAAGCACGCTATCTGGCGGCGCCGGGCGGCATGATGGTACTGCCGCGGGTGCTGGCGGACCTGACCACGCTGATCGCCCGCGGCTTCAAGAGCGTCATCGGACAATAAATAACAACGACCCAGGATCAATCATGCGCGTCTTCTCACGAGTGCTGTATCTGACCGCCGCCCTGCTGGCGTCCGCCGCACGGGCGGAAATCATCGAGGAAACACTGGACGATGCCACCTTCGGCAAACTCGCCGTCTATCACGTCGCCGACGAACCCAAGGGCGTGGTGCTGTTCGCTTCGGGCGCGGGTGGCTGGAACGCCGATCTGGCCACGGCGGCGCGGGCAATCGCCAATCTGGACTACACGGTTGCGGGCATCGATCTGAACGAATATCTGACCCGCCTCGACCGCTCGGCGGCGGCCTGCGCCGACCCGTCGGCGGATCTCGACCAGTTGAATCGCTTGATGGAACAGCGTTATCCACCGGCGACCCACCTGCCGCCGGTCCTGCTGGGGCAGGGCGCCGGCGCGACGCTGAGCTACGCGGCGCTGGCCCAGGCGCCGGCCGAGCGCTTTCATGCCGGGATCGCGGTGGATGTCTGTCCGGAGCTGCCCCTGCGCAAGCCGTTATGCAAAGGGGTGGGAAATCTGGAGAGCGTCGCACCGCCCAACGACAAGGGCGTTTCGCTGAAACCGATTGGCCGGCTGCCTACCACCTGGTTCGTCTTTCAGAACCGGCCAAGCTGCGACGCCGGGACCGCCACGCAATTCGTCAAATCGATCCAGCTTGCCCGGTTGACCGAAATAGCCGGCGAAGAGGGCATCAAGAGCTGGTTGCCGCAGGTCACCGCCCTGTTGCAATGGCTGGACCCGAGCATCGTCCGGCAGGTGCAGCCCGATGCCAGCGTCAGCGGCGTGCCGCTCACCGAAGTGCCGGTGACTGCCGGTCCCGACCGGCCGCAGTTTGCGGTCATGTTCTCCGGCGACGGTGGCTGGGCGCTGCTCGACCGCGCCGTGACGGCGGAACTGGCGAAGAACGGCTTGCCGACGGTGGGCTGGGATTCGCTGAGCTATTTCTGGAAAGCCCGCCAGCCGGACCAGGTGGCGCTGGATCTGGAGCGGGTGTTGCGCAAATACATGGAAGTCTGGAAGAAGGAGCGGATCGTGCTACTCGGCTATTCGTTCGGGGCGGACGTGTTGCCGGCGACGATCAATCGCTTGCCGCCGGACTTGCGCGAACGGATCGATCTGGCGGTTTTTCTGGGGTTATCGGATTACGCCGCCTTCGAATTTCATTTGAGCAACTGGATCAGCGACGAGCCTGACGAAGGCAGCCTGCCGGTGCGACCGGAACTGGTCAAGCTGACCGGATTCCAGCGCCTGTGCATTTATGGCGAGGACGAGGAGGACGCTTCCTGTCCGAAGCTGACCGATCTGGGGGTGATCGTCGAAAAAATGCCGGGTGACCATCATTTCGACGACGATTACCCAGGAATCACCCGCCGTATCCTCGAACGACTGCCGCCACAGCCCGCGACGACGCCCTCGCCGCCGGCCAAGAATTGAACTATGGCCGTTTACGCCATCGGCGACATTCAGGGGTGTTGTGAACCGCTGCGGCGCTTGCTGGATTTGCTGCGCTTCGATCCGGCCACCGATGTCTTGTGGCTGGTCGGCGACCTGGTCAACCGCGGGCCGCACTCGGTCGAGGTGCTGCGACTGCTGCGTGGCTTGGGCGAGCGAGTGGTGGCGGTGTTGGGCAACCACGATCTAACCCTGCTGGCGGTGGCCGCCGGCCAGGTGAAACCCAAGCGCAAGGACACCTTCCATTCCATCCTCGACGCGCCCGACCGCGACGAGTTGTTGGACTGGCTGCGCCGATGTCCGTTGCTGCATCACGATGCCGAACTGGGTTTTACCCTGGTCCATGCGGGCCTACCGCCGCAGTGGGATTTGGCCTTGGCGCAACGCTGTGCGGCCGAGGTCGAAGCGGCCCTGCGCGGGCTGCGGTGCGATAACTTCCTGGCGCGGATGTTCGGTGGCGAGCCGCGCCGCTGGCGAGACGATCTGATCGGTTACGATCGGCTGCGCTTCACCGTCAATGCCCTGACCCGAATACGGTTCTGCGCGGCGGACGGCTCGCTGTCCTTCGCCGAAAAAGGGGCGCCCGGCACTCAGGGACCGGGCCTGCTGCCCTGGTTTGCGGCGCCGGGCCGGCGCAACGCCGATCTCAAACTGGTGTTCGGCCACTGGGCCTCGTTGGGCTACTACCGCGCGTCGGGGATTTACGCGCTGGATAGTGGCTGCGTCTGGGGCAACCGCTTGACCGCCATCCGGCTGGACGAACCCGGCGTTCCGGCCTGGAGCGTGCCGGCCATCCACCTGCCGCCGGCGCCGGCATGACCGCGCCATTGACGCTGATCGCCGCGCTGGCCCGCAACCGGGTCATCGGCCGGAACAACCGCCTGCCCTGGCATTTGCCGGCGGATTTGCGCTTTTTCAAGCAGACGACGATGGGCAAGCCCCTGTTGATGGGCCGACGCACCTGGGAATCCATCGGCCGGCCGCTGCCGGGACGCCGGATGATCGTGCTGAGCCGCGATCCCGCCTATCGCGCATTCGGTTGCACGGTGGCGCGGTCGCTGGACGAAGCGCTGGAGATGGCCGGCGCGGTTTCCGAGATCATGGTGATCGGCGGGGCGATGCTGTACCGACAGACCTTGCCGCAGGCCGGGCGGCTGTATTTGACCCTGATCGAAGCCGACATGCCCGGCGATGCCTGGTTTCCGGAATGGGACGCGCGGGAATGGCGGTTGGTTTGGGAGGAAGCGCATCCGGCCGATGCCAAGCATGTCTGGCCCTATCGCTTTCAGCGCTGGGAGCGGGCGCAGGTTTCCTGAAGCAGCCGCGAACGGCCAACTCAGTCTGCACCGATGACGAACGATCCCGGCATGAGGTCAATCAAAGTTGAAAGTCCATGCCTGGAAAGACTCAAAACCCATCAAGAACGACATGGCATGGCCAGCATCGCCTTCGAACACATCGACAAAATTTATCCGGGTGGAACCCAGGCGGTCTTCGATTTCAATCTGACCGTTGCCGACGGGGAAGCGCTGGCGCTGGTCGGCCCATCCGGCTGCGGCAAATCCACCCTGTTGCGGCTGCTGGCCGGTCTGGAAACCGCCACTCGCGGCACCCTGCGCATCGGCGGGCAAGCGGTCAACGACCAACCGCCGCAGCGGCGCAACGTGGCGATGGTGTTCCAGGACTATGCCCTCTATCCGCACATGACGGTGCGGCGCAACCTGGAATTTCCGCTGAAAATGCGCGACCTGCCCCGCGCCGACATCGAGCGACAGATGCAATGGGCGGCGGAACTGCTGGGTCTTGGTGAACTGCTCGACCGTTTGCCCCGGCAACTGTCCGGCGGCCAGCGCCAGCGGGTGGCGATGGGCCGGGCGCTGGTACGGCAACCGACCGTGTTCCTGATGGACGAACCGTTGTCCAATCTGGACGCCCGACTGCGGGTGCAAATCCGCGCCGAATTGAGCGATCTGCTGGAACGGTTGAGCGCGACCACCATCTACGTCACCCACGATCAGGCCGAGGCGATGACGCTGGGCGACCGGGTGGCGGTGCTGGATCGGGGTCGCCTGCAACAGGTGGCGCCGCCCCAGGAATTGTACGAGCGACCGGCCAACACCTTCGTGGCCGGCTTTATCGGCAATCCGCCGATGAATCTGTTTCCGGCGCGACTGGTCGCCGATGCGGGGGGACTGCGGCTACAGGTGGGCGATCAGTCGGCGCCGCTGGCATCAGCCGTCGCCGCGACCAAATCCTGGCGGGATGATTTGGAGCAACCGTTGACCGCCGGCCTTCGTCCCGAACATGTCTCCCTCGCCGCCGAAGCGGAAGCGGGATGGCGGGCGGTGGTGCACGACGCCGAATATCTGGGTCATGAAACCCTGCTTTATCTGCGGCTCGCCGGTATGACCGACCCGAACCCGATCCTGGTCGCGCGCCTGCCGGGCATCCGCCCCTTTCACAAGGGCGACGCGGTGAAGCTGCGGCTGGATTGCGAGCGATTGCATCTGTTCGGCCCGGACGGTAAGGCACCATCTGGCGCCCATGGTACGGTAGGGGCGGAAAGATTCAGGGTGTAACCGGTCGAGCGCGCCCTGGATCGAGCCGAGCGGCTTGGGATTTGGACCGTTCGCAGAGGGCGGCGCGGTTTCCTGGTGAAGACATGGCGCTTCCATGGCTGCCGTGGAATCTCCTCTTCGGATAAGAATGGAGTGGCGCGTAGCGCTGGTGCCGAACACCGGCTCCCACTTGGCAAGCGCCGCGTTTGGAACTATCCTACCTATAAATAGTACTGATCTAGTACTGATTAGAGTCTTGCGGAGCGTTCATGATTCGTATTACCCGGGAAGCTGATTACGGCATCGTGCTTATGACCTGTCTGGCCCGTGCCGAGGGCCAGCCGTGCAGCGCTACGGCTTTGGCGCGGCAGCGCCGGCTGCCGCTACCCATGGTCAGCAAGATTCTTAAAGCCTTGGCGCGGGCCGGCTTGCTGAAATCGCAGCGTGGCGCGCAGGGTGGCTACAGCGTGGCGCGGCCTGCGGCGCACATTTCCGCAGCCGACATCATCGGTGCGCTGGAGGGTCCCATCGCCATCACCGAATGCAGCGATGAAACGCACGACGGCTGTTCGCGGCAGGACCATTGCGAGGTCAGCAACCACTGGCCACGCATCAATCAGGCGATCTACGCCGCGTTGCAAGGCATCAGCCTGGAGGAAATGAGCCGTCCCGATCCGCCTCCCCGTCCGGTGCACTTCCATTCACTGCACCGAGTCACGACCCTCAATGCTGCTGGCCGCCCCGTTTGAGCCGCCGAATTCTGCAACAGGAATACCGACATGACCGACAGCCACCAAACTCTCGAACGCCTCGCCACCAGCGACTACAAGTACGGCTTCGTCACCGACATCGAACAGGACACCGTGCCGCCGGGGTTGAACGAGGACGTCATCCGGCTGATTTCGGCTAAAAAACAGGAACCGGATTGGCTATTGGAATGGCGACTACAGGCTTATCGTCATTGGTTGACCCAAAAACAGCCCGAGTGGGCGCGGGTTCACTATCCGCCCATCGATTATCAGGCGCTTTCCTATTACTCGGCGCCCAAGCAGAAAGGCGACGGCCCGAAAAGCCTGGACGAAGTCGATCCGGAACTGCGTCGTACCTACGAAAAACTTGGTATTCCGCTGGCGGAGCAGGCCATCCTGGCCGGCGTGGCGGTGGACGCGGTGTTCGACTCGGTGTCGGTGGCGACCAGCTACAAGGGCAAGTTAGCAGAATACGGCATCATTTTCTGCTCGTTCTCCGAGGCGGTGCGCGAACATCCCGAGCTGGTGCGCAAGTATCTGGGCACGGTGGTGCCGTATCGGGACAACTACTACGCGACGCTGAATTCGGCGGTATTTTCCGACGGCTCCTTCGTCTACATTCCGCCGGGTGTGCGCTGTCCGATGGAACTGTCCACCTACTTCCGCATCAACGCCAGTAACACCGGGCAGTTCGAACGGACGCTAATCATCGCCGACGAAGGCGCCTACGTCTCCTACCTGGAAGGCTGCACCGCGCCGCAACGCGACGAAAACCAGTTGCACGCGGCGGTGGTGGAACTGGTGACGCTGGACAACGCCACCATCAAATACTCCACGGTGCAGAACTGGTATCCGGGCGACGCCGAGGGCAAGGGTGGCATCTACAACTTCGTGACCAAGCGCGGCTTGTGCAAAGGCCGCGATTCCAAGATTTCCTGGACCCAGGTCGAGACCGGCTCGGCCATTACCTGGAAGTATCCAAGCTGCGTGCTGCGCGGCGAAAACTCGGTGGGCGAGTTCTACTCGGTAGCCCTGACCCGCGATTATCAGCAGGCCGACACCGGTACCAAGATGATTCACATCGGCAAGAACACCCGCAGCACCATCGTCTCCAAGGGCATTTCCGCCGGCCACGGCCAGAACGCCTACCGGGGACTGGTGAAAGTGCTGCCGACCGCCGAGAACGCCCGCAATTACTCGCAGTGCGATTCCTTGCTGATGGGCGACCGTTGCGGCGCGCACACCTTTCCCTACATCGAGGTGCAAAATCCGAGCGCCCAGGTGGAACATGAGGCCAGCACCTCGAAGATCAGCGAGGATCAGATTTTTTACTGCAAGCAGCGCGGGATCAGCGCCGAAGACGCGGTTAGTCTGATCGTCAACGGTTTCTGCAAGGAAGTGTTCAAGGAACTGCCGATGGAGTTCGCCGTCGAGGCGCAGAAGCTGATCGAACTGAAGCTGGAAGGCAGCGTGGGTTAATAAAAAAAGCAGGGTGTCCATCTGAGTGCGATTGTGATCTTGGCCAACGAAGCGCCTTTTGTATGGCGTGTCGAGATCTAACCCATAGGCACTACCGCACTCAGATGGACGCCCCGCTAAAAAAAATTAAGCTATTAAGGAGTTAAAAAACTATGGCAACAGCAATTTATCCTGGTGAATTTCCAAGTCGGAAGTTACACACTTTCATAAACGATTCGTCACTTGAAAAATACGCAAAAAAAGCAGAATCGTTACTAGAGCACATACCAGATGTTTTTATTCCTCGTATACAATATAAGCGTCCTGGATTCAAAAACACCTGCTGGTATGTGGCCCTAAGAGAAGAGCCAGATGTGTGGCTGGTTAACTTCACTATTATTCCTAGCGAACTCAATATCGAACTCCGGCTAGCCAAGTATTTCTCTATTACGGACTATCATATTAATGTTTTAAGAATGTGGCATCAAAATAATTGGCCAACTTTTGGCCTAAGCAGAATTGGAGAAGAGAAAGCTATTTTGATTCTGAAGGAATACATCGATAATGCCAAACCAGATGTACTTGCTGGAAAACACAAATCTCCAAGCCGATCTTCCGCCGAATATTTCATCTGTAACGATTTAAAATTTTTGTTCCCAGACAAGAAAATTAGACATGGAGAAAGACCTATAAGACATGAAAATGGATCATTTTTAGAGC
>JAPUDV010000015.1:235-3424 GCA_027492875.1 Candidatus Competibacteraceae bacterium | reverse complement strand
GATCGGGGACGAGCACCGTTGCGTGTCAGCGCCGCCGACCACCCAAGCCGGTTCGCGGGTGAGGCGGTCCAACCGATCGCCCTGCGGCGTTACGCCTGCCTGGGCAGATCCACGATAAACGTCGCGCCCTGGCCGATCTCGCTCTCCACCCAAATATGGCCACCGTGGTGCTCGACGATCTTCTGACTGATCGGCAACCCCAGCCCGGTACCCTTCGGCTTGCCGGCGTGTGCGTCGTTCACCTGATGGAATTTCTCGAAAATCAGCTTGTGCTGGTCGCGGGCAATGCCGGGGCCGTTATCGATCACCTCGATGCGCCAGCAGTCGGCCACCGCCCGCAGGCGGATGACGACTTCGCCAGATTTTTCCGGACAGAACTTGACGGCGTTCGACAGCAGGTTGATCAACACTTGAGTGAGCCGGTCGTGATCGCCGGCGATGATCACCTCCCGATCACCCAAGTCTTCACGCAGAGTGGCGGTCTTGTCGTGAAACAACTGGCTGGTGGAGTTGATGGCGTCCTGAATCAAGGTCCGCAGATCGACTTGATCGATGTGCCAGTCGATCCGGCCGGAATCGATTTTGGCCATATCCAGCACTTGGTTGATCAATCGGGTCAGCCGCTCGCTCTCCTTAACGATGATGCTGAGGAATTTGCTGCGCTGCTCCACGTCCATGCCGGGGTTCGCCAGCAGGATCTCCGAGAAGGCGCGGATCGAGGTCAGCGGCGTGCGCAGCTCGTGGGTTACGGTGGAGATGAACTCATCCTTCAGCCGGTCGAGTTCCCGCAAGCGGTTGTTGGCTTCCCGCAGTTCGGCCGAGGCGGCTTCCAGTTCCCGTGATTTCTGTTCCAGCCGGCGGCTGTATTCGATGACTTGGGTGCTTTCGTCGAGGATGGTCATCACCTCCTCGATGCTGAGCACCTCGCCCATCACGATCGAGGAGATCATCACTCGGGCCGAAGCCGCGCCGATCGCGCCGGCCAACAGCCGCTCGGTGTAGTGAATCAGCCGGGAATCCGCCCGCAGCGGATAGCCGCCGTGATTGCGGGCATAACGGTCGAAGACTTCGCTGGCGCGCGCCGGACCCAGGAAGCGGGCCAGCAGATCGTACAGTTCGGCGGTTTCCACCACGCCCCGCCACAGCAGCGCGTCGCCGTCGTGGCGCTCGCGCTTGAACACGTCGACGAACTGGCTGCCCTGCACCTGTTCGAGCGGGTCCGGCCGGCTCAGCATCGAGCCGGCCACCAGCCCGCCGATGTTGGCCAGCATGCTCCAGAATACCGCGTGCATGTACTGATCCAAGCCCTTGAGGCCAAACAGCGCGTAGGGCTTGAGCAGTTCGATGCCGAACGGTCCGGTTTCGATGAAGCCAGGGTCGAGCCAGCCGGAGCGGGCCATGGCGGGCAATAACAGGGTATAGGCCCAGATCAGAAAACCGCCGCTCAACCCGATCAGCGCCCCCAGCCGGTTGGCCCGCTTCCAGTACAGGCCGATCAGAATCGGCGGCGCAAACTGGGCGGCAGCGGCGAAGGACACCAGCCCGCTGGCGACCAGCGCGTAGCTTTCACCGATAAAGCGAAAATACAGGTAGCCGAGCAGGATGATCACGGCGATGCCGGCACGACGGATGCCGAGCAGCAAGCCGGACAGATCGGTGCGGCCAGCCAGCCAAGGGGGATTGACGCGCAGCAGGATCGGCATCACCAGATCGTTGCAGACCATGGTGGACAGGGTGACCGTTTCGAACATGATCATGCTGGCGGCGGCCGACAGCCCACCGAGAAACACCAGCAGCGCCAGGGTCGGCATGTGTTCGGCCATCGGCAGCGCCAGCACGAACGTGTCGGCGTCCACGCCGCCACGGCTGAAGATCAGTCGTCCCCCCAGGGCGATCGGCAGCACGAACAGATTGATGGCGAACAGATAAAGCGGAAACAGCCAGATCGCCTTGCGGATGTGCGCTTCGTTGACGTTCTCCACCACCAGCACCTGGAATTGCCGGGGCAGGAACAGAAACGCCATCATCGACAGAAAAGTCAGCGACAACCAGCCACCGTAACCACCCGGCACCACTTCGAAGCGCAGCAGCGCCGCCAAATTCGGGTGTGCCGCCGCCTGCCGGAACAGATCGCCGGGGCCGCTGAAAATGACGAATGTCACCACCACGCCGACCAGCACGAAGGCCAGCAACTTGAGCAGCGACTCGAACGCCACCGCCGCCACCATCCCCTCGTGACGCTCGGTGTTATCGATGTGCCGGGTTCCGAACAGGATGGCAAACACGATCAGCACCAGCGCCACGTACAGCGTGGTGTCCATCCAGACCGGATGTTGAGTGGAGGCGGCCAGCCGGGTGACTTCCGGATACTGGCGCAACAGGCTGAAGCTGGCGGCGATGGCCTTCAACTGGATGGAGATGTACGGCAGGATGCCGAGCATGACGATCACCGTCACCATCCCGGCCAGCAGGCCGCTTTTACCGTAGCGGGAGCCGATGAAATCAGCGATGGAGGTGATGCGGTGGACCTTGGTGATGCGCACGATGCGCCGTAGCACGAACCAGAACAGCACCGCCATCAGGGTGGGGCCCAGATAGACCGGCAGGAAATCCACGCCGCTGGTGGCCGCTAGGCCAACGCTGCCATAAAAGGTCCATGCCGTGCAATAGATCGCCAGCGACAGCGTATAAATGTAAGGGTTGGCAATGATCGAGCGACCGGCGTCGGCGCGCTGGTCGCCGTAGTAGGCGACACCGAACAGTACGCCCATATAGGCCAGCGCGCTGGCGATAATGATCCCGTCGCCCAGCATGTCAGGTTGGCTCCTTCACTCCGGCGCTGCTGGAATCCCGTGGATGGTCGGCGGCTTCCGGCGGCCGGATATTTTCCGGTGGGGGGGCCAGGGGCTTGGGCGATTCGCCCGGTTCGCGGATCTCCGAGTGTTCCACCACCATGATCAGCAGGACGATGATGACAAGCCACGCCAGATACAGGTAGCAATACAGCAACGGGATACCGAACGGCGCCCACGCCCGATCAAACAGATCCAGCAGCGGATAATTGAGCGCTATTACTCCACCGACGAACAGGATAACGATGTGTTCCCTGGATTGTTGTCGCATTGTGAGGGTTCAGGGTTCAGGGTTCAGGGTTCAGGGTTCAGGGTTCAGGGTTCAGGGTTCAGGGTT
>JAPUDV010000015.1:0-135 GCA_027492875.1 Candidatus Competibacteraceae bacterium | reverse complement strand
CAGGGGCGGGTGTTGGGGATTGCATGTCCGCACCCCGCACGCATGCCCCGGTGGTTGTTAGAAATTCGCCTGAGTCTTGCGGATCTCCACCATCTTGTCGGAAGCTTCGAGCGCTTGGCCCAGGGTCTGGATGCC
>JAPUDV010000014.1 GCA_027492875.1 Candidatus Competibacteraceae bacterium | reverse complement strand
AGGCGGTGGTCGTTCATTTTGGGAACAGGTCTATTATATAAGACAAACGTCTTGAAGTCAGCCACGTTTCTGGTGGTGACCATCAGCCCATGCACTGTCGCCGTTGCAGTGATCATTGCATCTTCATCAAGCATATCGGACTTCCCGCGCATCAGTCGATGCCCAACTCCGAAAGGTGATCGCACCCATCGGCAAGACGTTGTAGGCGCCCGCCACCAACTCCAACCACGCCTCGATTTCATTGGCCTTCTCGGCGCCTTGCTCTCGCGTCAACTCAATGCCAGCCTATATCTCACCCAGGGTCACAGCAGACAAAAACATCTGAGCGTCTTTAAGCGGACGCCAACGGCTTCGTTGTTGGTGCCCTCTGTTCAGTCACGCCCGCCGGGTCGTTCAAGCGCTGGAAACGGCCAGCACCCGTCCCAGCCAGCCAGCGACATCTTGAATTTCCTGCCAGCATACCTCGTGGCCCATGCCGTAATCCTGCCATTCCACTTGATAACCCAGGGTTTTCAGCGACTCGGCGCTTTGTTGGCCGTAACGCATCGGAATGACCGCATCGTAGTCGCCGTGAGCCATAAAGATCGGTATCTGCTGATTGGCGGGCCGCCGTTCGCCATTCAGCTTGCTGGCCAAGGGAAGGTAGCAGGATAGGGCCAGAATGCCGGCCAGCCGGTCGGGGTAGCGCAGGCCGGCATGCAGCGCCATCGCCCCGCCCTGGGAAAAGCCGGCCAGCACGATGCGCTCGGCGGGAACGCCGCGCTGTTTCTCGCGTTCGAGCAGCGCATAAATTGCCCGTTCCGAATCGTACACTCCATCGGGATCCTCGCGGCGCGGCAGATCCATGCTCAGCACGTCGTACCAGGCCTGCATCCGCATCCCCCCGTTGACGGTGACGGGGCGGACCGGCGCGTTGGGGAAGACGAAGCGGATACCCAGTTCCGGCGGCAGGCGCAGTTCCGGCACGATGGGTTCGAAATCGTGGGCGTTGGCGCCCAGCCCGTGCATCCAGATCACGCTGGAACGGGCGGTGTCGGCGGGTTCGATCTCAACGGTGGTCAGCAACATATCGGTCATGGGCAATTCCCGTGAATTGGCGAGCAGGCGGCATTACCGGCGAAGCAGTCCGGCTTGTCAAGCCGCGCCGCCCGGCCAATTGCGCGTTATACTGGCGGCGTTTTTCGTGTCCGACCTCGGGGAAAATGCCTCAAATGCCTGAATTTCATCCCGGACGGGTGCTGGTGGGGCTGTTGCTGGCCGCGCTGCTGGCCGGTTGCGGCCAGAAGGGTCCGCTGTATTTGCCCAAGCCCCAGTCGCAACCGCCATCGTCCGAGCAGACCCCCACCGCGAAGCCTTGAGTCATGGACCATTTCGAATACCGCGACGGCCGGCTGTACGCCGAAGACGTGCCGGTCGCCGACATCGCGGCGACGGTCGGCACGCCCTGCTACATTTACTCACGCGCCACCATCGAACGGCACTGGCGCGCTTTCGACCACGCCTTCGGCAAGCATCCGCACTTGATCTGTTTCGCGGTCAAAGCCAACAGCAACCTGGCGGTGTTGAATCTGCTGGCCCGATTGGGGTCCGGTTTCGATATCGTATCCGGCGGCGAACTGGAACGAGTGCTGGCGGCCGGCGGCGATCCCGGAAAAATCGTGTTTTCGGGGGTCGGCAAGCGCCGTGACGAGTTGGAACGCGCCCTCGAATTGGATATCCGCTGTTTCAACGTCGAATCTGAAGCAGAGCTGGCGCTGCTGGATCGCGTGGCGGCGGAACGGGGCCGGCGGGCGCCGGTGTCGCTGCGCATCAACCCGGACGTGGACGCCGATACGCATCCTTATATCTCCACCGGACTCAAGCAGAACAAGTTTGGCATCGAGGTGGAGCGGGCGTTGGCGGTTTACGCGCAAGCCGCCGTCTCGCCGCATCTGGAAGTCGTTGGCTTGGATTGCCATATCGGTTCGCAGTTGACCCGGGTGGCGCCGTTCGTGGACGCACTGGAGCGAGTGCTGGCGCTGGTGGCGCGACTGGAAGAACGGGGGATCGCGCTCCGTCATCTCGATTTGGGCGGTGGCTTGGGTATCCGCTACCGGGACGAAGAGCCGCCATTGCCGGCCGAGCACGCCGCCGCCCTGCTGGAACGCCTGCGAGGTCGGCCGCATGAAATCCTGATCGAGCCGGGTCGGGCGATTGTGGGCAACGCCGGCATTCTGGCGACCCGGGTGGAGCTGCTCAAGCAAGGCGAGGACAAGAATTTCGCGGTGGTGGACGCGGCGATGAACGATCTGTTGCGGCCAGCGCTGTATTCCGCTTGGCAGGCGATTATCCCGGTCGAACTACGCACTCGGGGCAAACCGCGCCGCTACGATGTGGTCGGGCCGATTTGCGAGACCGGCGATTTTCTCGGCAAGGATCGGGAGTTGAACGTCGAGTCGGGCGACCTGCTGGCGGTGCGTTCCGCCGGCGCCTACGGCTTCACCATGAGTTCCAACTACAATTCCCGACCGCGCGTCGCCGAGGTGATGGTGGACGGCGGCCGGTTTCAGGTGGTGCGCCGGCGCGAGACGGTGGTGGAACTGTATGCCGGCGAATCGTTGTTGCCGTGAATTCGAGATCGCGGACGTCCCGCCTGGCCCGGCGACAGTCCCGCAGGAAGACTCTTGCATGAACCCGCCCTTCACCAATCCTTCCACGGAAGAAATCCGCGCCCTCTTGGGACGGATCAAGACCATCGCCGTGGTCGGGTTGTCCGCCTCCCCTGGGCGACCCAGCCACGGAGTCGCCCAAGCGCTACAAGGGTTCGGCTACCGCATCATTCCGGTCAATCCCGCTTTGTCGGAAGGATTGGGCGAGCGGGCGTACCCCAGCCTGCGCGATCTGCCCGAGCCGGTGGACCTGGTGGACGTATTTCGCGATCCTTGCCATGTCGCCGCCATCGTCGATGAGTGCATCGACCTGAAGTTGCCGGCCCTCTGGTTACAGGATGGCGTGATCGACGCGGCGGCGGTGCTGCGGGCACGGGCGGCCGGATTGACCGTGGTGATGGACCGCTGTATCTACCGTGACTACATTCGACTGGTGGCATGACCGCGCTCGTCGTTTCCAACCTCTAACCACGCAAGCTCGATGTTGCAATGACCGATCAAACCTCCGAACACCCGGTTCAGCACCGAACCCTCGAACACCCGGTCCAGCACCGGCTGAAACTGCGCAACCTGCGTCTTTCCGATTACGGCGACGTCGAGGAGATCATGGAAGCGGTCTACCCCAGCATGGACGGCGCCTGGAGCCGCGAGCAGTTCGCCTCGCAGATCGCCCGCTTTCCGGAGGGGCAAATCTGCATCGAGGATAACGGCAAGGTGGTGGCGGCCACCATCAGCCTGATCGTGGACTACGGCCGCCACGGCGACCGCCACACCTACAACCAGATCATCGGCGACGGTTACCTCACCACCCACGACCCCAACGGCGATACCTTGTACGGCGTGGACATCTTCGTTCATCCCGACTACCGCGACATGCGGCTCGGCCGACGATTGTACGACGCCCGCAAGGAACTGTGCGAGAAGCTCAACCTGCGCGCCATCGTCGTCGGCGGCCGGATCCCCGGTTACGGCAAGTATGCCCGCGACATGACCCCTCAGCAGTACGTGGAACAGGTGCGGGCCAAGGAGCTGGTGGACCCCATCCTGACCTTCCAGTTGGCCAACGACTTTCACGTGCGCAAGATCGTGACCGGCTATCTGCCCGACGATACCGAGTCCCAGGCTTACGCCGTGCTGCTGGAGTGGTTGAACATCTACTACGAAGAAAAGGAAGTCCTGATCGGCGGCCGTAAATCGGTGGTGCGGATCGGGGCGGTGCAGTGGCAGATGCGGCAGACCGCCTCGCTGGACGACATGCTGCAACAGGTCGAGTATTTTGTGGACGCGGTGGCGGGCTACAAGACCGATATCGTGTTGTTCCCGGAATTCTTCAACGGCCCGCTGATGGCTCAGTTCAACCAGCGCAACGCCGCCGAGGCCGTGCGGCAACTGGCCGAGTACACCGAGCCGCTGCGCGATGCCATCGTGCAGTTGGCCGTGGCCTATAATGTCAACATTATCGCCGGCAGCATGCCGGAATATGGTAGTGGTGCGTTATACAATGCCACTTATTTGTGTCGGCGCGACGGTACTTGGGACAAGCAATCCAAGCTGCACATTACCCCGGACGAGCGGTCTTACTGGGGTTTGCAGGGCGGCGACTCGCTGAAGGTGTTCGAACTGGATGTCGGCAAAATCGGCATTCTGATCTGCTACGACGTGGAATTTCCGGAACTGCCGCGCTTGCTGGCCGACCAGGGCATGCAGATTCTGTTCGTGCCGTTCTGGACCGACACCAAGAACGCCTACTTGCGGGTGCGGCGCTGCGCGCAGGCGCGGGCCATCGAGAATGAATGCTATGTGGTGATTTCCGGCAGTGTCGGCAACCTGCCGCGAGTGGAAAACATGGATATGCAATACTCTCAGGCGGCGGTGTTTACCCCGTCCGACTTCGCCTTCCCGCACGACGCCATCGCTGCCGAGGCGACGCCGAACACCGAAATGACGCTGATCGTCGATCTGGATCTGGACAACCTCAAGGAAATGCGCATGCACGGCAGCGTGCGCAACTTCCGCGACCGGCGGATGGACTTATACAAGATCGCGTGGACGGGGAGGAGTTAGGTTCCGAGTTCCGAGTTCCGAGTTCCGAGTTTTTACAGTGTAGGGAGTTCGCTTGATCTGGCTGGGGTCGAGGTAATGAAACTTCATTTCACCAAAATGCACGGACTCGGTAACGATTTCGTGGTGATCGACGGCGTCAGCCAAATCGTGGCGTTGGAGCCGGAACACATCCGTCGGCTGGCCAATCGCCACTTCGGCATCGGTTGCGATCAGGTGCTGGTGGTTGAATCCGCCGACCGGGAGGATGCCGACTTTCGTTACCGGATTTTCAACGCCGACGGCGGCGAGGTGGAACAGTGCGGCAACGGCGCCCGTTGCTTCGCCCGTTTCGTGCGCGACCGGGGGTTGAGCGACAAGGACAGCTTGTGCGTGACGACCGCCGCCGGCCTGCTGCGCCTGGAGATCCAAGCGGACGGCCGGGTGACGGTGAACATGGGTCAGCCGCGGCTGGATCCGGTCGACGTGCCCTTCTTCGCCACCGCGCGCGCGCCGCTCTATCCGATCGCCGCCGACGGGATCGAACTGGACATTGGCGTGGTGTCCATGGGTAACCCGCACGCGGTGCTGCGGGTGGACGATGTGGAGCACGCCCCGGTGGCGCATCTGGGTCCGTTACTGGAGCGGCACAGTCGCTTTCCCCAGCGCGCCAACATTGGTTTCATGCAGGTGGTCGCGCCCGATCACATCCGGCTGCGGGTCTACGAACGCGGTGTCGGAGAGACGCTGGCCTGTGGCAGCGGGGCCTGCGCGGCGGTGGTCGTGGGTCGGCGATGGGGTTTGTTGTGGCCAAACGTGCGGGTTGAACTGCCTGGCGGTGTGTTGGATATCCACTGGGCGGGCGAGGGTGAACCGGTGACCATGACCGGGCCGGCGGTAACGGTGTTCGAAGGTTGGATCGAGCCATGAATGAGGGGTGGCCGGCCGCGAGGGGGATCGAATCGTGAGCGAGGAACACGCGGCATTGGGTCCGACGGAGATCGAGCGCGTCGTGGTCAACTGGCTGCGCGAGCATCCCGAATTTTTCATCCTCCACCCCGACCTGGTGGAAAGCCTGCGGGTGCCCCATCCCTGCGCGCCAGCGGTGTCGCTGCTGGAGTACCAGAACCGCTTGTTGCGGGAGCGTGGCCAGCGTCTGCACGATAAGCTGCTGGAGCTGGTTGCCATCGCCCGCGACAACGACCGGCTGGCGGAACGGGTCCAGCGGTTGGCACTGGATCTGCTGGACGCGCCGGATGAACTGGACGCGCTGCTGCATCGCATTAAGGCGGCGTTGCGGGACGAATTTAACGCCGATTGCGCCGCCCTGTGTCTGGACGCCGCGCTCGCCGCCGGCTCGGGGGCAGCGGAGTTCCTGCGCCTGGATGCACTCGCCCTGTTCGAGGGTTTGCTGCAAGCCGGCAAACCGCGCTGCGGCCGTTTGCGCCTGGATCAGGCCACCGCTCTGTTCGGCGACTGCGCGCCGCAAGTGGCTTCGGCGGCCCTGGTTCCCTTGGGCAACGACCAGTGGCGCGGGCTGTTGGCGCTGGGAAGTTGGGACGAACAGCGCTTCCATCCCGGCGCCGGCACGCTGTTTCTGGGGCGGGCCGGCGAACTGGTTGGCCGGGTCCTGCGGGCGCGTCTGTTGGCCGGCGAGTGGCGAGCGCGGTCCGAACCGCCCTCAGCGCACAAGAGCTAGGGCGTTTTCGCTATTCTCCCCGATATCTCCCAGCCATCCATCCAGCCGTGTGTGAGCTTCGTCGATACCCTGGCGGGTGAGCGCTGAGAACAACTGGGCGCTGGCGCCCGGATAATCTGCGGCCAGCCCCCGTTTCAACTGGGCCAGCGCCGCCAGTGCCGCGCCCCGGCTGAGTTTGTCTGCCTTGGTCAACAGGATATGCGTCGGCAGTTGGCGGAAGGCGCAGCCATCCAGCAGTTGGCGGTCCATTTCGGTCAGCGGATGGCGGATATCCATCAGCAGCAGCAGACCGCGCAGCGCCGCGCGACCGCGCAGGTAGCGTTCCAGCAGTTCCCCCCAGTGCCGGCGGATCGAGTCCGGAACCTGGGCGTAGCCGTAACCGGGCAGATCGACCAGATAGCGATCCGGTTCTACCAGAAAAAAGTTGATCAGTTGGGTCCGACCAGGCGTTTTGCTGACCCGGGCCAGCCGCCGTTGGCCGGTAAGAAGATTGAGAGCGCTGGATTTGCCGGCGTTGGAGCGGCCGGCAAAGGCCACTTCCCGGCCGGTGTCGGGCGGAAGCTGGGCCAGGGCGTTGACGCTGTACAGAAAGCGGGCGCCACGCCAGCGGCCGGTGGCCGGTACGGCTTCGATGGCGATAGGAGTAGTGTTGTTGGGGTTTCTCATTGAACTCAAAGGCCGAAACTGATATATAAAACTGCCGCTTTCGGGACGGGGCCAATCCAGGCAAGCACCGGTTCCGTCACCGTCGAGCGAGGCTTGGCCACCGGTCTGCGCTGCGATGTTCCGCGCCGGCGGCAGGTCGCCTGAACCGAATACCGTCATCGTACAGGAGCCTTCCAAAAATGAAAAAACTCGTTGTGATCGCCGCGACCTGCGCATTGCTCGGTTCCGCGACCGCCGCGCTGGCTGCGGGCGACGCCACCGCCGGCAAGGCCAAGTCCGCCACCTGCGCGGCCTGCCATAATCCGGATGGCAACAGCGTCAATCCCCAGTACCCCAAACTGGCGGGGCAAAGCACCGATTATCTGCTCAAGCAATTGCAGGAATTCAAAAGCGGAGCCCGCGTCAATCCGATTATGGCCGGCATGGTCGCGGCGTTGAGCCCGCAGGACATGGAAGACCTGGCGGCTTATTTTTCGTCCCAGCAGATTGCTCGCGCCGCGGCCGATCCGGCTCTGGAACCGGTGGGTAAGGCCCTCTTCCGCGGCGGGGATCTCAATAATGGCATTCCGGCCTGCACGGCGTGCCACGGCGCCACCGGCGCCGGCAATCCGGCCGCCAAATTCCCGGCGCTGGCCGGCCAGCACGCCGAATATGCCGAGATTCAGTTGAAAGCGTTTCGCGCCATGGAACGCGCTAACGATGCGGGTCAGATGATGCGCGGCATCGCGGCCAAGTTGACCGACCCGCAAATCAAGGCGGTTGCGTCCTACGTTCAGGGCTTGCAATAAGTTTCGGGCAAGCCGGGACCGGATATAGCGTTCTCAAATCCGTTGTGAAATTTCCCCGCTTTGGACCAGGAGCGGTGGCGCGTAGCGCCGGGGTGGTTCGAAACGGCGATTCCACAACTTAGAGAGGAACGCTATAATATCCGCCGGTTTCGCATGAGGGTGGCCGGACACGGCCACCCTTTTTTCTTTCGCTCCGTCCGACTTTGACGGTGGCCGGACTCAAACCCCTTCGGAATACTTGAACCGATTCCACCCGGTCGGGTCGAACAGGCTTCCCGCACGCTTTCCCAAACCATGCCTGCCGTGAACGAAACCGCCGCTCGTCCATCCGATCGCCGCCGTACCCTGGGCTGGGTGTTGCTGGAATTTTTCGGTTCCATGAACCTGGCGATCACTCTGTTGGTGGTGGTGGCGGTCGCTTCGGTGATCGGCACGGTGTTGCAGCAAAACCAACCTTATCCGGATTACGTGCTCAAGTTCGGGCCGTTCTGGTTCGAGATATTTCGCCGGCTGGGATTGTACGATGTCTACGGTGCCGGATGGTTCGTCGGCATCCTGGCATTCCTGATTTTGTCCACCAGCGTTTGTCTGTACCGCCAGGCGCCGGGGATGCTGCGGCAGATGGTTCGTTTCCGCGCCGACGTCCATGCCCGCGCGCTGCGTGGGTTCCACCAGCATGCCGAGTGGCGGTTGCCGGATCGCGGCATCGAAGCCGTTCTAGGCGCGGTGACCGGGGTGCTGCGGATGCGGGGCTACCGCTGGCGCGCCCGCGATAGCGGCGATCACCAAGTGGTGGCGGCGATGAAAGGACGCTACAACCGCCTCGGTTATCTGTTCACCCACGCCGCGGTGGTGATGATCGGTGTCGGCGGCCTTCTGGATGGCAATCTGTGGCTGAAGCTGAAGGAATGGCGCGGCGAGATCGTGCTGGAGACCCGCGACCTGGCCGCTCGCGACATTCCTCCCGCCAGCCGGCTGGCGCCCGGCGCGGTGCCGGCGTTCCGCGGCAACGTGATGCTGCCCGAGGGCGCCGCCGCCAATTTCGTGTTCGTGCGCGCGCGCGACGGCTTTGTGCTGCAGGAATTGCCGTTCGCCATCGAGTTGAAGGACTTCCAGGTCGCCTACTACGACACCGGCCAACCCAAGTCCTTCGTCAGCCAGGTGCGCATCCACGATCGGGAAAAGCTGGGCGACCAGCCTTTGGAAGCGACCATCCGCGTCAACCATCCGCTGACTTATCGCGGTTATTCGATTTATCAGTCCGACTTCGGTGATGGCGGCTCCAAACTGGAGCTGCGCGCCTGGCCCTTGACCGCTGCCCGACTGGAGCCGGTCGAGGTCCGGGGCGAGGTGGGGGGTTCCCTGAAGGTGGCGGGACCCGCCGGACCGCTCACCCTGGAAATGGACAATTTCCGCCTGTTCAACTTGCTGCCGGAGCCCGATGCCCGACCCGGCGAGCGCAAGTTCCGCAATTTCGGCCCCAGCGTCGGCTTCAAGCTGCGCGATGCGGCCGGCGAGGCGCGGGAGTATTTCAATTACATGGCGCCGGTGCAACTGGAAGGCCGCTGGTTTTTTATCAGCGGCATGCGCGCCCGACCCGGCGAGCCCTTCATCTATCTGCATATTCCGGCGGACCCGAACAACAGCCCCGAGCGCTTCCTGCACTTCAACGCCCGCTTGCGCGATTCCGGCTGGCTGCGTGATTTTCTGGCCCGTTCCGCGCCCGCATCGGACGAAAACCCAGAATTCCGTCGCGACCTCGAACGGGTGCGGTCGAGCCTGGTCGAACTGTTCGCCCAAGGCGGATCCGCCGCAGTGACGGAGCGGGCCAGGGCGGTGGTGCCAGCCGAACGGTTGCGGGAGGCGAGTGCGCTGTATCTTAATATTCTGCGCGATACCCTGGCCCAAATCTTCATCGAGGTGCTGCGCGCGGAGGGGATCGATGTCGGGCACGGTGTCGGCGAGCGCGAGGAGGCGTTTTTCAATGACGCCGTGTCGGCGCTGTCGGCGCTGCCGGCTTATGCCTCGCCCTTCTATCTGCAACTGACCGGCTTCCAGCAGGTGGAGGCTTCCGGCTTGCAAGTCACCCACAGCGGTGGGGTCGGCGTGGTCTACACCGGCTTTGCTTTATTGATCATCGGCGTCTTCATCATGTTTTATACTTCGCATCGCCGGTTGTGGGCTTGGTTGGCGGTCGAGGACGGAGCGACCCGGTTGATTCTGGCCGGGACCGGCAATCGCCACCAAGCCGAGTTTGCCCGCGAGTTTGCCGCGTTGCGGGCGATGCTCGAGCGGCGGTTGGGGCCATCCGAGAAAGAACAGTCCGCTCCGCCCACCGCCCCATCCCCGGACACATTGCTGGCGGTGGACGTCGGAGCGCGGTAGTGATCGCTATAAGAGGAGCAGAATGGCAATGGCGGTAACGCGCGAAGCGATGTTGGATCAATGGGAGCAACCGTCTTTTTGGCGCCGCTTGACGGTCCGGGATGGATTGTGGGCGTTGCTGTTAGCGGTTGGCTCGATCCAGATCGGGTGGCTCTATCACTCATACATGGATGGCTATGAGGTCGCCATCCAGGCTGGCAGTACCCTGGGCCTGATCGCTTGGGGGCTGTGCTGGAAACCGGTGCGACTGTTCGCCCTGGCGGTGGCGGCGCTGGCGGCGCTGGCGTTGTGGCGCTACGGTGCGGATTACGCGTTGCGCCACAGCGACTTCTGGCTCAAATATTTTTTGGAAAGCCAGGCCGCGTTCATGTGGATGAGCGCTTTGTACGTGCTGGCCACCGTCGCCTATTTCGCCGCGCTGTTGGGCCGCTCCGACTTCATCGGCAAGACCGCGACCGCCCTGACGTGGACGGCGACGGTCATGGGTTTGACCGGCCTGCTGGTGCGCTGGCGCGAGTCCTACCTGCTGGGGGCCGACATCGGCCACATTCCGGTCAGCAATCTGTACGAAGTATTCATTCTGTTCGCGCTGGTGACCGCGTTGCTCTATCTGTTCTACGAGGACCGCAGCCGCACCCGCGCCATGGGCGGCTTTGCCCTGCTGGCGATCAGCGGGGCCGTCGCCTTCCTGTTGTGGTACGCCTTTGATCGCGAGGCCCATCATATTCAGCCGCTGATTCCGGCTTTGCAAAGCTACTGGATGAAGATCCATGTGCCGGCCAACTTCATCGGCTACGGCGCGTTTGCCCTGGCGGCGATGCTGGGGGTGGCCTACCTGCTGCGGTTCGGCGCCGAGGCACGCTGGCCGGATGGCCTGCTGGCGCGGGTGCTGCCGCCGCTGGAGTTGCTGGACGATGTCATGTACAAGGCCATCGCGCTGGGTTTCGCCGCCTTCACCATCGCGACCATCCTCGGCGCGCTGTGGGCGGCCGAGGCTTGGGGCGGCTACTGGTCCTGGGACCCCAAGGAAACCTGGGCGCTGATCGTCTGGCTGAACTACGCAGCCTGGCTGCATCTGCGACTGACCAAGGGCTGGCGCGGTACGCCGATGGCCTGGTGGGCGGTGGTCGGTCTGCTTGTAACCCTGTTCGCTTTTCTGGGAGTCAACATGTTTTTGTCGGGGCTGCACTCCTACGGCACGCTGTAAAGCCGGTTCGCCGTCCCATTTCCGCCATCGTACCGAGGGAATTCCATAATGACGAAGCTGTTTCGCCGCCTGCTGCCCATCGTGTTGGCCTGCGTGCTGCCACTGGCCGTCGCCCGCGCCGCCGATCCCGCCGCCCCCCCGTTCCAGGAAGGCAAGGATTACATCCGTCTGTCGTCGCCGGTGCCGACGTCCGCGCCCGGTAAAATCGAGGTGGTCGAACTGTTCTGGTACGGATGTCCACACTGTTTTGAATTGGAGCCGACAGTGCGGGAATGGCTGAAGCACAAGCCGGACAACGTCGCTTTCGTGCGGATTCCGGTGTCGTTCGGGGCGAATTGGGAACCCGGCGCCCGCGCCTACTACGCCGCCGAGGCGCTGGGTGTGCTGGATCAGATCCACCAGCCGCTGTTCGACGCCATCCATCGGGAAAAACGTAAGCTGAGCAGCGAAGACGAACTGGCGGCGTTCTTCGCCGAGCATGGGGTCGATCAGGATGCTTTCCGCAAGGCCTACAACTCGTTCCAGACCGAGACCCAATTGCGTCGCGGCAATCAACTGGCGCAGCGTTACGGGGTGCGGGGCGTGCCGGCGGTGATCGTCAACGGCAAGTACGACGTGCGCTCGCCGCGCATGTTTGAAGTCGTGGATTTCCTGATCGTCCAGGAAGCCGCCGCGCCCGGAGGCTAGCGGGGCGCGATGAGCGACCAGGGCGAACCGCGCCGCTTGCGGCTGCTCAGTTACAACATCCAGAGCGGGCTGACCACTCGCAACTATTCCCAATACTTTACCCGTAGCTGGAAACATCTGGTGCCGGTGCCGTCGCGGATGAGCAATCTGGACGGCATCGCCCGGGTATTGGCCGGCTACGACCTGGTGGGCTTGCAGGAAGTGGATGCCGGCAGCCTGCGTAGCGGTTTCGTCAATCAAGTAAAGTACTTGGCGGATTATGCCGGCTTCGAGTACGTGTTCGACCAGTCCAACCGCCGGATTGGCATGATTTCGCAGCACGGCAACGCGGTGCTCAGCCGCATCCGGCCGACCGCCATCACCGAACACAAGTTGCCGGGGCTGATTCCGGGCCGGGGCGTGCTGGAGGTCCGGTTCGGTGCGGGGAAGGATGCCTTGCATGTGCTGATCATCCATATGGCGCTGGGTCGGCGCGGTCGACTGTTGCAGATCGAGTTTCTGGCTCGTTTGGTGCGTGATTACCGTCATGTCATCCTGATGGGCGACCTCAATTGCCGGTCGGATAGCCCGGAAATGGAGATACTGTTGGCGACGGCCCATTTGTGCGAACCGGCTCCCGGATTGCAAACCTTTCCCAGTTGGCAGCCGGACCGGCATCTGGACCACATCCTGGTATCGCCGTCCATCACGGTCGAACGGGTGGAGGTGTTGAGCCACACCTTTTCGGATCATCTGCCGATCGCCATGGAAGTGCGATTGCCGGAGGAATTCAGGTTTCAAGGTTCGGAGGACAAGGATCGGGTCGAAGAGTTGCCTGTTTTCCCCTGTTCCCTGAACGCTGTTCCCTGAAGCTTTTCCCTGCTTGATCCTCTTGAATCCCGAACATTTCTGGAATGTCTTGGAGCAGCGCGTCGGCGCGATGACTGACCGGCGCTTCATCGCCCGGCAACGCCAGCCGCTCGGTGGCGGCTGCATCAATCAGGCTTGGCGGGTCGGAGACGGCGAGCGGGATTTTTTCGTCAAAACCAATAGCGCCACCGTCGCCCAGAGCATGTTCGAGGCGGAGGCTGCCGGTCTGATGGAGCTGGCCGCGACTGGAACCGTGCGAGTTCCCCCGCCGGTGGCTCACGGCGTCGCCGCCGGTCTGGCCTTTCTGGTGCTGGAGTACCTGCCGCTGGGTCGGGGTGGAACACGGGGACTGGAGATGCTGGGCCGCCGCTTGGCGGCGCTGCACCGGATTCCCCAACCTTTTTTCGGCTGGCGTCGGGACAATGCCATCGGCTTGACACCCCAGCCCAATGATCGCAGCGATGATTGGATCGCCTTCTGGCGCGAGCGACGGCTCGGCTTGCAGTTGGAACGGGCCGCCCGCAACGGCCATGGGGGCGAACTGCGGCGGCGGGGCGAGCAACTGCTGGCGCGGTTCGAAGGGCTGTTCGTCGCTTACCGGCCGGCGCCGGCGTTGCTGCACGGCGATTTGTGGAGCGGCAACGCCGGCTGCACGGTGGACGGGGAGCCGGTCATTTTCGATCCGGCCTGCTACTACGGCGACCGCGAGGCGGATCTGGCGATGACCGAGTTGTTCGGTGGCTTTCCGGAACGCTTTTACGCGGCTTACCAGGAAGCGCTGCCGCTGGATGTTGGCTACCCGCAACGGCGGACCCTGTACAACCTGTATCACATACTCAACCATCTCAACCTGTTCGGCGGCGGCTACCGCGTCCAGGCCGGGCACATGATCGACTGGCTGCTGGCGGAATTGGGTTGACAGGGGACAGAGGCCGGAGGCGGGAATGCCGGGAAGTGTTGCCGGCCGCGTTGACGGTAGCTTTCCGAGAGCCCAAAATGGCGCGCTTTTACGTCGCGCCATCCCATGATTCGGCATGGCGCGGCCTTGATGCCGTTCAGAACCCGCGATCCTGGATCCATGGACCCTTACAAACCGACGCATCTAAAGCAACTCGAAGCCGAAAGCATCCACATTATCCGCGAGGTCGCCGCCGAGTTTGAAAAACCGGTGATGCTGTACTCGATCGGCAAGGATTCGGCGGTGATGCTGCACTTGGCCCTGAAGGCGTTTTACCCCGGCAAGCCGCCGTTTCCGCTACTGCATGTCGATACCACCTGGAAGTTCCAGGAGATGATTCGTTTTCGCGACGAGCAGATCCGCCGGCTGGGGTTGGAACTGATCGTCCATGTCAACGAAGAGGGCATGCGTCAGGGCATCAATCCGTTCACCCACGGCTCGCGGGTGCATACCGACGTGATGAAGACCCAGGCGCTGAAACAGGCGCTGGAGCGGTACGGCTTCGACGCCGCCTTCGGTGGCGCCCGCCGCGACGAGGAGCGCTCGCGAGCCAAGGAACGGGTTTACTCGTTCCGCGACCGCAACCACCGCTGGGATCCCAAGAACCAGCGTCCCGAACTGTGGAACCTGTTCAACGGCCGGGTACACCGGGGCGAGAGCATCCGCGTGTTTCCGCTCTCCAACTGGACCGAGCTGGATGTCTGGCAGTACATCTACCTGGAAAATATTCCGATTGTGCCTCTGTATCTCGCCGCCGAACGACCGGTGGTGGAGCGCGACGGAACCTTGATCATGGTCGACGATGGGCGCATGCCCTTGGAGCCGGGCGAGACGCCGAAGCGGGAGTGGGTGCGGTTCCGTACCCTGGGCTGCTATCCATTGACTGGCGCCATCCGCTCGCACGCCACCACCCTGCCCGAAATCATTCAGGAAATGCTGCTCGCCCGCCATTCCGAACGCCAGGGCCGCCTGATCGACCACGACGCCGCCGGCTCGATGGAAGAGAAGAAGCGGCAAGGGTACTTTTAAGATGTCCCTCCTCGAAACCGACATCCAGGCTTATCTGGAAACCCACGAACGCAAGGATCTGCTGCGCTTCATCACCTGCGGCAGCGTCGACGACGGCAAAAGCACCCTGATCGGTCGCCTGCTGTACGACACCCAGTTGATCTACGAGGATCAGCTCGCCGCCGTGCGCCGCGATACCACCAAGTACGGAACCACGGGTGAAGAGCTGGATCTGGCCCTGCTGGTCGATGGCTTGCAGTCGGAGCGCGAGCAGGGCATCACCATCGATGTTGCCTACCGCTATTTCTCCACCGACCAGCGCAAGTTCATCATCGCCGACACGCCGGGCCACGAGCAGTACACCCGCAACATGGCCACCGGCGCCTCGACCGCACAACTGGCCATCCTGCTGGTCGATGCCCGCAAGGGTGTGCAAACCCAGACCCGCCGCCACAGTTTCATCGTCTCCCTGCTCGGCATTCGCCATCTGCTGCTGGCGGTCAACAAGATGGATCTGGTCGGCTACGACCCGGTGGTGTTCGCGCGGATTTGCGACGAGTACCTGGAGTTCGTGGCCAAGCTGGGGGTCAAGGATGTGCGCTGCGTGCCGGTATCGGCGCTGCGCGGCGATAACGTGGCGCAACCGTCCGCCGCCATGCCTTGGTACGAAGGACCGACTTTGCTGCGGGAACTGGAACAGATCGAGGTCGCCGCCGACCGCAACCTGCGCGATTTCCGCTTTCCGGTGCAGTATGTCAACCGGCCCCATCTGGATTTTCGCGGTTTCTGCGGCACCCTCGCCGCCGGCGTGGTGCGGCCGGGCGACGAAGTCGTGGCGCTCCCTTCGGGACGGCGCAGCCGGGTGGCGACCATCGTGACCGCCGACGGCAACTTGCCCGAGGCCATCGCCGGCCAGGCGGTGACCTTGACGCTCGCCGACGAAATCGATGTTGGTCGCGGCGATCTACTGGTTCACCCCGACCGCTTGCCGGCGGTCGCCGAGGAGTTCGACGCTCGCGTGGTGTGGATGGCGGACGCGCCGTTGCTGCCGGGTCGCCAGTATGACATCAAGCTGGCCACCCGGCTGCTGCCGGCCACCCCGACCGTGCTGCACCACCGCATCGACGTCAATACCCTGGAGCACCAGCGCGTCGAGGAACTGGGTCTGAACGAAATCGGCTATTGCCGCTTCAGTCTGAATCAGCCGGTGCCCTTCGATGCTTACGAGGAGAGCCCTGGCACCGGCGGCTTCATCGTCATCGACCGGATCAGCAACGCCACGGTCGGCGCGGGCATGATCGTGCGCCCGGTAACCCAGGCCCTGATCGACAAATCGCGCAATGTGGTCTGGCACGAGCACCGCATCGGCAAGGCGCAGCGGGCCAACCAGAAGGCGCAGCGGCCCTGCGTGATTTGGCTGACCGGCCTGTCGGGCTCGGGCAAATCGACCTTGGCCAACGCCCTGGAGCAGCGCTTGTACCAGCGCGGCTATCACAGCTACCTGCTGGACGGCGACAACGTCCGTCACGGATTGAACCAGGATTTGGGTTTCTCCAAGGACGACCGGGTCGAGAACATTCGCCGGATTGGCGAGGTGGCGGCGCTGTTCGCCGATGCCGGGCTGATCGTGGTGACCGCCTTCATCTCGCCGTTTCGCGCCGACCGGGCGATGGTTCGGGCGCTACTGCCGGACGGAGAGTTCATCGAGATGCATGTCCATGCCTCGCTGGAAGCCTGCGAGCAGCGCGATCCCAAGGGCTTGTATGCCAAGGCCCGCGCCGGGGTCATCAAGGATTTCACCGGCATCGACTCGCCCTACGAAGCGCCGGAGCGGCCGGAACTGGTCATCGATACCGAGCGGGTTCCGGTCGAGGAGTGCGTGGACCAGGTGCTGACTTATCTGAGCGAGCGGCGCATCCTGCGCGGCGCCTGATCGACGGAGGTAAAATGCCATGGGGTGGGAAGCCTGGTTTACTGGTGGTTTGATTCTGGCGTTGCTGGGGGTTCTGGCGACCACGCGGGTGGCGCCGGACATGTTGTTCCTGGGGGGGCTGATGCTGCTGGTGCTGGTGGGGATCGTGCCGGCGGCGAAGGCGTTCGAGGGTTTGGCCAACCAGGGTGTGATCACGGTCGGGGCGCTGTATGTGGTGGTGGCCGGGCTGCGCGAGACCGGTGGGGCGCAGTGGCTGGCGCAGCGGATTCTGGGCCGGCCGGAGTCGCTGTTCCAGGCGCAGTTACGCCTGATGGTGCCCGTGACCTTGCTCAGCGCCTTTCTGAATAACACGCCCTTGGTGGCGATGATGATTCCGGGCGTGGGCGAATGGGCGCGCAAGCACCGGCTGCCGGTCTCCAAGCTCATGCTGCCGCTGAGCTACGCGGCGATCCTGGGTGGTACCTGCACCCTGATCGGCACCAGCACCAACCTGGTGGTGAACGGTCTGCTGATCGAGCGGGCCAATATCCAACTGGGCATGTTTAGCATTATGCCCATCGGCCTGCCGGTCGCGATCGCTGGCGTGGCGTTCATCGTTCTGACCAGCCGCTGGCTGTTGCCGGACCGGCAGCCGGCGGTGTCGCCGAACGACGACCCGCGTCGTTATACCCTGGAGATGCTGGTCGATCCGGACGGTCCCCTGGCGGGCAAGACTATTGAGACTGCCGGCCTGCGGCATCTGCCCGATTGCTATCTGATGGAAATCGACCGCGACGGCGCGGTGCTGCCGGCGGTGTCGCCCCGGGAAACCTTGCAGGCCGGGGACCGGCTGGTCTTCGTCGGCGTGGTCGATTCGGTGGTGGATCTGCAACGCATCCGTGGCCTGACCCCGGCTTCGAATCAGGTGTTCAAACTGACCGAGCGGCGTAGCGACCGATTGCTGGTCGAGGCGGTGGTCTCGAACACCTGCCCGCTGATCGGGCGCAGCATCCGCGACGGCCGGTTTCGCAACCGTTACAAGGCGGTGGTGATCGCGGTAGCGCGCAACGGCGAGCGGCTGCGCGGCAAGATCGGCGACATCATGTTGCAGCCCGGCGATATCCTGCTGGTCGAGGCCGGGGTCGGCTTTCTGGAAGGGCATCGCAACAGTCGGGATTTCTTTCTGGTCAGCCCGGTACCCGATTCGACGCCGTTGCGGCACGAGCGGGCCTTGCTGGCGCTCGGTATCCTGGTGGCGATGGTGTTGGCGGCGGGGCTGGATCTGGTGGGCATGTTCGAGGCGGCGCTGACGGCGGCGGCGCTGATGGTGCTGACCCGTTGCGTCAGTGTCGCCGGCGCCCGGCAAAGCATCGACTGGTCGGTGTTGCTGGTGATCGCGGCGGCGTTCGGCATCGGCGCGGCGCTGCAAAGCACCGGGCTGGCCTTGGCGGTGGCGACGGCGATGCTGGGGCTGGCGGGGGATTCGCCGGCCCTGAACCTGGTGATGATCTACCTGGTGACGGTGCTGTTTACCGCCGTGATCAACAACAACGCGGCGGCGCTGCTGATGTTCCCGATCGCCCAGGCGGTGACGGCGGATTTGGACGTGAGCATCGTGCCGTTCGCGTTAGCGATCATGATGGCGGCCTCGGCCGAATTCTCCACGCCGATCGGCTATCAGACCAACCTGATGGTATACGGGCCGGGTGGCTACCGCTTCTCCGATTATCTGCGGATCGGGCTGCCACTGAACGGAGTCGTGGCGCTGGTGTCGTTATCGATGATTTTCTGGTGGTATTGAGCGAGCCGATGGCGGGCGGTTGCGGCGGCTAAGGGGTTTCGGCCGGCGCCAGCGCATCCAGCGGGAACGCCAGCGCGTTCGGCCGTCCGAGCAGTTCCAGCAGCACCCGAGCCCGGTGCTCGCCGTCCGTGTGTAGCAGTTCCGCCTCGTGGCCGGCGAACGGGCCGGTCAGGATCCGCACCCGCGAACCGGGGACCAGCGGCGACGGCAGGTCCAGCACGCCCTCCCCACAGATCCGCCGCAGTTCGGCGATCACCGGTTCGGGCACCGGCCGCAACTCGCCGCCGAACCGGACCAGGCCGACCACGCCGTGGGTCGAGCGCACCGGCCGCAGATCGTCTTGGCCCGGCACGGCCCACAAAAACAGATAGCGCGGGAACATCGGCTCGATCACGTCGCGCCATTGGCCGCGCAGCCGGCGCCGGACGCGGACTTGTGGCAGGAATACCGTGAGTTCTTGGCGCGTCAGTTGGTCGGCGGCTTCCGCCTCCCGGCGCGGCTTGCTGAAGACGGCAAGCCAGCAGCCAGCGGCGGAATGGGTTCGAGCGGTGGCGTTCATCATCAGGTTTCTGTGTGTGGGTGATCGGGCTGCACTATTCTGCAGGCCCGCGCAAAGTGCAAGACACCGACCGGGTGAATTTCCCTTGGGTGGGCGCGGCGTGCTTGTATCTATTTAGAAACAGTGTTATCGTGCTAAGATCACTGTTCATCTTTTGAACACGCGCTTTTCCATCGATTCGCCGCGATGCCGCACCCGATACGGCAGGGCGGTAGCGTGTCCGCATCCCAACTGCTTTTCATTCAAGACCGCATTTTGGTGGACGACGTTCATCTCAAGATCCTGCGTCTGCTCGAAGCCGACCCCACGCTAAGCCAGCGCTCGCTCGCCCGACAGCTTGGCATCAGTCTGGGTAAGACGCACTACTGCCTCCGGGCGCTGATCGACAAGGGCTGGATCGAGATCCAGAACTTCAGAAACAGCCAGAACAAGCGCGCCTACGCCTACCTTATCACCCCACGGGGCATCGAACAGAAAACGAGCATCGCCGTCCGTTTCCTCAAGCACAAGCAAGTCGAGTACGAGCGGCTGCGCGAGGAAATCGGCTCCCTGCAACGGGAAGTCAACGGGCGAGTGAGTGAAAGTGGCGAGTGAAGGGTGCAGACCTCCAACCCCGAACCCCGAACCCGAACCCGACATGAAACCTACCCTTCGCAAACGTGTTCTAGTCACCGGCGGTGCCGGTTTCCTCGGCTCCCATCTGTGCGAGCGGCTGCTGGCCGCCGGGCACGACGTACTCTGCGTGGACAACTTTTACACGGGCGCCAAGGACAACTTGCTGCACATTCTGGATAACCCGCATTTCGAGTTGATGCGGCACGACGTCACCTTTGCGCTGTATGTGGAGGTGGACGAGATTTTCAACTTGGCGTGTCCGGCCTCGCCGGTTCACTACCAGTTCGATCCAGTGCAGACCACCAAGACCAGCGTGCATGGGGCGATCAACATGCTGGGGCTGGCCAAGCGGGTGAAGGCCAGGATCCTGCAAGCCTCCACCAGCGAGGTGTACGGCGACCCGGAGGTGCATCCGCAGCGGGAGGACTACTGGGGCCACGTCAATCCGATCGGTCGGCGCAGTTGCTACGACGAGGGCAAACGCTGCGCCGAAACGCTGTTTTTCGATTACCGCCGCCAGCACGGGTTGAATATCAAGGTGGCGCGCATCTTCAACACCTACGGTCCGCGCATGCATCCCAACGATGGCCGGGTGGTTTCCAATTTCATCGTGCAGGCGCTGAGAAACGAGCCGCTCGCCCTCTACGGCGAGGGCAGCCAGACCCGCTCGTTCTGTTTCGTGGACGATCTGATCGAAGGCTTGCTACGGCTGATGGATACCCCGGACGAGTGCACCGGTCCGATCAATCTGGGCAATCCGGGCGAGTTCACCATCCGGGAGCTGGCGGAGAAGGTGATCGAACTGACCGGTTCGCGTTCGGTGCTGGGTTACCAGCCGCTGCCCAGCGACGATCCACTGCAGCGCAAGCCGGATATCAGCTTGGCGAAATCGGTGTTGGGCGGTTGGGAACCGGTGGTTCATCTGGAAGAAGGGCTGCGCCGGACCATCGCCTATTTCGACGCCTTGCTGAGCGGGCTGGTCGAGGGGTCATGATGTTGCGCCGGGACGGACGGAGACGAAAATGGATGTGGAATCCCTGAAAGAGACGCTCAAGCGGGAATTGCCGGGTTGGCTGCGGGAAGACCCGGATTTTCGCGCCTACATTCTGGAACTGACGCGACGGGAATATGCCGGGCGCCCGGAAACCGAGGACCGGTTTTACGCCTTGCTGAACGAACTGCGCCGCGACCGGGAGGAACAGACCCGCAAGTGGGAGGAGCAGAATTCTGGAAGAGAACTTCGGCGTGCAGGTGCTGAACGTCACTGAGTACGATGACGCGGGCGAGGTATTCGGGCGGCCGGATCAGGTGGAGCTGGATGTGATCGTCAAGAACGGGTTGCTGCTGATCTGCGAGTTGAAGTCGTCCATCGATAAGGCCGGCATGTATATCTTCGAACGCACGGCACGGTTTTACGAAAAGCGGCACCCGCAGACCGCCAACCGGCTGATCGTGATTTTGCCGATGATCGATGCGCGGGCGCGGAAGGTGGCGGAATGGCTGGGGATCGAGACTTACGGGGATTCGATCGAGGTGGAGGCGCTGTGAGCTTGGGGCGCGAGACGGAAGCAGGGAAGCGCTCGGTGCCTGACACCTGATCCCCATGTGCGGAATCGCCGGAATTTTTGCCCATCGTGACGCGGCGCCCGTGGTGGAGCGGGCGGAGCTGCGCCGCATTCGCGACCACATGACGGCGCGCGGGCCGGACGGGACGGGGGAGTGGTATGCCGCCGACGGCCGGCTGGGATTGGCGCACCGGCGACTGGCAATCATCGACCTGTCCGAGCGTGGGGCACAACCGATGGCCAGCGCCGACGGCGGGCTGGTGGTGACCTTCAACGGCGAGATCTACAACTACCGGGCTCTGCGGCGCGAGTTGGAAGCGCGCGGCCAGATCTTCCAGTCCGACTCGGACACCGAGGTGTTGCTGCATCTGTACGCGGAACGGGGCGAGGCGATGGTGGGCGCACTGCGGGGGATGTTCGCCTTCGCGCTGTGGGACGCCCGGCGGCGAGCGCTACTGCTGGCGCGCGATCCCTACGGCATCAAGCCGCTGTATTACGCCAGCGATGGCCGGACCCTGCGCTTCGCGTCGCAGGTGAAGGCGCTGCGGATCGGCGGCGCGATTTCGAGCGAGTCGGACCCGGCGGGTGAGGTCGGGTTCTATCTGTTCGGCAGCGTGCCGGAGCCGTACACCTTTTATCGCGACATCCGTACCCTGCCGGCCGGTTGTACCCTGTGGGTCGACGAGGTGGGGCCGGGTGAACCAAAACCCTATTGTTCCATTGCGCGCGAGTTCGGACGGGCGGCGCTCGAGCCGGCCCGGCTCGATGCGGAGGCGCTGCAAGCGCGGGTGCGGGAGGCGTTGCTGGATTCGGTCCGCCATCATGTGGTGGCCGATGTGCCGGTGGGGGTGTTTCTGTCGGCGGGGGTGGATTCCGGCGCGCTGTTGGGTTTGATGCGCGATGCCGGGCAGACGGAGATCCAGACTGTAACCCTGGCATTCGCCGAATTCCGGGGCCAGCCGGATGACGAGGCGCCGCTGGCGGAGCGGGTGGCGGCGCGCTACGACGCCCGACACGTCACGCGAGTGGTGGAGGAGGCGGAATTCCGCGCTGATCTGCCGTTGATTTTGGATGCGATGGATCAGCCGAGCATCGACGGCATTAACACCTGGTTCGTCAGCAAGGCGGCGCGCGAGCAGGGGCTGAAGGTGGCGATGTCCGGCCTGGGCGGCGATGAGTTGTTCGGTGGCTATCCCTCGTTTCGAGACATCCCGCGCTGGGTCCGCTGGCTGGGTCCACCGGCGCGCGTTCCCGGTCTGGGCCGTGCGCTGCGCCGTCTGGGCTGTTCGCTTCTCGCGCCTTACGCCCCACGCCTTACGCCCAAGGCACTGAGCCTGCTGGAATACGGCGGCGACTATCCGGGCGCCTACCTGCTGCGGCGAGGGTTGTTCATGCCGTGGGAGTTGCCGGAACTGCTGGGGGCAGAACGGGCGCGCGAGGGTTTGCGGCAACTGCGGCCGTTGCGCCACATCGGCGCGGCGCTGGAGCCGGATCCGGGAACGCCGTTCGGCCGGGTGGCGGCGCTGGAAGCGGCGCTGTACCTGCGCAATCAGTTGCTGCGCGACGCGGATTGGGCGGGCATGGCGCATTCTCTGGAAATCCGCACGCCGCTGGTGGACGCCGAGGTTCTGCGACGACTGGCGCCGGCGCTGGCGATGACGCGGGGATCATGTGGAAAAATCCTGCTGGGGCGGAGTCCGAGCCAGCCCTTGCCGGCCGAGATCGTGGACCGGCCCAAAACCGGTTTTCAGACCCCGGTGCGGGACTGGCTGGAACGGTTATCGGCGCCGGGTGCGGCGGCGGGTGGTCGAGAGCACTGGGCGCGGCGCTGGGCGCGACGGGTAGGGCGCGAGGCGTGGGGCACCGACGGATGAGTCAGCCTCGGGTATTGATTTCCACCATCACCCCGGTCAGCGGCGGGGTACCGGCCATGGCCGGTTTCGTTGCCCACACGCTGCGGGACAGGGGGTTTGAACCGGTGCTGGCCCATTACGAACCGTACAGCGTGTCGCCGTATCTGTCGGTGCCGAGCTTTCGGCTATTGCGCAATCGGGTGGGTATGGAGACCCGGCGCGGGTTGGAGGATTATGAAACTCATGCCATCGGTGCTTGGCTGCCCGAACTGGAATTTACCCATTACCTGGCGACGACGCATTGGCGGCGGGTGATGGCATCGTGCGCGGCCCATGTGGCGGTGGCGGGCAACGCGCTGGCGGCCACGCCCTACCAGCAGACCGGACGGCCATTCCTGGCTTGGGTGGCGACCGACTGGCAAGGGGATCGCAAGGATCGGGTGGCGCGCTTCCCGTGGTTGCGAAAAGCGCTCGACTGCGTGGTGAATACTCCGGTGCTACGCTGGCAGGAGCGGCGGGTATTGGGCGCGGGTTCGATCTTAGCGTTGAGCGAATACACTCGCCGAGCCCTGAATGGGATCGCCGGTGCTTCAGTTACCGCCGGGGTGCTGCCAATGCCGGTGGATGCGGATTTCTTTTCGGCGCGGCCCGAGGCCGTGGTGCCGGGGCGGATCGGTTTTTCCGGTCGGCTGGACGACCCGCGTAAGAATCTGGAGTTGCTGCTGGCGGCCTTGGCGCACGTCGGACAGGAGGGTGCCAAGGTGACTGCGCTGCTGATCGGCGGGACGCCCGACGAAGCGGTGCGTAGCCGGGTTCGCACGCTCGGGCTGGGGGGCCAGATAGAGTTTCTGCCCTACCTGTCGCGCCCCGATTTGCGTGATCGTTTGCGAACGCTCGACGTGTTCGCGCTGCCTTCCCATCAGGAAGGGCTGTGCATTGCCGCGCTCGAAGCGATGGCCTGCGGTTGTCCGGTGGTATCCACCCGCTGTGGGGGGCCGGAAGAGTTTGTCATCGACGGCGAGACCGGCTTTCTGGTTGATTTCGACGCAGGCGACATGGTGTCGGCCCTGACGCGGATCGTGGCGGATCGCGCGTTGCGGACGCTGCTGGCCTCCGGCGCGCGTCAGCGAGTGGAACAACACTACACGCGAGCAAAGGCGGAAGCGGTGTTCTGGAACGCATTCGACCGAATTTTTCCTCATCTGGTCCGGTGATTCTTCATGAGTAAAGATACCCCTTACAGCAAAACCATCCTGATCACTGGCGGGGCCGGCTTCATCGGCGTCAACGCGGCGCGCTACTTCGCGGAGCAGGGCTGGACGGTCGTCATTCTGGACAACCTGTCCCGGCGGGGCACCGAGGATAATTTGCGCTGGTTGCGGGAACGAACTGCGCTCCGCTTCGAGCGGGCCGACATTCGCGACCCGGCGGCGGTGGATCGCATCGTCGGCGATATCCGGCCCGACGTGGTGCTGCATCTGGCGGCCCAAGTGGCGGTGACCACCTCGGTGACCGACCCGCGCGAGGACTTCGAGATCAACGCCTTCGGCGCCTTCAACGTGCTGGACGCAGTGCGCCGGCTCAGCCCGGAGAGCTTCTTCATCAACGCCTCGACCAACAAGGTGTACGGCAAGATGGAGGAGGTGGGCGTCGTGGAGCGCAACGGCCGCTACGAATACCGCGACCTGCGCGCCGGTGTGGACGAACGGCAATTGCTGGACTTCCATTCGCCCTATGGATGTTCCAAGGGCACGGCCGACCAGTACGCCATCGATTACTCCCGGATCTATGGGCTGAAGACGGTCACTTTCCGCCAGTCGTGCATCTACGGCACCCGGCAATTCGGCATTGAAGATCAGGGCTGGGTGGCGTGGTTCACCATTGCGGCGGTGCTGGGTAAGACGATCACCATTTACGGTGACGGCAAGCAGATCCGCGACGTGTTGCAGGTGGACGATCTGGCGCGGGCCTACGAGGCGGCGTATCTGCACCGGGACCGGGCCAGCGGCCAAGCGTTCAATATCGGCGGCGGGTCGGGGAATACGATGTCGCTGCTGGAACTGCTGGGTTATCTGGAAGCGGAGTTGGGTCTTCAAATCCCGTTGCGCTGGAGCGGCTGGCGACCGGGTGACCAGCCGGTGTTCGTCTGCAATTTGGCCAAGGCCGAGCGGCTGCTCGACTGGCGACCCCAGATCGATGTTAAGGACGGCGTTCGCCAGTTGATCCATTGGGTGCGGGAGAACCGGGATTTGTTTGACTGGTTAAAGTGAGAAGGAAGTGAGGGAGGCAATGTCATGTCGGAAATAGAAGAGCGGGTACGCCGCCTTCCTTCAACCCGCCCGTACACCAGATTCGGTTATAACTCGGGTTTGGTGGTGCTGGGGGTGGGGGAGCAGGTCATGGAGATCAAAAATCGACCCGGTTTTACGCCAAGGTACTACTGGTAAATCGTGGTTAGAGGCAGCCGTCAGGTTAGCGCGACCTGACGTTGCACTGGTGGAGAGTAGCCATGAATCGGCGTCGGAGACTGTGTCCGCTCGTTGCTTGGCTGGGTAAGTAAAAGGACATCCTGAACGATCTGACGGGCTCCAATGAACGATCATTCTGAAACTCTCCAAGAGCATTATTTCGGCCACGAGCACCTCACGGTGATCGAATCGCGGCGGCGGGGTTGGCGCACGCTCGATGTGCGGGAGCTGTGGGCCTACCGGGAGTTATTGTGGGTATTGACCCAGCGCGACATCAAGGTGCGCTACAAGCAGACCGTGTTGGGCGTGGCTTGGGCGGTGATTCAGCCGGTCATGACCATGGTGGTGTTTTCGATCTTTTTCGGCCGGCTGGCGAAGATGCCCTCGGACGGGCTCCCGTATCCGGTGTTCGTGTACGCGGCGCTGCTCCCGTGGACCTTTTTCGCCAACGCCATCGGTAATTCCAGCGGCTCGCTGGTGGGTTCGGCCAACCTGGTCAGCAAGGTTTATTTCCCGAGGCTGATCATCCCGCTGGCGTCGGTGGGGGCGGGGCTGGTGGATTTCGCGATTTCGGCAGCGATCCTGCTGCTGCTGATGTTGGCCTATGGGGTGGGGTGGAGCGCGAACCTGCTGCTGGCGCCGGCATTGGTGCTGGCGGTGATCTTCACCGCGCTGGGGGTGGGGACGTTGCTGTCGGCGTTGACCGTGGCCTACCGCGATTTCCGCTACGTGATTCCGTTCCTGATCCAGTTGTGGATGTTCGTGACGCCGGTGGTTTATCCGGCCAGTTTGGTGCCGGAAGGCTGGCGCTGGCTGTTTCATCTGAACCCGATGGCCGGTTTGATCGAAGGGTTCCGTGCGGCGTTTCTGGGTAGGCCGCTCGATGTCGTGGGATTGTCGATTTCCTTTACGGTGGCGGTGGTGTTTTTCCTGGCGGGCGTGTTGTATTTCGAGAAGGTCGAACGGCGGTTTGCGGATATTATTTAAGGTTAAGGGCTCTATGAGATCTCCCGTGGAGACCACAAGATGTAGTGGTATGGCATCGGGA